>CAMZZN010000014.1 GCA_947345935.1 uncultured Ruminococcus sp.
CTTCCGTATCGGTGCAGAATACTGTAAATTCAGGTATATCTATTCTTTCTGCAATAAGCTCAAAAAGCTTGTTAAAAGCATTCTGCCATTTAAGTCCGCCAAGCATAAGTTCATTACGGAAGTATTCAATCTTTTCCTCCATTGTCTCAGAATGTTCAAGGCTCATCATTTCCTGGAAGCAGTCTATTTCCGGTTCGATAAAATGATCATGAGCATCAAGGCATTTAGGACGGCACGGGAAATTATCGGCAACTATCGCAACTCCTCTCAGCCTCGCAAGCTCGCCCGGATTACGCATTTCACTGAATTGGGAAGATGTCATTATCATAGGCAGAAGTTCTATCATACGCCTTGCGTGCTCCACTTGCTGAGCCTGCGTCATATACATCAGCAAACGGCAGAAGCCGTTCTGCGCCTGCTGATTATATGCATATGACATTGCCTGGGCGTTTTTTATAAAATAACGTAACTGAACGTAGCATTCAAGTATATCAGCATCTTCGCAGGTATCAATTTTTTCCATAAGTGAATCAAGCGTTTCCTGAGTCACATACTGATAATCATCCAGTTCACGCCTTCCGGTCTGCATTGAATACGTATATACGTCATTATAAATTATGAGCTGCCCTACATCCTCGCCCGTTATATTTTCTTTGTCTGTCAGATCGCTGATATTTATCATATTTTCACCTTAATTATCTGTTCTTTTTTCTCTTTCTTACAAAGATAAAACCGCCTAATGCACCAAGAAGGGCTATAACAGAAGCTCCGATCGCCTTGACCCATGTCTTGTGCAGCATATACAGAGCAATATTTTCTGTGATAAGCAAATTTTTATATGTTTTAACGGTTTTATTTCCGGCAAGATCAGTCAGTTCAATGGTAAGATCCCGTGACGAATTAGAAGCAGGGACAACAAAAGTATAACTGCTTTCACCATTTTCTGATTCCTCATCAAGAAGCACTTTACCATCGCTCGTTTTTACTGTAATATGTTTTATTTTCTCATTTACGTTTATCCTGAATTCTCTTTCCGACTGTCTGAATTCAGCTTTGTCAACAAGATCGTCACACTTAAATTCAGGGTCGTGAGTATCGAGACTGAAATTAATTTCAGCTCCTCTGCCCGTGCTGACGTTTTTGTTTCCTGCCTCATCTACAGACTGTATCGAAACGCTGTAGTCAAGATCCTGGTCAAATACTTCCGGAAGAATAGTATACGTATATTCATATCCCGACCTGTCCTCAAGCTGCACTGCTTCAGAAACGATATACTGATCCTCTGTGAGCTTTACCGTATTGGAGCCTTTATCAACAATAATGACAAGTTCTGAATCGGAACTGTGTTTGTCAACATTTCTTTCGGTAATCGTCAGTGACGGAGATTTATTGAGATATTTGTTATTAATATTTTCGGCGTCCTTTACCGTGAAAACCGATCCAAATCTATTCACAGAGAATTCAAGAGAATCCGAACTTGAATTTTTCGCCATATCGGATGATTCAGCCTCGATCCTGTAAGAACCGTCAAAGATCTCTTCTCCCGTAAAATTGTCAAATACCAGTTTTCTGCTCGTGCCGTTTTTGTCGTTTGTTATCACCCAGCCAGCAGTTATATAATTACCGTTCTCATCAAGAGCATACCTGACGGATTTTCCGTTATTTTCCTCGGTCATTTTAAGTTCTTCGCCGTTTCTGTAGAGCTTTACGCTGCCTGATTCATAATTCTGATCGGTCATTACCACAACAGGAATTACATCGTCCTTATTAGCAGCCATAACACCGGACATCTCGATCACAGGTGATTTCTGATCGATAGTAAACGAAACATTAACAGTCTTCATTGCATTTCCAGCAAGATCTTTTCCTGATACCGAAATCGTATATGTGCCGTCATTCTTGAAATAACTCATCGGAACAATAACAGAATGAGAAGATGTTCCGCTCCAGTTTTCCGGCACATATGCCTTTCCGTTTATCGTTATATTTACACTTTTAGGATCAAAATTTTCCTCAGTCACATTAACAATAGTCTGTACCGCAGAGTCGATATAGGTATTTTCACCGTTGGCAACAACAGAACCATCATTCTTTTTTACCGTAACAGAAGCCTTCGGTGCAATAGTATCAACAACAAATGTACCGGATGCGTATTCATCGGATACATTTCCTGCAAGATCGGTATCGCTGATATTTATCGAATATTTTCCGTCTGCATTGAATACAAGATCCCTTATATGCCTGAACTGATCTGAATTGCTGTCGGTACTGTTATCATCTGCAAATCCCCTGTCAACGGCATTATTTATAACAGGATCATCAAAATTTCTCTCAGCTATCGCAACATGAACCGTTTTGTAAGAATTGTAATACTTGATTTCACTTGAACTTTCAATTCCGGACACACTTATAACAGGCTTTTGTTTGTCTATGCTAAATCTGCTTACAGACTCCGTGCTGTTATTTGAATTATCCAGCATAATTACCTGAATAAAATCGTTATTGGCATCTCTGGCGACGGTGACGTTTCTTGTTATACTCTGGACAATATTTCTGTCGCTTCTTTCAACATACCAGCCTGCGGAATCACCTGTTATATTTCCATCAGCGTCGATCTGTATTTCACGCCAGTTCTGGTCATCTGATGTTCTCCATCTTACCGCACTGATTCCGGAGTGCATATCACTGACATTTATTTCAGCGTCCACATTATGATTATACAGCAGTCTGCCGGCTGTATCACGTTTGTCAGTTGATGGCAGTGCTATGCTGATATGTTCATATGCTGCATTATCATGAGTAGCGTTTCCCTCGGATATAAAGCCGTTTGGAGAAACAACAGCCGATCTGTGATTTACCTTGTCAGTCGTCCAGGCTTTAATATCGCCTTTGAATCCCTCAGGAATCACAAATTCAGCGGCATATGTATCTTTTTCGCCGGTCGGATAGAAAGCTGTATCGTCAAAAGTATATGATCTGAACAGCGTTCCGTCAGAATTATACAGTTCGCAGCAAATCAGATCTATTCCTGCACTTGCACCAAGATCATCCTTTACGGTTATCACTGCAATATGATCGCTATTGTGGAAGTGGCTGTACTTTTCCGGATCACGTTCCGTCAAAAGCTCAGAATCGTTGTTTTTTACAATATCATTAAAATTGATCGAGTATACATACGGAGTTTCAGTATCCTTGTAAACAGTAAAATCCCTGGTTGTTGAATTGCCGGCATTATCGGATACATTGACATAAAAATCAAATCTGCCGTCAACGCCTGCCGCTGTAGAAACTGTATGAGGAGCATTCTTTGTAACGGACTCAAGTCCGGTATAGTCATCGGAACTTACGGATTCGCCTGTATCGCTGCTTTCATGTTTTCTTTCTATCTTTACACTGGATATTCCTGATTCTGCATCAGATATATCGTATTTGAGGCTGACATCGCTGCTGAACCAGATCTGCATTTCACCGTCAACGTTCTTTTCATACTTATTTTCTCCTGCCAGAACCGGATTTTTCGAAACGGACGGTTTTATATTTTCAATAACAACAAAGTCACTGCCGAACTTATCGGATTTAAGATCAATCTCATCCGATGCATTTTCAACGTTATCTATGATCTTCATCTTCATAGTACCGGCAAACACAGAGTTTTCTCCAAATTCTTCCGGAATGCTGAATACAGCATAACCGTCCTTTATATCAGTTGAAACGAAAGTAACAGTTTCGCCGCTTCTTTTTGTATAACTAAGCACTGCTTTTTTATAGCCGGACGAAGGAACGCCGGAGCCGTCAGAAACAGGTACTCTTATATTTATTCTGTGGTCGGCAAATGTACCGTATCTGTACATATTTATGCTATTATCAATATCGTTTGTGCCTTCTTTAACGCCTCTTTCAAATATACCTTTAACATCTGGAACGGTGTTATCAACAAAACATCTGAAATCTCTTTTTTCACTTTCGTTTCCGGCACGGTCAACAGAAATAAGCGATACCAAAAGCTCTCCGCTGTCTTTAAGAAGAATCGGTTTATCAGTGAGCTTGATTTTCACCTCAATATTATTCCTGATTTTCAAATACGGAACAAAAGCCGTTTTATCAGTCTTGTCCGGTTCAAATACGATGTAGCAGGAATTTTCTTTTTCAAGATCAGCCGCTGCCGCTCCGATGCTTGCATATCCGTCTGTTCCGGTAAGTTGATTTTCGCCAAGTTCAATATACTGATCGTTTATGTTAAATTTAAGCACAGATATACCAGACCTGATGTCGCCGTCGTCCGACGCCTTTACATACATATCCGGATAATCTCTGTACCAGACTTTGTCGTTTTCAGTATAGTCAGGGTCAGCAGCGACTATCTCGGCAATCTGCGGCTTAGTATTATCCACAATTATCTCTGAAGCATAATCGAGATCGTCAGTCACTTCGGTATCGCCGTCATATCTGTAGTAATATGTTGCCGAGTTGCCTGCACGATCAAAAAGCTCCACTGAAATAACACCCTTGCAGGTGGCGTCTTTTACCTCAAAACTTGCGTCGCTGTAAAGATCGTTTTCTTCCTTAACGACTTCAAGATCACAGAACCTGTAGATAATCTTCACAACACCGGAACAAGCGTAGCCGGGGTATTCATCGTTGAAGTCAGCTTTTACCGTCAGATCGTTCCCCTTTTCCAGATAACCGTCTTTTATTTCTTTATTTACAGTTATGGTTTCTGCTTTAGGCGCTCCGAGGTCTATCTTCACGTTTACTGTTTTCGGAAATTCAACATTTCCTGCCGCATCTGTCGCAAATATTTGTATCTCTTCATTTACGCCTTTGGCTTCGGGATCTTTCAATGATACAACTGCTGTAAAATAAATCTCTCCATTTTTGTTTACATTCTTTTCCAGAATAACGTTGTACTTGCTTTCCTCATTGGACGCTTCATTTCCATCCATTGTAAAGTTAGGCGAAACATCCCAGCCGAGGTCGGGCTTTTTAAATACATGACCGGCAACGTTTATAGAAGCAACAGAAGAAAGATCCGTGGCATTCTTTATTTTTTCAATATCTTCCGTAAGATATGGGCTTGAAGTTTGCAGCTCATCCTCTTTATCGCTAACAGTGAAATCAAATCTGAATTCATTCTTATCCGACCATTTGTCAGATTCCTCCGGAACTTTCGTTTCGGGGGCATGATCGTCATAATAAATGATAAACGGCGTCATGGGATCAGCTATGTAATTTCCGTCCTTATCAATTCTATTCATGAGAATAACCTTAGAGATAGAAATACCGCCTTGCTGTAATAATGTTGCACCGCCTGTTTCAGCGTTAGTAGAAAATGTGCCGGTGCTTCCGTCGTCGTTTATAATAGTAAACGTTTTTCCCTTGTAACTGCTCTCTGTCCATCCATAATTTAATTTCGGCTTGATATATATTACATCGCCGACTGCCGTTCCTCCGATAAGTCCGGCTATAGTTCCGACAATATCATTCTCTTCATTTCCGGAAACAACATTTTCATAATAAAGTTCCACAGGAACATCATCGCCAAACTGACTTTTAAAATGATTATTATAATAAAGGTCGCAAACAGAATTATTCTGTTTATTCATTTCGTTAATGATATAGTCATAAGTAAAGCTTCGGCTGTTATTATTATTCGTCTTGTAACTGGATAGAAAATATGTATTGCCATCATACACTGTAACATAAGGAATGCTGATATTATTATTTTGTTTGAGATCCAGCTTGTAATCTTCCTCTGCTTTATTACCGTCAAAATTTCTGGTAACTTTCACTTTCTTAGGCGCAGCTACGACATTTATTTTAACTTCGGCTCCATCCACGTAACTGATTTCATCCCCAGCGTAATTATTGAGCAGATCGCTAAGGGAGGTTGAGTAAGTAGTATTATTATATATTTTTTTGTTTATGACAAGATTATTAGTGCCGTCCGGATTATCTGCGGATATAGTGATATTTTCTTTGTACAAATCAACCCAGTTAGTATCAATAATCAGTTCCTCCCGGGGAGGATTCCACGGAAAATTGTTATTGTTATCTTTTACCTTTGAGTCTTCGCAGATTATTTTTACCTTAACACTGCATTTATAAATGCTGAACTTTCTATTGTTGTTTATCTTTATTTCGTTACTGCTTATATTTACAGCGCCGTCAACAGTAACGGCATTATTATTAACCGGAGTTAATTTATAGCCCTTTTTCAATATAAAATCAGCAACTGAAACAGATGTCCCCTTTTTTATATAATCAGAACCATTTACGTTTATTGTATCTATAAATTTATAACTTTCAACTGCCTCTTTACTGTTTGTCAATTGATAATAGATGGTACAGTCAATCTTCTTTTTTATTTCATTATAAACAGCATGATAGAGCAATCCATTGTTCCGGAATATATTATATTCATTTCCTTTTAAAACCTCTGTTAATTCATCTTCCCTTTCCGGATCATATGAAATTGTCAGAGACTGTTCATTGTACATATTTTCGTTGAATTGATTCTCTTGCAACTTAGCAATAATACTTTTGTATATATCCGTTTTCACATCCTGAGGAATATCGCTGCCAGATTCCGGACTAAAATCAATATTCGTAATTACTTTCGCAGTCGTTGTAGTTGTAGTTGTCGTGGTCGTTGTAGTTGTTGAAGTCGTAGTGACTGCCGGTGTCGTTGTGGCAGTACTCATACCGGCGTCAGGAACAGAAGTTGTTACTGAAGGAGTACTGCTGTTATACACAGAAACTCTGCCAGCTGTTCCCGCAGTCGAACTTCCTCTATGCGTTCCAGCCGCTGATACGCCTGTCATTCCAAATCCTGATGTTGCCGAAAGAAATGATAAAGCTGAGATAAACGCTGCTGTTTTTCTGAGTGTTTCTCTTTTTGGATTCATAATAATCAAACCGCCCTTTATTTATTTTTTCTCCTCGATCTTGTCAATACGACTGCTGCTGAGCTTACAGCCGTCACGCCGCAGGTTATCAAGATGACTACCGCCCAGTTATTTCCTTTTTTTCCGGAGTCCTCCTTATCGTTTCCGTCAGTATCCTTTTTTACAGACGTCGTGCTTACGCCAGTTTTCGTAACTGTCGTGGAATATAACGAAGATGTAGTCTTTGAAAAAGAAGTTGCAGAAATTGTCGCAGTAACTTTTGTTGATGTGACTGTTGTAGAAGTTTTTTTATTCTGTACAGAAGCCGCAGCAGTAGTAACCGGCGTTCCATGGCCGTTTCCACTGTCATTTTCTGATGTGTTGCCGTTATCGGGCGTATCCGTGTTTTCGCCGCTGTTACCTGGAGAGTCTGCATCCGGTTCTTCCGGAGCTGGAGGTTCAGGCTGCGGCGTATCAGCCTGGGTGCTTTCCGTTATTAAAATGCCTCCGTTATTAAGCATTGTAAACGATGACTCGTCATATCTGTCCGACAATTCATCTCCGAGATCGACAGACATTGATGCACTCGAAATATTTTTTGTGAAATTAACCGGATAAAAGTCTCCGCTATTTGCATTCTCCGGAATAACGACATTTACAGTTATTATAGCTCCGGAATGAACTAAAAATGTACCATAGTCTGCCGGTATGCCGCACCCAAGCTTATCCGGTTCGAGTTCCTGATAAGATACCGTATTCAGAGGGCTTACACCCTCAACGCCCTCCACAATCGAAAAAGGCGCTATCTCTTTAAATTCAATCCTCGGATCTTTTTCAAAATACACCCACATTCCCGTGATGGGCGGACAATTATCCATATACACTTCAAGTGATACTACTCTGTTATCTGGAATATCTGCTAAATCAATCTCTTTCGTCTCAATAGTCAGGTGAATATCAAGCGGTTCGTCCAGAGCCATTGTACACAAGTTCCACGAAGCAGCCATTGAGAGTGCAAGCACAACGGATACCGCTGCTGATATTGTTTGTTTAAAAAAATTCATTCCAAATATTTCCTTTCTCTGTTTACATAGAGATAACATCCGGATTACCGTGTATCACTATAATACTATCTTTTATCACCAGACTGTCATTATCCTGCGTATCCGCAGCTGTTCTTCTTGAACTGACAACCGTAGCTCCGCCGCCTTGCGGAACAGACCTCTTCACCGAGGATATCAACACAGTAGAGGCCGGATCGTCCGCCGCACGCTGATACGCCGTTTTCTCCGGAGGCTTTTTTTTACCGCTAAGTTCCGTATTAATGGAACCTTTTATTTCTTCAATATTATTAAGTGATTTATTTTTATTTTCAACATAGGCAAAATAATCCTCTCCGCCGGAAATTTCCTTTTTCTTTTTATTTCCGAACTCTGACTTTATCATAGAAAAAAGCTGGAACCTTACGGAAAGAATTATAGTCAGCACCAGAAAAACAATTCCCGACGCCAAAAAAACATATGATATATCATGCCATATTTTAGGACTCATTTTATCACCTTATTCATCAGCATAAGCCATTTCAAGCTTCAGTTCCACAGCTTCGGTATCAAAACTTTCTGCGATGCTGCGTGCATAATCGTTACTGTAAGATATTTCGCCGCCCTGATAGACTTTTCTGTTTATATGTTCAAGTATCTGCTCCTGACTTGCTGCGTCAATGCCGTTTTGTCTGAACTTTGAAGAATATCTTGAAATAAGACTGAGCAGAGTCTGGCACACACGCACGCTCACGACCTCGTTTGATTCATCTATGTATTCCGACATTTCCTCAATATTTTCCCACATATCCTCATAGAATTTACCGCTGTCAGTACCTTCCTTTTCCATCCGGTCTATATCGTTATAAAATTTTCCTATATTCAAAAAGATCTGCGCACGCTTATAGGCATCCGGCATACCTTGCTGTAAATCCTTACCTGACACAGCCTTTTCAAACCACTCGTAAGAAGCGCTTATCCTTCTTTTTTCAAGCTCAAGTTCTCTGCGCATACTATACTCTTTCTGTTCGGCTTCGCTCATTCCGCTGGTATCGTCTTCATACGGACTATAATACAGCCAGTAAGCATTGGCGATCTCATACATACACCTGCCGTAATTATCATCGCTTTTTTTAATCGAATCATGACTTTTTATCTCATTTATAATGAAATTATCCTCGTCTGCATCCAGTTTGCTGTCTGCCGTAAAATCCTGTATCAGCTTTGAATAAATATCGTCCCTGTTCGTATGATCCAGTTTTATTGCCTCGGCGTAATTTCCCTTATTAACATTCGCAGCATAGTTTTTGGCTATATTTTTCTTGTCAAGCGATTTCGCCATATGTGAAGATATACCGGCAAGAATAAAGGAGAGCAATGTCATCGACAGAGAAAAGGTTATCCAGCGGACACTTGAATGTCTCTCTACACGGCAAAGATCCCTGTAAAGAACGTCGCATGACCTGTAACGCATATCAGGATCATCGGCAACGCATTTCATGATTATTCTTTTTATATCAGAGATGATATTTTTGTCAAACTTAAATCGTTCCTGGGCTGTCATCATTCGGTTGTCACTGTAAACTCTTAGAGGCTTTCTGCCCTGTATCATGTGATAGAACGTAGCGCCCATATTAAAAATATCGGTGCGTTCATCAAGCCTTGACTGACGGTACTGTTCAGGAGCGGCATATTCCGGAGTGTATCCGGTAACACCGGTTGCATTCCTTATTGCCGTACCGAAGTCAATGAATTTAAGCTTCATTTTAGCTCCGCTGTCCATAAGCGCCTTACCCGGTTTAAGAACCATTATGTTTTCCGGTTTCATATCGCTGTGAACACGACCGGTGCTGTGAAAGAATTTCATAAATAAGCAGATCTGCTTTGCCGATTCTATGAACATCTTATACGGCATAGGACCGGCTTCCAGCATATATCCCATAGATTCGCCGTCAAGGAAATCCTGGACAATATAGAAATATCGGTCGGTTTCAAATCTATGAATGATATTCGGAAAAAATGCGTTTGACTGGTCTGCCTCATAAAGTTCCTTTATGAGAGCTGATTCAAGCTTTGCCATATCATATTCTTCCGCTCTCGATTTGTCGATCTCTTTTATAGCTCTTACAGCTCTCTCAGCCTGAATATCATAAGCCTTATACACGACGGATGTTCCGCCACGTCCAGCTATTTTTTCAATTTCATAGCGGTTTGCCAACAGCTTTCCATTTACGCTCATTCGGACATCATTCTCCTTTGAATATTACTGCAAGCGCCGTTATATTGTCATTTTCCCTGCGCTCCATATTCAGATCAAGAAGATATCTGAGCGATTTGTTCAGCGCCGCCTGATCGGGATTTGATGCAGGTGAAAGCGTCTGCTGTATTTCTTCGCCTGAGATCATCTTTCTGAAGCCGTCAGAACAAAGCATAAAAACACAGTTCCTTTCAGGCTTCTGGATTATAAAGTCATACATTCTGCCTGTTTCGCCTGCACCTATACAGTTGGTTATCTGATTCTGGCGCTTGTCAAATCTTGCCGACTCTTCGCTTAAAAGCCCACGCCTCACTTCTTCTGCGACAACAGAGTGATCGGCGGTAACTATTTCCATATTTCCGTCATAAATCTTGTAAAGTCTTGTATCGCCTGCATGAGCGGCAAGCATAGCGTCATGGTACGTATCTATAAGCAGCGATGTAAATGTCGTACCCATTTCCCTGCCTTTTGCGCACTCCCTGTTAATGGCATCGTTGATCTTGTGAAGCCGCTCGTCAAGGCTTCTCCTTATATCCAGGATAGTTTTTCCGTTTTTGAGTAGATCTGCGAAGTCTGTCTCAAACCAATCGGAGATTGCTTTGATAACGCACGAGCTCGCATCTTCTCCGCCGTAAAGACCGCCTATGCCGTCGCATACAGCGGCAAATAGAATGTCCTTCCCCCTGAACCCGGCGTTCTTTATCATAAGAGCGTCCTGATTCACCTTTTTAACTGTGCCCTCAGTGCTGACATAAGAATAAATAAACATACTGATAATAAACTCCCTAATCATAGTCTGAAATGCTGAATACGCAGTTTCAGTTCTCCACAAAAAAAGTATATTTAACAGAATTGATAATAAGCGAACATCCTGAAAATATCTCAGCTGATGCGCCGTATTCCACCACGGAATTTTCAAACACAATCGAATTACAAGAAACGTTCTTTACAAATATTGCGTTTCTGCTTTTGACTTTTTCTGTATAGATCGTTATTCCCAGAACAGACGAATCGGTATACGGAAAGCTCATTATCCTGATAACCGTATCATCTGTCCTGCGCAGATATGCAAGCGCTTTTTGTCCCGGCGCCGGAGATGCCGCTGCCGGATGCTGCTGTTCATTTCCAATGTTCTGTGCCGGAAATGAAACAGGCTCTGTCGGACGTTCCGGCTGCCGTCTTCTTGACACCATAACCGTTCCTGATGAACTTTCCTTTGGTTCTTCCGCCTTTATAACTGAAAAAACATATGGAAAACTGTCGAAGTATAATTTATCTCCGTTGTTTATCTCGGTATAAGATATTCTGTTATTCTCATCGTTTAGATAAGTACCGTTGGACGATTCATCCTTAATGAAATATCTGCCGCAATCCTCGGTTATGACAGCGTGCCTGCCTGAGACCGTACTCTCATGGACAGCAAGATCATTGTCGTCATTTCTTCCTATTGTAAACGGGAAATTCCATATTTCAAACCGGCAGCCGTAACGATCGGTAAGGAACAACTCGTCTCTGCGTGATCTTACCACGGTTGCGCTGTATGTCTGCTGGACCGGTTCAATGACAGGCTGCACAAAACTATCCTGCACAGGCTTTTCCTCATCCACAGGAACGGAAATCAGCTGTTGACTTATGGGAAATTTGTCATGCCCGATATCAGATTTCTCAACAGAGTTTTTCTGTCCCTCTGCAGCGTCTTTCCTGACGCTGTTCTCATTGAAAAAGTGCAGGAGAGAATCCGGAGAAAAAGAGTTAGTGCCGTTCTTTTTGTGCGAACCGGCAAAGCGTTCAAGATAACTCTCGTACCTGTTCATATAATTGCCGTCAGTAATTATTACGCTTTTTGCACTGTTGTGGATTTTTTTCAGACAGTCCGAAATGCTGTCACATATATAATGTTGATTTTTCACCGGAATGTACAGCATGAGAATTTTTTTCTGCGTATTATGATAATACATATACCTGGTGTCACAGATAAGATTGTCCGTTGAAAGATAAGATTTCTGACAAAATGAAATTATCTTCTGTATTCCGGAAATTATTTCAAAATACTGTTCCTGCCTCATTTCAGTTTTCAGATATTCCGAAAGCGACGTGAGACCGCTCACATCAAAGCTTATCTTATTCGTGGATGCGGTCTTCGTACATTGAAAAGGCAGTATGTAATCACGGTATGCATCGTTTTCCAGCATCTGTACTTGTGAGTAATTTATTTCTTCCTTTCTTCCTATAGAAAAAATAAGAAAAGTCTTATTCTGGGAATAGACGGTCTTGAATGAAAAAAAACTTCTTATCTGATTCATTCAGAAAAACCTCCTGAATATTTAATATTTTTGAGCCTGTTTATGAGTTTTCAAAAACTCTGCCGTTTCCTGTAATGTTTACGACTAAAATCGGCGTGCCCTCCCGGATAATTTCATAGTCCTTCTTGCTGACATTGATTCCTGAATAAATAGCTTTTTCGGGCTTATCTACGGCGATGGCAACATGGTACGAATACCTTCTGCCGCTTCCCTGACGCAGCTGTTTCGTTTTGATAACCGTTCTTCCGGTAACGATCTGTGGCTTCATGCAGACGATACGCAAAGTAAACCCTATGAATAAGGTTGTAAAAGCACACATAAGGATCGCCGCAGTAGTTTTGTTTCCGTCTGTTATAGCGACTATGGTAAAAATCAGTAGCAGAACAACAGTCATCGTCATCATACAAAGCAATTTTGACTTTACTTTTGCGGCAATTGACGCCTGCTCTTCGTTTTCAGGATCATAATATGCAATCTTTACGGGATGCAGGTGTATATACTCTGAATATTCAGCGGGTATTTCAAGTCTCATATTATTTTCATATATCGAATTAAGAAAATCTTTCATTATTTATCTCCTAAAATCTCTATTTTATTAATTATACACTGAATCAGCAAAAATGTCAATATTTTCTTTTGAACGCTCACAAACCCGCCTGTCTGATTAAATAATTTATTGCTGTATATGCAACTTTTCTCTATTAATTGACTATTGTCTAACTTCCATAAAAAAGCTTGACTAATAGTGAAAGATATGATAACATTATAGCAAAGAAAATATTGGAGGTTCAATGTTATGGAAAAAACAATAGGCGGAATAAATCGTGACTGTTATCCCCTGACTCCTGCACAGATGGTGCATATATACACTCTTTCCCTGAGCCCTACACACGAGATAGTAAATATCGGTATAGGTCAGTATCTCCAGACAGACCTTAACATATCAGTCCTCAGAGAAGCGCTGAACCGGGCTGTAGAGCGGTGCGAATCCATGAGAATGAGGATCTGGAAAGACCCGGAAACAGGCGAGCTCTGGCAATATATCATGCCGTACGAAAATTGCTGTTTCGAGTATTACGATTTTTCTTCCCTGACTGAGGAAAAGGCACATTCTATCCTTGACAGGTGGACTTCCCAGCCGTTCGATACATTTGGCGGCGAACTTTCCCGAATAGTTATCGTATCCATGCCTGACGGCTTCAACGGATATTACCTGAATGTACACCACTGCTGCATGGATTCTTCATCTGTTATCACTTTTACAAGAGACGTTATGGATATCTACTGTAATCTTATGTACGATCTCCCATACCCCAAACCCATGACTTCATATATCGAATCTGTAAGAAAAGATCTTGAATACGAAGGCAGTAAAAAACAACAGCGTGATACAGAGTTCTGGCATAACATCCTTGACCGGTCTGAGCCTATGTATACTGACTATACAGGTCCGGGCAGACTTATCGAACTGCGCCGTAAAAATAATTCCCCTGACCAGCGCTGGGGTTTACTCCATACCAAGACAGGCGCAGGAAGTACAGTGACTTACGACCTCAGCGTCGATTCTACCAATAAGATACTGCAATTTGCGGACAAATATAATATTCCCGTCAGCGTCGTTATTCTTCACGCTATCAGAACAGTGCTTTCAAAGTTTAACAATAACGAAACCGACGTCACAATCAAAGACTTTATCAGCCGAAGATCAACACTGCTCAATAAACGCTGCGGCGGAGTGAGGATGCACTGTCTTGATCTCAGAACCATCATTTCTCTCGACGCTACAGTCCTTGAATCCATGCAGATCATCAACAAAGCTCAGCAGGATGTATTTCTTCATGCCGACTACAGCACCTTGAAATTTTACAGTGAACAGAGAGCGCATTTCGGATATCCGCAAGGCGGAACATATCAGAGTGTTGCCTTTACTTACCAGAATGCAACGCTGAAAAGTCTTGTGCCATATCTTAAAGATATACCCGTAAAAAGCAAATGGTACAGCAGCGGCAGGCAGCCTCAGCCGTTTTATATCACCGCAATGCATCGCTTCGGCGACGGCGGTCTGACTTTCCATTTCGGTTATCAGTCAGACCTGGCGACACCCCAGGAAATTGAGTTTCTGTATTATTTCACGGGACGTGTTCTATTCAGAAGTATCGAAAATCCGGGCAAAACAATTCAGGAAATCATTGATATGACATAATCAGCAGTACCGCACAAAGCAATCTTACAGCTTTGCACGTTATCTGCCGCCTATATTTTATCAGGAGGAAATAATAATGCTTGAAAATTTAAAAAATCTTATCTGCCAGTATGTTGACGCAGAATCAGACAAAATAAACGAAAACTCACGTTTTTCGGAAGATCTTGGATTTAACTCGTACGACCTTATGTGTATGCTCGGAGAGTGCGAAGATGAATTCGGAATTGAACTTGACGAATATGAAGCAGCTTCAAAGAAAACGGTCGGAGACCTTATCGCTTATCTCGGAGGGCTAAAAAATGATTGAAGTCAAAACACTGAAAGACCTCGTCTATTATGCCGATGAACGTTTCGGGAACGAACCTTTTGTTCTCGAATATATAAACAAGGAGATACGTGAAAGAAGTTTCCGCCGTTTCCGTCAGGACTGCGACTCGGCCGCTGCCTGGATACAGGAAAATTTTCCCGGAAGACTCCATGCCGCTCTTGTGGGATCAACAAGCTACGAATATCTGACAGCATGGTTCGCCGTTCAGTGCAGCGGAAACGTTTCTGTACCTCTTGACAGTGCAAACAACGTTGACAGAATAGCTGACGAGATAAACCGTTCCGACAGCGAAATACTATTTCTTGACAAACATCACGAAACTGATGCAGAAAAATTCAGAGAACTTTGCCCAGGAATAAAATGCATCATAAGTATTCATAACCGGAATGAAAAAATGGAATTTCTTGGTGATATCACAGAGAAATATAACGGAAAAAAGCCGGAATGTTCGCCGTCAGAAGACGATCTGGCTGCAATACTCTTTACGTCCGGAACAACCGGTCAGAGCAAGGGCGTAATGCTCAGCAACAAAAATCTTATTGACAACGCTACCTGCGAACCGGACATGAATTATCGTGGGGATCGCCGGATGACAGTTCTGCCTATCCATCATGTATTCTGCTTCACGTGCGATATCCTGTGCAGTCTTTGGTACGGCAGAACGGTCTGCGTCAACGATTCCATAATGAGAATAGTAAAAAATCTGAAAATATTCAGACCCACAGACATAACATTCGTTCCTATGATCGCCGCTTCGATTCTTACCAGAATGCAGCAGGCAGCAATAAAAAACCCCGATAAGACCGCCGTGGCACGTGAAATATTCGGTGAGAATTTCAGTGTGATCTATTCGGGGGGAGCATATCTCAGTCCGGATATAATCAGCGGATACCGTGAATTCGGTATAGAAATCGCCCAGGGTTACGGCATGACGGAGTGTTCGCCGAGAATATGCACCGGCGTTAAATACTGCCCAAAACCTGAATCGGTCGGCAGGATCGTTCCGGGATGCCAGGTCAGAATAACCGACGGCGAGATCTGGGTAAAAAGCCCCTCGGTAATGATGGGATATTATAAAAATCCGGAAGAAACGGAAAGAACGCTCACCAAAGACGGCTGGCTGAAAACAGGCGATCTTGGTTACTGCGATGATGACGGATATCTGTACATTACAGGCAGAAAAAAGAACCTCATTATTCTTGCCAACGGTGAGAACGTTTCTCCGGAAGAAATAGAAAATCAGTTTGCATTTTTTGCTCCTGTCAAGGAAATAGTAGTATATGAACGTGATAATGCGATTACCGCAGAGATCTATCCTGACCCGGAATATGTATCGGATGACATAACAAGTGAAATACAAAAAAAAATTGACGATGTCAACGACGAATTTCCGCCTGCCAAGCGCATTTCAAAGCTTATTCTACGTAATACGGAATTTCCTAAAACGTCATCAAGAAAAATAATAAGATCGAATATATAAAAAAGTACAGCGCCGCATCAGATAAAAATCTAATGCGGCGCTGCCTTAAAAAAATCAGATTTTACTCGGCAATACGTTATTGCCAGAATATTACAAGATCTTCAACAATATCGTATAATTCCGGGAAACGTCGGAGAATGCTTCCGTCCCTGACCTGAAGCGCCAGAAGCCAGCATATGATAAACGTAGCTGCCTCTGAGATACATATCAAAACATACCTCATAGTATGATTTCCGGGGGTTCCTGCACCACGAAGTATACAAAGCAGCGTGCCAAGCATAATAACCGGCATAAAATCAATGACATACCGTGTCACGCCTCCGCCAAGACAGAAATTCGACCAACCTATCAGAACAGCCGTCAAAAAACAAAGAATAATAAAGAAGCTGCGCTGAACTCCGGTAACGCAAAATCGGTTTCTGCCATTGCGCTTTCCAATTACAGCAGGCATTAAAACGAATCCCGCCGCAATCACAGGATATGTGAATATTCCGACACAATCGGCAAAAAATGTGTATTTTTTGTAGTTATACAACATACAGAAAGTCGGTTCAAAAAACGGAAAGATACCAGACGCTCTCGGAAGCTGAAAAAAGTAATGATACAGCATGGGCGGCAATCCTGCCGGGGTAATCTTGTTGGCGGAAATATTGCTCACTGTAAGCTGATATTTAAATCCGAAATCAAATGGAGAGTCAAACCTTGCATTATTGTATATCATAAGGAGGCATCCGCCGATAATCAGCGGTACAACAAAACATGCCGCCTGTGCTCCACGAAATAAAAAACTGTAATTTTTGTTTCGAAGTATACCGATAAACAACGGTATAAGAA
Organism: uncultured Ruminococcus sp.; assembly: GCA_947345935.1. Taxonomy (GTDB): domain Bacteria; phylum Bacillota; class Clostridia; order Oscillospirales; family Ruminococcaceae; genus Ruminococcus. Next base: position 17,330 of record CAMZZN010000014.1, read on the forward strand.
CCACGCTGCACAGAACTATTCCGGGACGAGACGCCGCACACAATGCAAGTGAAATTCCGGAAATAAACAGCAGCACGAGCCTGAGAACTTTTTTCTTTGTAAGACAAGCCTCAAGACTTGTCCAGAGGCAGAGAAATATCCAGCATAAGCCACAGATAGTAGGCAGCGTATAATTATTTATGCCGTTGACGCAATAATATATCCCGGTGAACCCCGGAACGACCGCCATAAATCCAAGGAGCAAAAGCAGATTTGCCCTTGGTAACATCAACCTCACTGCTGTAAGAATAGTTCTGCACATAAACCAGACAGCCAATACCCCGAAAAATCCCAGAGCCATTCCAACTGTGGGAAGCATTCCGGTTTTCAAGTAATACGGGATATAAAAGGTCAGTACGGGAGCACAGCCAAAATAGCAGTAGTATTTTCCCTTGTAATATGAAAAATCAAACTGGCCTCTGATTCCCGTCTCACTACGTTCACTGGTATCGTAGACATTTTCAAGAGTATCCAGTCCCGGTTCGCTTTCGATTTCAAGATTCAACTGTTTTTTCTTAAAAGCGTCGAAAGTTAAACTCCATGGATCAGATGCGTTAGGAGATCTGCCGTCATACTTCACAGGTTCTTCAAATGGATTTGTCATTATGAATACGGACAAAGTACAGAGAATCACCATAGCCTCGGTAAGAAATATATGCACGGGATTTCTGCTTTGATATGTGATTTTCCATAACTTGAAGGAAACAACGGCAAAAATCAGGCTTCCTATAGCTAAAAGGACAAAATATCGTATCATTGAAAAAGCAAAAGGAATCGTGCTGACCGCTGTAATATGATCTATCGGAACAGGTTTGTTTATGTCGCCTATATCCACCCGGAGAGAACGTATTCTGCCATACGGCTGGAAAGAAAGTGACGCTTCGCTCTTTCCTGCCATTGTTATTTTATTCTGAACAAGCTCATAACTTCGACTCAGATTATCGTCCTTCATGAAAAGTGCAATTCCTATCGGACGGCTGTCACGATCAATAGTCCTGTCAAAGCCGATCATAAGAGCTGTTGTTCCTTCCGGAATATTGTCAATTGTCAGCGATGCCGGAGAATTAATTGTAATGCGTCCATTTTCCAGAACTGCTCCTTCGGTTATGGAAATACTTTCAGGAGCGATCACTGTACTGTTTTTTCTGCTGTCGAAACTTTTTCCGTTAAAAACAAGCACCTCTGCCGCCATAAGAATCAGCGCCAGAACCGATACTTTCCTGAGAAAGCGCCGTAGACCTTCATTTTCGGTGAAGTTCTTTGCGGCTGCATACAAAAACGGCGGAACGCCCGCAACTATAAAGATAACCGGATGAATGTATCTGCCAACATTATGCATGGCGTATATAGATATCAGATTCAAGGCTGTAAATATTACTATTTCCAGTATCATAATAATTACAAAGCTTCTGTAAACATCTTGCCGTTTCTTTTTGTTCACACCGGAAACCATATACTTTTTGCTGCATATCATGTGGAAAACCGCATGGAATACAGACGGAAGTATCATTCCGGAAATAATTGAAATCATGTTATTCCTCCACTAAATACTCAAAATATTACCCTATTTAATCAGTCTGTATGACACTGCAAAAACTCTCACCACTGCACCATTCCAATTATTTCTTGATCTGCATTGAAAAATATCAGATCATGTGTTATAATATTATAGGCAGCACTGCACAAAGATTGCGAATCAGATATTCAGTCAGTCTTTTAATCGGATTAGACAGAAGTCTTACAGGCGAACTATTCCATGTAATCTATCCAACTCAGGAGGGCAACAATGAAAATATTTCAGATAAACCTTGACTGTACCCGTGATATTGCCGTTGAGTCAGTTCCGGAAACTGCTTTCAGACTTTATTTTTTCAAAAAAGCGGCGAAATATACAATAAACGGCTGTGAAACCAGCGTATCATCAAATTCTGCAATGATACTCGGTGCAGGAGGGAAAAAAGATTTGCGATTTCCGCCACGGCAGGAACTAAAATTTGACTGTATAAGTTTCTCCCCATCTGCTGCGGACAAACAGTTTATGACCTCGGTAAAACTTCCTTTAAACACTCCCGTCAGGATCAAAGACGAATTTTCCGTTCTATCTTCTGTTATGGAAATAAAAAACAACTTTGTACGTCAGGGGATATATACCGATGCCCTTATCGAACTGCATATGAAAATAATATTTGTTCTTATAAGTAAATTTCATACAGGCAGTTCTGAAAAAAACAATTGCCTTATTCCACGGTATTCCGACCTTAAAAAACTCCGCCGGTCAATATATGAAAATCCATCGACGGAATGGAAGATATCGGATGAAAGTATGAAGCTTGGAATAAGCCGTTCATACCTGCATCGTCTGTATACGAAAGCTTTCGGCGTTACATTTAATCGTGACGTAATAGAAAGCCGGCTTATACGCAGCTGTGAACTGCTGACTTCAACCAATCTCTCCGTCAGCTCTATAGCAGAAAAATGCGGATATGAAAACGATTCCTACTTTATGCGCCAGTTCAAGAAATACAAAAGCTGCACGCCGTCTGAATACCGCAGAATGGCTGAAAATAACGATTAAGGAGATACGGCAATGTCTTTATATAAATGCAGGATGTGTGAAAAAGAACTGAAAGCAGAAGCCGGACAGTTTCTATGCGTATGCAGCTTCTGCGGAACATCTCAGACGCTGCCCGTTTCAGACGAAGACGACATAACCGTCATGCTTAACCGTGGAAATCATCTTAGGCAGCTATGCGAATTCGACAGGGCTGCCGCCGTATACAAAGAACTGCTTGGGCACATACAGAATGATCCGGAAATATACTGGCAACTTGCTCTTTGCCGGTATGGCATCCGATACAAAGCAGACCGGCAGATCGGCTTTATGATCCCGGAATGCCGGAAGGCACAATATAAATCTATTCTATGCGATCAGTCATTTCTTGACGCCGTAAATAAAAGCGATCCGCTGCGCCGTGACGCATACTGCAAGGAAGCGGAATATATTGATGTAATGCAGAAAAAGCTCCTTTGCAATGTCGAAAGACTTACTGAAAATGATGCAGCGTGCAAGGATGCTGCAGAATACACGCTTAATGCAGAGGATCTTATAAGACGTGGCAATCTATGTCTTGAAAAAAGAAAATGGGCGGCGGCAGATAGTTATTTTAACCGTGCGATCGATGCGGAACCGAACGAACCGGTAGCATATCTCGGAAAACTCCTGGTTGAATGTGAACTTGAAGATCCGTCAAAAATCCCGGAGCTTAAATGCGATCTTTCCTTCAGCAGCAACTACAGAACAGCAGTCCGCCTGGGATGCCCGGAACTTGAAGCGCTGAACAAACAATCAATTTTTAACAGAGCCGTTCAGCTTATGAACGATGCCCGGAACGCCGAAGAACTCACAATGGCACGAGCGCTTTTTTCACAGTCAGGAAACTGTGAAAATGCCGGTATGATGATCGAAGAATGCATCCGCAGAGCGGAGGCGTTCAAAAAAGATGATTATCTGAAAGCCTGCCGGATGCTCGCAGACAGCAAAACTTTTGAAGAAACTGAAGCAGCTCGGAATATATTTATAAAACTTGAAAATTATAAGGATAGTCCAGTTAAAGTTCAGGAATGCGCCGATCTTCTGATACGTAACGACTACGCACTGGAGGAAGAATACAAAAAAGGTATAAATATGCTTGACAATGCGGAATTTCACAGCGATTATGACAACATTTCCCGTATTTTCAGCAGTCTTGGAAATTACAGGGACAGCCCCAGGATGCTGAAAAAATGTCTCCTCAAAAGAAGAATGCTCTCATTTTCAATAGTCGTCAAAATCATGTTCATAGCAGGCGTATGCTGCGCTGCTCCATGGCTGATAGAAAAAATATAATCATCTTAACCATATTGTAACTAAATTTCAATTTTCTTGTAAATTTCTAAAAAAAGCTTTACAATCCAGATTTTTTGTGATATAATATAAAACAATTGGAAATAAAAAATTTAAGGAGAGATTCTTTTATATGAACAACGGAAATAAGCGTAGAGACCGACATAGACAGGGGTCATCTAAAAGGTACAGAGTCAGATATGACCGTATCGTTGCTGCCGTTCTCGTACTTATTGTTCTCATCGTCATACCTGCTTCATGCATGAAAAGCTGCAAAAACGGAAAAAAAGACAACAAAAAAAAGCAGCAGGATAAAACTTCCGATTCCAATGTTTCAGATATTAGTGATACAACCGGCGGAAGTTCTGATTCAACTATTATAGATGATCTGATTACAAGTGACGAAACCAATTCCATTCTTACTTCTTCCGATAAAACCGAAACAACAGCTGCGGAATATACTACAGAAAATCATTCTTCCGGCGATCTGAGCTGCGGAAATCTGATTCTGGTAAATCAGTCTCATCAATACACCTTCCCGGAGTCTGATTCCGAGCCTGTTACACTTTATGATCATATCAAAACAGATTGCTACAGTGTCAGCGATTACGTAATGCGTCTGGATCCCGAAACTATCAATCAGCTTAACAGCATGATGGAGGCTTTTTATAAGGAATCCGGCAATAATGATATTATGATAATCGGCGGATTCAGAACACTTGAAGAACAAAATGATAAGTATAACAGCGGAAGTTCACAGTATCAGGGCGGGTATACAGACTATCATACTGCAAGAAGCTTCGATATGGGAATTTTCCCTAAGGACGGTTCAAGTTCCGGATTCTACTCCCCTACCGGAATCTATACATGGATCGACGAACACGCCGCTGATTACGGCTTCATTGTCCGCTATCCGGAGGGAAAGGACGGCATTACAGGCGAAGCTCCGAGAACGCAGACATACAGATACGTTGGTATTCCCCATGCTTATTACATAAAAGAAAACAGCCTGTGCCTTGAAGAGTATATCGATAAGGTTAAGGAGTATAATAGCAGTAAGCCTTTAGAGATAAGCGTTGGTTCTGATGTTTATCATGTATATTATGTTCCGGCAAGTTCGGGCAGTGATACGGCAGTTCCGGTTCCTGCAAACAAAACATATACTGTTTCCGGAAATAATTCTGACGGTTTTATTGTCACTGTAAACATGAACTGATTCAAAATACAAATTTATATCAAGCAGAACAGCTATAAGCAGGATTCAGGAACAACATTGTATGTTTCCGGCTTATTTCAGGCAACACGGCAGTAATTGTGCAGTGTTGCCTTTATCAAAAGGAGATTAAATTGAAAAAATTAACAGCATTATTCTGTGCTGCTCTCCTTGCGTTCCCGTTTTATTCATGCGGAAGGGATGACAAGGGAAGCGGCGCTAATCATATGTATGACGTTCCTCTTTCGGGGAATCCGCAAAGTCTCGATCCTCAATTTGCCAATGATCCGTCCTCTAATACGGTAATAAAGAATTTGTACAGCGGTCTTGTTTCCGCTGACGAAAATGGAAATATCACCTGCTGCAATGCAGAAAGCTATACTGTATCTCCCGATAATCTGACATATACGTTTATCCTGCGGAAGGACAATTACTGGTTTTTTGATACAAACGGCGACGACGTTATCGGCGATGACGAGTATTTTCCCGTCACTGCACAGGATTATGTCTTTGCCTTGCAGCGTATCCTTGACCCTAAAATGCAGTCGCCTTATACCTCAAATTTCATATGCATTAAAAATGGCAGCAAGATCGTAAAAGGGGAAGCGGAGCCTGAAAGCGCCGGCATATCCGCTACCGATGACTTTACACTGGAAATCACTCTGGACTACCCGTCTGCGGAATTTCTGGGAATGCTTTCTACGGCGGCGGCTTTTCCATGCAACCGTGAATTTTTTGACTCAACAAAAGGACGCTACGGTCTTGATGATGATTCCGTTATGTCCAATGGTCCTTTCTATGTCAGACAATGGTTCTTTGACCCGTATGGAAGTCACAATATCCTCTATATGAGGCGAAATGAGATAAACGCTAATGAGAAGTTCCAGGTACTGCCAGCTTATGTAAGCTTTACTATACAGGATTCAGAAAACGATGTCCGTGAACTCTTTAAAGAAGATAAAATCGAATGTTTTTCAACACTCAACAGCTCTTATAACAAGAATAAGTATTCTGTTAAGAGCAGTCCAGCAATCACACTTGGACTTATATTTAATCCGAATGATAAGTACTTTTCCAATGTAAATCTGCGAAAAGCGCTGGCATACTCTATTGATCGCAGCAGTTTCAGCGATCGTATCGGCGATGATATAAAAACAGCTTCCGGAATTATTCCTCCTGCGGTAAAAGTTGCAGGAAGAAGCTACCGTGAGCTTTCATCTGACAGTCAATTCAGCTTATACGATCTTGAGCAGGCAAAAAAATATCTTCAGGACGCTAAAAGCGAGCTTAATATAGGTTCTGTTGAATCAGTAAAAATATTGGTAAATGCCGAAACAGCCGATTCCGGAGATCTTCACATCCTTTCACAGTCGTGGCAGGAAAAACTTGGAATATATATTGGTATCGAAGATGTCACCGCTACTGAATTTGATAAGCGTATTTCCGAGGGCGACTACAGCATTGCTCTCTATCCGCTTAAAGGCGATCTTGACAACGGTCTTTCGGTAATAAGCCAGTTTGAAAAGAACGACTGCCTTAAAACAATTATCAATAACCCCTTATTTACGGAAACGCTCCTTAAATGCGGAGATATTCAATCGTTGGTAGATGCGTATACTTTAGCGGAAAAGACTATACTCAACTCATTCGGATTTATTCCAGTTTTTTATAAAAACGCTTATCTAATTTCTTCACGTGACAATGAATCACTGATATACGACCCATTCACGGAGGCTATCGACTATCGTCTTGCGCAGAATTACAGTTAAAAAAATGGCAGTCAATGACTGCCATTTTTTATTCCAATTCTGATAAAAGTTCCTTATACATATTAATGTAGATATCAGCAGAAGCCTGCCAGCTATAATCGCAGCTCATTGCACGTTTAACGAGTGATTTCCAGGCATCCTTGTTTTCATAATCTGATACTGCACGCTTTACTGCGTCGAGCATATCTAACGCATTTATAGTCTTAAATGTAAAGCCGTTTCCGTTTATTCCGCCGTTATCACGAACAGTATCACGCAAGCCGCCGGTTTCACGAACTATCGGAATTGTTCCGTACCTCATGGCGATCATCTGCGCAAGGCCGCATGGTTCGCTCTTTGACGGCATAAGAAACATATCAGCGCCGGCATATATTTTTTTCGATAATTCCGGAACGAAGCCCAGAGTCACTGACACACGACCGGGGAATCTTGCTGCCATTTCCGTAAAGAAATCTTCGTACATCTTTTCTCCGCTTCCAAGAACAGCAAATTTAATGCCCATTCCGACCATTTCTTCAAAAACGCAGCGGATAAGATCAATTCCCTTGTGATTGACAAAACGTGTAACAATTCCGATAACAGGCTCGTCGCCTTCGTCCAGTTTCAATTCATTAAGAAGAGCAAGCTTACAGTAATTCTTCCTCGAAATATCCTTAACGGAATACTTCTCGATAATTCCCGGATCAGTTTCAGGATCGTAACGCACCGTATCTATTCCATTAAGAATTCCTGTCAGCTTGTACTGCTTGGTAACAAGAATTCTGTCCAGACCATGCGCATACCATGGATCAAGAATCTCCCATGCATAACTGGGACTTACCGTAACGATCTTATCGGCTGTTTCAACAGCGCCTTTAAGCATATTAACATATCCGTCATAGTCAAGAAGATTGGCGTTATAAGCCGGGATTCCCATTAACTCGCCGAGTACTTCCCGACCGTATCTGCCCTGATATTCAATATTATGTATTGTGAAAACCGTCCTAATACCGTCGTAACCCTGCTGATATTTATAATATACATTATAATAAACAGGAATAAGAGCAGTCTGCCAATCATTGCAGTTAATAATTTCCGGATCAAAATCAATATATTTCAGCATTTCCAGAACTGCTCTGCTGAAAAATACGAAACGCTCACAATCGTCATAAAATCCGTATAGCCCGTCTCTCATATAATAATATTCATTATCAATGAAATAATATGTAATACCATCCCTGATCGCTGAAAAAATACCGCAGTACTGCTTTCTCCAGGAAACATCTACTGTAATGTTGGTTATGAATTTCATTTCTTTGCGAAGTTCCGGACTGATCGACTTGTAAAGCGGAATAACCACACGGCAATCGTGATTTTTTGCACATATTGCCTTTGGAAGCGATCCAGTCACATCAGCAAGACCGCCTGAGGCTGCATATGGAACAGCCTCGCTTGCGGCAAAAAGAATTTTCATATTCCGTCACCGCCATTAAATTTTTCCGTTTTTATTAATATAAAGAGGATACGACTCTGATCCGGTCAAAACCTTATCATCACTTATTTCAACATTCTTGTCAGTGATAACAGAACTTATATTGCACTTGCTTCCGACCTTTGTTCCCTGAAGAAGCACACAGTTTCTTACAACAGCGCCCTTGCCGATCTTTACGCCTCTGAAAAGAACTGAATTTTCAACAGTACCCTCAATGATACATCCGTCTGCGACAAGAGAATCCTTTATGTCGGACTCCAGACCGTACTTTGCAGGTCCGTTATCGCCTATCTTTGTATAAACAGGCATTGATTTCTTAAAGAGTGCAGAACGCTTTTCCTTTTCAAGAAGCATCTTGTTGGCATTGTAGTAACTCTGAATACTGTCGATCCTTGTAAAAAATTCCTTATGCTCATAACCAATTATCTTATATTCGTCCTTTTTGCCCTGAAGTATCTCACGGGTAAAGCTGAACTGATTTCTGCTTGCAGCGTCAGAAACAATTTTCTTGAGGAATTCCTTGCTTATTATCATCATTTCCGTCCAGATATTGCACTCTCCGGAGATCTTAGGAGCAACCAGAACATCCTTGAGACAGCTGTCGCCGTCGAATTCCAGAACCGTTGTTGAAGTATTTTTCTCTCCGTCATAGTAACCTTTGCTGTAAATAAGAGTAATGTCAGCTCCCGACTTCATATGCTGACTAAGCACAGGATCAAAATTGATAGTTGTGATAACGTCGCAGTTAGCCATTATAACATACTGTGCCTTTGAATGCTCGACAAAACTCCAGACATTGTTGAGAGCGTCCAGACGTCCCTTATAGATTCCGCCGGTCTGGCTATACGGAGGAAGAAGATGCAGTCCGCCCTTTTTACGTGACAGATCCCAATCACGTCCTGAACCAAGATGATCCAGCAATGATCCGTAGTTTGATTTTGTTATAACGCCTACCTCTGAAACTCCGGAATTGACCATGTTTGAAAGAGGAAAATCTATCAGCCTGTAACGGCCGCCGAAAGGAATTGATCCCATTGTTCTCTGCTTCGTTAGCTCGCTGACATAAGCGTCATGCATACTTGCAAAAATAAGTCCTAAAACATTGTAATTAACACTCATACTAAAATTCCTCCGCTCAGATATTGTCGCCGATGATCTGCTTAGGCTCAACGACCTTATTTCCGGAAACGGTAACATTATGACCAACTACGGCTATTCCCCAGTCGTCTCTGTTTTCAACGTTTTCCGGACTTGTGCCTACTCTGGCGCCTCCCTCGATAACGCTGTCCTCACCGACAATTGCGTATTCAACTACAGCTCCGGATTTAATTACTGTTCCGGGCATAACTATACTGTAATTTACAGTTGCCCCCTCCTCGATCGTAACACCGGAGAACAGAATTGAGAAATCAACCGTTCCGTCAATCTCGCTTCCCTCAGAAATCATCGAATTCTCGATATTGGCATTATCGCCGACATACTGGGGCGGCATATAATTATTTCTTGAATAGATCTTCCAGCTCGGATCATAAAGATCAAGCGGAACGCTGGGGCTGAGGAGATCCATATTTGCTTCCCAGAGTGAATCAAGAGTTCCTACATCCTTCCAGTATCCCTCAAACTCATAGGCAAACAGACGCTGATCGTCACGGAGCATAGAAGTAATAATATCCTTGCCAAAGTCTTTAGACCATTTTTCGCCCCTGTCACGCTTTGCATTGGCATCCTCTTCGTTTTCAATGAGATACTTGCGGAGCTTATCCCAGCTGAACACATATATACCCATTGAAGCAAGAGTGGACTTAGGCTCCTTGGGCTTTTCAACGAAATCAATGACCTTGTTCTGGTCGTCGCATATCATTATACCAAAACGTGAAGCCTCAGCTCTCGGAACATCAATAACAGAGATTGTGCAGTCCGCATTGTTGGCAACATGGAAATCGACCATTTTTGAATAGTCCATTTTATAGATATGATCACCGCCGAGAACTACTACATACTCAGGATCATACCGCTCGATAAACCGTATATTCTGATAAATAGCATTTGCCGTTCCCTCATACCATGAAGCGCCTGCCTGGGTTTCATATGGCGGCAGAACATGAACGCCGCCATTCATCTTGTCCAGATCCCATGGCTGACCGTTGCCGATATACTCGTTTAATACGAGCGGCTGATACTGCGTCAGCACGCCTACCGTATCAATACCGGAATTGGTACAGTTTGAAAGCGGAAAATCAATCAGCCGGTACTTTCCGCCGTAAGGAACTGCTGGTTTTGCTACATTTTTTGTCAGTGCATAGAGTCTGCTTCCCTGACCGCCGGCCAGAAGCATTGCAACAACTCTTTTCTTAGTATACATATAGTATTCCTCCTAAAAGTGTTATATATAGTTGATTATTTATCGGTCGGCTCTCCTGCCGCTTTTCTTGTTGTTTTCTTTGTTTTTTCGGCAGATTCCGGCTCTGTCTTTTCCTTCGGAGTTCTCTTCTTCACCGGAGTATATTTAAGATAAATCACCGAAAGAGGTGCAAGCGTCATGGAAATGCTCTGATCATGTCCGTGCATTCCCTCGTTTTCAGATTTAAACGTCTTTTCCGTTACGCCCGAACCGCCGAATTCCTTGGCATCAGTATTAAACATCAGTTTGTATCGTCCCTTATATGGAACGCCTATCCTGTAATCACGACGTTCAACAGGTACAAAGTTGCATACTGCAATAACTTCATCTCCACTGTCGTCAATACGCCTGAAAGCGATAACGCTCTGCTTATAATCATCATTGGATATCCAGCAGAATCCTCCCCAGGAATCGTCATTCTGCCATAATGGAGGATTTTCAGTATAGAATTTATTGAGTTTTTCCGAGAATTTAAGGAGATTTTTATGGGAATCGTATTCCATAAGCTCCCAGTCGAGCTGAGACTGATAATTCCATTCGTTCATCTGTCCGAATTCCTGTCCCATAAAGAGAAGCTTCTTGCCGGGATGCGCCATCATATAAGCCAGGAACGCACGGTATGAAGCGAATTTCTGATCGTACTCGCCGGGCATTTTGTTTATCATGGAGCATTTTCCGTAAACTACCTCGTCATGAGAGATCGGCAGAATATAATTCTCGGAGAAAGCATAGAAGAAAGAAAATGTAAGCTTATCGTGATTAAACGAACGATAGATAGGATCAAGAGACATATAGCTTAACATATCGTTCATCCAGCCCATGTTCCACTTGAAATTGAAGCCGAGACCGCCTATATCCGTGGGCTTTGTAACAAGAGGCCAAGCCGTCGATTCTTCAGCGATCATGAGAGCGTCCGGATGCTTTGAAAAAACCGCTTCGTTAAGATGCTTCAGAAACTCCACGGCTTCAAGATTTTCGTTTCCTCCGTAAATATTGGCGCACCATTCGCCGTCACGCCTGTCATAATCCAGATAAAGCATAGAAGCTACGGCGTCTACACGAAGTCCGTCTACATGGAATTCGTCAAACCAATAGTTTGCACTGGAGATAAGGAAAGAGCACACTTCTGCCTTGCCGTAATCAAAAACTCTGGTTCCCCACGCTTTGTGCTCTCTCTTGCGTTCGTCGGTATATTCATAACAGCAAGTGCCGTCAAATTCGTAGAGTCCAGCGCCGTCTTTCGGGAAGTGTGCCGGAACCCAGTCAAGAATAACTCCGATGCCCGCTTCATGGAACATATCGACCATTTTCCTGAAATCGTCAGGAGTTCCGTATCTGGAAGTCGGAGCGAAGTATCCCGTCACCTGATATCCCCATGAACCGTCAAAAGGATATTCAGTAAGCGGCATGAATTCAATATGAGTATAGGACATTTTTTTAAGATATGGAATTATCTCATCCGCAAATGTGATATAGTCAATAAACTCACGCTCTTTATCCCTCTTCCAGGAACTGAGGTGAACCTCATAAACGTTTACCGGACTTTTATATATACTTTTTTCCTTTTTGGATTCGCACCATTCCTGATCGTTCCACTGATAACTGCTCTCAAAGATCTTGGACGCTGTTCCGGGCCGTGTCTCAAAATGAGTGCCGTAAGGATCTGATTTAAGGATCGTTCTTCCGTCTTTTGTCTCTATGCTGTATTTGTATGCGTCAAACTGCTTCAGACGTGGGACATCAGCTTCCCACACGCCGTCAGCAATCAGCTTCATGGGATTTTTGGTACGATCCCATTCATTAAAATCGCCGACAACAGATATGCTTACGGCATTAGGAGCCCAAACCTTAAAGTTGAACGTATACCCTCTTCCTTTTTTCTTTGAATGAACACCGAAAAATTTATAAGCCTCATAATTTTTTCCCTGATAAAAAAGATACAGCGGAAAATCATTCGGATTTGAGTTGTTATTAACTGACATAATTCAGCCCCCTTTGTTATTTACATTTTATCAGAAAATAAAGAATTATTCAAGTTATTTTGAAAAATCCGATAAAATTTCAGACAATATGCTAATTATCAGTATATATATTAGTGCAATTTGCCATATTTTCTCATTTTACATATTGGCAAAATGCACACATGATACAAATTTTTGAATATCACTATGATTTCATAACACGGATGCCTATTACAGTAACATCGTCGCTCCGAACGGTAGGATTAAAGACCTCGGATTTCATACATATCTCGTCAACAATGCTTTTCAGATCTCCGCCGCCCAGCAGAAGTTCCTTTATAAAGCTGTACGCATTTTCGCTGATACCGTCAGAGAACATAATAATGATATCTCCAGCCTCAAAATCATAATCTCTGGAGAATGTATCGGACTGTTCATATATACCGATAGGAAAAGTCGGAGAGGTTATTTTCATTACGCTGCCACGATGACGGATAAGCGTTGCGGTCGCTCCTGATTTTATAACGGTAAGTCCACAGCTGTCCAGATCTATCCTTACAGCGTCCAGCGTTGCGAAAGACTCCTCACGTGACTTTGTAAGCATAATAGAATTTATCAGCTTTATCGCTGAAGAATAATTGACGCCGCTGCTTATCAGGCGCCGGAACATCCTTACCACCATACGTGATTCCACAGCCGCATTTTTTCCACATCCCATGCCGTCTGACAAAATAACGTAACTGACGCCTGTTCCGTCGCTGAATATCATGGAAGTATCGCCGTTTTCTTTTGAATTATCAGCGCATATCGAAGCTCCGTAAACTTCAAGAGCGTACTCAGGACGTTCAAAAAGACGTATCCTTACCTCCCGTCCGGAATTGACCATTCCGGCGCTGTCAAGAGGAATCCGCAGTTCGTCAGAAACAAGATCACGTATCCGGCTGCATCCCTTTGGAGCGTCTACATAGTTAAAATAGATTTCCGCCATAAGTCTGTTCCTGGAGTTATAATAAGCGATAACGCTGCTCGGATTCATTCCGAATTTCACCAGCTTATCACGGATGTTTCTGCTTATCGGCTCTGAATATCGTACATCCATGCGTTCTCCGGCGGCTTCCGCCACTTCTTCGATAATCTTTATCTGCTCTGAAAGCAGTTTTCTGCTCTCGGAAAAACGCATTTCCAGCAGCTTTGCCGTTGCTCTTTCCCTTGCCTTCTTCTCAAATGATTCCCTGAGTTCCTTTTTATGAAGGCAGTCGTCAAGCTCATAAGGAAAGCTTTCACCAGAAAACTCGCTCATCTGCGACAGCCGGCGGAATCCCCTGACAGTATTGTCGTAATCGTTCTTCCAGCAGTTAAGCCGCCTGAAACAACGGCTGCATACGGAATTGGAATTATCGGAGAGTTCCTCTTTCTTCCCGGCATTCTCAGCAATAATTCCGGCGATCTTCTCCGATTCTGCCCGGAGATTTCCTATCGAATCTGACAGAAAACTCATCCTTGCGCCAAGAATATCAGGCAGCGCAGCCGCAGAGCTTTCACCGGTAATGATCCATTTATCGGAATAATATGGAGCAAGAAAGCGGAATACGGCAGTCCCGCAGACTATATTGAACATACTGTTCATGCTTTCCGGATTGACTCCGGTAAGTATCATAAGCATAAAATTCAGACCGGTAAAAAATCCGGCGGCGACGTTGATCTTCTGCCTGTACAAATAGCCGGTAAGAAGTCCCGCAGCAGGAAGCAGAACAACAGTCATTCCACATGAAGTTGATGACAAAAAAGCTCCGCAGGTAGTAAGCGCTCCGCAAAGAACGCCTCCTGTATAGCGGTAAAAATATGCACCGGCAAGAGTAACAGCTGCACCAAGAGCAATTCCTGCGTTCATGACCGGAAGCTCTGCCGAACAGAGAGCGGCAATCAGCATTGTATATACGACAGCATAGGCACATCCTGAAATCGACGACAGATCAGCCGCCCTTCTCATTCTGAACCCTGAAATTATCAGAGATACAGAATAGGCGGTATACCCTGCAAGAGCGGCGTACAGCAAATAAAATATCAGTTTGTACAGCAGTTGACCCATAATAGCGGAAACAGCCGCTCCGGAAGCAAAAACAGCACAGAATGCTGATATTCCGCTCACTTTAGGATCATTCTTCGGCTCGGTGGACATCTTGATAATAACTACGATGAGAGCGGCTGTTATCTTCACGATATTCCGCCCCACGTTTCCCTGTATAATGCTCCTCACAAAAGCGCCGGTAAAAACAGCTGCCGAATACGGCAGGTTCAGTCCGCCTGTCAGGGAAACATCGGCAAACGAAACAGCTCCGGTGATATTTGTCCCTGACAGCAGCCATCCTGATGCCAGACACAGAAGAAAAGCTCCTGCCGATACCGCCGCAGGGCTCTTTATGATTTTTTTTACATTGTTACTTTTCAACATCCAGACCACCTCAGAGATAACGTATCTATCAACGCTCCAATCCGGAACGTCAATATAATTATACCATTATCCTTTGGCGAAGTCTGTCGTATCAGCAAGTGAAAATCAGTCAAGACAATGATTTTTTCAGCAGTCGTGAAAAATCTGTAAGCTGGCTCATGTTAAGTTCTTCAAGGCGTGCGCTCTCACTTAAACCAAGAGTACGAAGGGCAGAATATATCTGGTCTTTCGGAATGCTCAATGCAGAGGAAAGAGCGTTGGCAGCCGTTTTTCTGCGCTGCGAAAAACCTCCTCTGACCATCCTGAAAAAGAACTTCTCATCCGCTTCATCAAGGAGGGTCGTACTTCTGGGTTCAATTTTTATTACAGCAGAATCCACGTTTGGCGACGGCATGAAGCTGCCCCGTGAAACGCTGAAAAGCTGCTTTGCAGTACCGTAATAATTAACGGCAACTGTAATCGCTCCCGATTCTCTGGAACCCACACGGGCGCATAGACGCTGTGCAGCTTCTTTCTGCACCATAACTGTTATGGATTCAACGGGCAGGCGGCTTTCAAGAAGCATCATCAGCACAGGAGACGTTATATAATACGGAAGATTTGCGCAGACAGCCGCTTTCAGACCTCCGAATTCCTCATGTATTATCTTTCGGAGATCACACTTCATGACGTCCTCATTAAATATTTTTATATTATTAAAATCCCCAAGTGTCTCCTCCAGTATCGGCATAAGTCTGCTGTCGATCTCCACAGCGCAGACTTTGTCCGCACGCTTTGCAAGCTCCGCCGTCAGAACGCCGATTCCGGTGCCAATTTCAATAATGCCGAATCCCTTGCGGGCATTGCCGTTTTCCGCTATTCTGGGACAGATATCCGGATTGGTAATAAAATTCTGTCCAAGTCCTTTTGAAAAACTGAAACCATGCTGTGAAAGTATTTCTTTGATTGTTCCTATATTTGTCAGAATCATTTTTGTTTCTCCTGAATTCCATGGCGTTCTTTCTGTGAAAATTCCGACTGCTTTGCGTCGTTGAGCTTGTTCATATTGTTTACAAGATAGTCTGCCGAGCGATAAGCACGCTGGAAATCAAGATCGCCGAAATAAAATTTAAGGTCGACAAACTCACCGTCAATGATAATGTCCATTTCTCTTATCTGCCGTCCGGAATATTTTTGTCCTGCATATTCTATGTAGCGGTCAATCTCGCTTCGCTCCATTTTTCCTCCAATAACGTTAATTTTCATAATTTGCCTCCGGTATTATGCACAGGCTGTGAGCCAGCTCTGCTTTTGAAAGAACGGTTTCTCCATCCTTTCCGATATGTATGACCGCCTTGCCGTTGGAAATAACGAGTTCATCGTTCTCAAGCAGCAGATAATCCTGAACTCCACGTCTCACCACTGTTTCCTCACCGTCCGGCGAAATTTTTACCAGTTCACGGCTTAAAGGGAATATTCCGGGATTTTCCTCACCCTTGGAAGCGTTTTCACGCTGATTCTTCTCAGCTTCTATCAACCTTCCCTCGAAAAATAATTCCTTTTCCGATTTTTGCTTACTCTTCACGTCGCTCTTTTTTCCGCTGTCACGAAGCGGTTCACCGCCGAATATGACGCTGAATGCATTGAGAAATCCTCCTATCGCCTTTACAATCCTCACAGGGAAAAGAAGAATATCCTTCCAAAGAGGAGTCTTTTTTACCTCTGATTTATACGGCTGTCTGATTAACCACAGATTACCGTCACGGTCTCTGCATGGAAATGCACAGTCTGCTTTTTCGCTGCTGAAAATTTCTTTGATCGTACTGCCTGCAAGATCAACGCTAAGCACGGCTCCGGGAGACAAGAGCATCCCCTTGTCCGAAAAAGCGATTCCCTTTGAAACGCAAAGAAGCTCTCTGCCGTCAGACGACCAGCTCGGAGCGCTCTCGACAGAATCCCCCTCTGTTATCTCGCCGCATCCATGATCGGAATCGTAAAGTGCAATATGACCGTTCATTTCAAATGCAAACCGATCTCCGTTAAATGAAAGACGTCCGATGTCCGTATTCATAACATTATAGATATGCTCCTCAGCGGCATCCGGCTTATCCGGATTCATACGGTAAACATTTCCCATTTCTCCAAGAACGCCGGAATACACAAGTCCTCTGGCGTCCCATGCGAGTCCGTTGATGCTGTAGCCGGGCGTCCCATCGCTGCTGAAGTCCCTGACAGCTCCGGTAAATTTCGCTCCTGTGCCGGTATATTTCCACTCTTTGTTTTTATTGATCGTCCTTACGTTTTCAATATAATGAGCGACTCTTTTGCACGGAAGCTCTCTTACCGCCCCTCTCTCATAGAGATATATCTTATTTTCAGAAATATATGCGATCCTCATATTGACGCTCCTTTCATCCTGTCGATAACCGCTTCCGCACATTTCATTCCGTCTGCCGCTGCCGATATGATGCCGCCAGCATAGCCAGCCCCCTCGCCGCAGGGATAAAGTCCTTTCAGCGCCGTTGACTGCATATCTGCTCCTCTGTTTATTCTTACAGGAGAGCTGCTCCGGCTTTCTATCCCCGTCAGCACCGCTCCGGGATCGTCAAACCCTTTTATTTTTCTTCCCATTTCCGGAATCCCGGCTCTTAGCGATTCACAGACGAAATCCGGAAGGTATTCCGACGGATCTGCCCTTTTCACTCTTGGAAGATACGACGGCGTCACGCTGTTACCGCCTGTAGCTCCCAGAAATTCGCCCACTGTAATCACGGGCGCACTGTAATCCGAACCTCCTGCGGCAAATGCTTTTTCTTCAAGCTCACGCTGAAAAAACATTCCTGCCAGAGGGTGATCGCTGCCGTAATCAGAGGCGTCAACGTTAACAAGAAGAGCGCTGTTTGAATTCACAGCGTCACGGGCAAAACGGCTCATTCCATTGACGGCAAGACGATTTTCCTCTGAGGACGCCGCAACCACTTCGCCGCCGGGACACATACAAAAAGTATAAAGCGTACGTCCGTTGGGCAGATGTACCGCCAGCTTGTAATCAGCGGCTTTCAGCGCCGGATGTCCTGCAAAATCTCCGTACATAGCCTTGTCGATTGCTTTTCTCTTATGTTCTATCCGGACTCCGACAGCAAAATTTTTCTGCGACAGACTAATGTTTTTATTATACAGAAGCTCAAAAACATCCCTGGCGCTGTGACCGGAAGCAAGTATTACATCCGATGTTTCAATAGTATGTACGCATCTGTTCCGTTCATAAGAAACTGACGAAATAAAGCCGTTTTTTGTCTCGAATCCGCAGAACCGTGACCCGAACCGTACCTCGCAGCCCAGAGAAATAACATATTCCCGGAGATTTTTAACTACGTCACGCAGTCTGTCCGTCCCGATATGAGGCTTTGCCATATAGAGTATCTCTTCCGGCGCACCGAATTCCACGAGACGTTCCATTATCCAGCCTATTCGCTTGTCCTTGATGCCTGTATTCAGCTTACCGTCAGAGAAAGTTCCAGCTCCCCCCTCCCCGAATTGAATGTTGCATTCCGTATTAAGTCTGCCCGTCGTACGGAATTCTTCGACTACTTTGACACGTGTGTCAACGTCTGCCCCACGCTCCAGAACAATGGGTCTTGCTCCTGCCATAGCGAGGACGACAGCGGCAAACATCCCGGCAGGTCCGAATCCGACTATTACCGGTCTTGAACCTCCTGCCGGAACGGTATTGACTTTATAACTGATCTTCTCGGCAAAAACAGCGTTTTTCAATGTTTTCAGAAGATATTTTTCACCGGTTGCCTCGATCTCCAACGAGATGATAAAATGTACATCCGATTTTTTCCGGGCGTCCACTGATTTTTTCGCCAGCTTCACACTTCTGAGCATATCACGGGATATTCCAAGTTTTTCGGTACAGAATCTGTCAAGCGCCGAAAAATCAAAATCCAGAGGAACTCTTATATTTCCGATCTTTATCATCGTTTCCCTCACTTTCATACTCATATTGAACGTGCGCAGTTTTTTCCTGCCCACAATCCTGACGACCACGCCCATTGAAGATTATAGCCGCCGCAGTCTCCGTCCACGTCCAGTATCTCACCGCAGAAAAACAATCCTTTATCACGGACAGACTGAAGTTCTTTGTCAACGCAGCTTCCGTGTATTCCTCCGGCTGTGACCTGTGCGACGTTCCATGAAGAACATCCCGCAACAGTAAATTCAAGCTTTTTTATCCTGTCTGCAAGATTTATAAGATCTTCTCTGCACAGCTTTGATATTTTTTCCAAAATCGGAACGTTCAATATATTTTTCACCAGATATACAGCCGGATTTCTGGCAAAAAGCCCCGTAAGCAGCTCTTGCACGGGAAGTTCTGCTCTCTGGAGCTTCACCATTTCAAGATAACGCAGAAGTTCCGCCTTGTCCATATCGGCAGCCAGATCGAGCCGGAGCGTCAGCGCCCCCTCGTGATCCTTAAAAAAACGTGCAAGATTGAACACGCAGATTCCGGAAAGCGAATTCTCAGTAAACTGTATTTCTCCGTATTCCGTTTTCAGAATTTTTCCGCCGGAAACGGCAGATACGGAGCCTTTCACCCTTACGCCTTTAAGTCCTCTGAGCCTGTCGGGTTCTGCCCTGAGCGGAGCAACTGCCGGACACAGTTTTGATATCTTGTAACCCATATCTCTGAATATTCTTATAACAGAACCGTCCGTACCGAACTGCGGAGCTGCATAGCCTCCGGCCGCTGCAATGACACGCCGGCATTTCAAAGTTCTGTCGTCTGCCGAACCGAGAACAAATCCATCGCCGCTCTTCCGGATGTTTTTCAGCTCAAATCCGCATTCCTCGGCTATCCCCAACTCCGAGAGTCTGAGTCTGAGTGCGCTCAGAACCGAAGCCGCACTTTCACTCCGTGGGTACATTCTGCCCTGATTGTCTGAAATCAGCGGCACTCCCATAGTCATAAAGAATTCCTCTGCCGTGGCAGCAGAATTTATAATATCCATTATGTTCCTCACAGAACCATGATAATGTTCCGGAACAAGATTTCTGCTGCTCAGGTTGCATCTGCCGTTTCCGGTAGCAAGCAGTTTTTTTCCTACTCTGTCAAGCTTTTCAATAATTGTTACAGAAAGGTCAGGATTTTCCGACTTTGCCCCGGCAGCGGCAGCAAGACCCGACGCCCCTCCGCCGATCACGGCAATATCAGTATACATATTATTTCCTCCGATCACTCCGGAACAACGTCGATAACAGCTATTTCCGGTCTGTTATTAAACCTTATAGGCGCAGGGGAAACTCCTATCCCCGAAGTTATAAACATATTTCCGCCGGCATACGGAAACAGTCCTTTGTCGTATATCTCCTCGTCAAGCGTAAGCTGAGGGAAAAAGCATCCGTAAGATGACGAATAAACCGGACCAAGATCAAAAGGCAGCTGAACCATTTCTCCATGGGTATCAGCGCAGAGCGTCAGATCTGCTCTGAAAGATGAAAATTTCTCATAATTCGGAATATGAGCAAGAAGCAGAGTGAAACAATCCTCACGGAGCGTAAATTCGTTTGTCAGATCAAATGTGTCGGAATAGAAAACGTTATCAATGCCCATGATCTGAAATTTATTGCCGTTCAGTTCAACAATTTCCTCCTTATAATTCATGACATGAGCGCCGGCTTCCTCAACAGCTTTGATGTAGTCATGATCAAGATCATGTTCGCCGGTCACAAGATACACCGGATAGCCCTCATCCGAAATATTTCTTATTAGTTCAATAGCGATCTCAACCTTGTCATGGGAACTTCCAGTGGTGTACATATCGCCGAGAACCGTCACAATATCAGGCTTTTCCCGGCATATCTTTCTGACTATCCGCTTGTTGCTTATGCCCACGGAGGAAGCGTGAAGATCGCTTATCACCGCTATCCTTACAGGAGAAGTGAGTTTGTCTGATCTC
Source organism: uncultured Ruminococcus sp. (assembly GCA_947345935.1). GTDB lineage: Bacteria > Bacillota > Clostridia > Oscillospirales > Ruminococcaceae > Ruminococcus. The sequence continues at coordinate 38,461 of CAMZZN010000014.1, forward strand.
ACCTCAACATTTGTAGTTTTCAGAGTAAAATTATTGAACCACCAGACAAGAAAAATGATAACAAGAAAAAGACAAAGCCTTCTGAATCGGTATTTAGCCTTTGACGGTTTCCGGAAGTTTTTCTCATCTTCATTCATGAGATCACATCCTTAATATGCACATCCACCTGTTTATAGGGAATTTCAATACCGTTGGCATCAAACTTTTCCTTAACCGCTTCAAGAAGATAATATCTCATTGATTCATAATCCTCGTTCCGCACATGAACTTTCACATCAATAGAAACGGCGCTTTCCCCATGCGAAGTCATGTGCACTATTGGTTCAGGATCGGAAAGAAATTTTTCGTTTCCGCCTATAACTTCCAATATCAGCGTTCTTGCTTTTTGATAATCGACGCCGTATCCTATATCAAACCTCAGATCAATACGTCTGGTGGGACTCGCAGTATAATTGATGATCTTGGCGTCGGATACCTTGCCGTTGGGAATAGATACAGCTTTTCCGTCGAAAGTCCGCAGCTTGGTATAAAGAATACTGATTTCATCTACAGTTCCGACCGAACCGTCAATTTCTATTATATCTCCTGCGATAAACGGTTTTGAAAACAAAATAATAAAACCTCCGCACAAATTGGAAAGGCAGTTCTGAAGAGCAAGACTGACCGCAAGTCCGGCAGCTCCGAATATGGTTATCACCGACGACATAGGAACGTTTATCACTGACAGAGCCATTATAATAACGACCATGTAGAGCATTATCCGCACCAGAGAAACAAGAAAGCTTCTTGCCGCACCGTCAATATTAGAACGTTTCATGGTACGCTTTACAATACCGGCAATCAGACGTGATATAACGATTCCGATTATAAGCACCAGCAAAGCCATTATCAATGACGGAACGGCGCTTTTAAGATGATCCAGAGCACGTTCAAGGATAGTTGCAGTTCGGGTAACTTGTTCCTGAATAGAAACCTTTGTTGTTTCTGTTACTTCTGTGGAAGAAGTCTCGGCAGCGGCGATCTCCGACACGGCCTCTGCAATAGTTATAGCCGAAGCAGTTACTACATTCATTTTATCATCTCCGTCAATCGTAGAGTTTAATTATTACGTCAGAAAATTTTTCCATGATTTCAAGCACTGCTTTAAGACCGTAGTCACAATATTTAAAATATGTATAGTATCCTCCGTATATCATATATGACATTTTCATCCTGTTTTCCAGCGTTGGACTATAGTCAGGATGAACGTTGCGTATAACTTCCATAAGTTCTTTTTCAAAAAGATCTGTGAATTTTCCGCTTCGGCTGCCTTCAAAAAGAATTTTTATAAGCTGTTCATTAGCAGCAAACGAGTCTCCCAGTTCCTTCATAAATCGTCGGTTATTGCGAAAAAGTTCTTCAGGATGCTGAATTCCTTCCAGAGTTGACTTTACCGCTTCACGTTCAAGCGTCTCGGAAAGATCGTAAATGTCGTGATAGTGCAGATAGAAAGTAGCCTTATTTATCTCCGCTCTGGCGGCAAGCTCCTTTACCGTTATTTTTTCCAGAGCTTTCTGTGAACGCAGCTCCAGAAATGAATTTATAATACTTCTTTTGGTTTTTTCTACTCTGAGATCCATTAAAGTTCCTCCGATTTCCGACATTTTTAGACAGCAGTTGAATAATAGACATTAGTTTAAAAATGCATATTGAAAAAATGCTTTTTTTATCATATAATATTATACAGAAAAATCGGTTGATTGTCAACCGGAAACCAGGGTGAAAAAATTATGGATATCTACGGCTTTTACAAAGGAAATGTATTTAATGCATATGAATATATGGGTGCGCATACCTCCAAAAGCGGAACTCTTTTCCGCACTTATGCTCCGAACGCTTCAAAAGTATCGGTTATAGGCGATTTCAGCGACTGGGATGATATTCCTATGAAACCGGCTGCTGACGGAAATTTCTATGAACTGACCGTTAGCGAAGCTCTCGAGGGAATGCGCTATAAATATCGTATCTACGACAAAAACGGAAATTTTATCGACCACTGCGACCCCTTCGGCTACAGCATGGAAATACGACCGGGAACGTGTTCGGTTATCCGTAGCATAAAAAACTTCCGGTTTCATGACAGCGAATGGATGAGCCGCCGTACAGACTGCAAAGACAAACCAATGAACATCTACGAGGTTCATCTCGGATCATGGAGAAAAGAAACGGACGAGCCCGGAAAATGGACTAATTACGCTGAGATCGCCGAGCCGCTCATTTCTTATGTCAAGGAATTCGGATATAATTTTATTGAGATCATGCCGCTGAACGAACATCCCTGCGACGAATCATGGGGATATCAGAGCACCGGATTCTTCGCCCCCACCTCACGTTACGGCACTCCTGCCCAGCTCATGGATTTTGTGGACAGATGTCACCGCAGCAGTATAGGCGTCATTATTGATTTCATCCCCGTACATTTCGCTGTAGATCACTACGGACTCACCGAATACGACGGCACGCATCTCTATGAATACCCCAGCGATGACATCGGATACAACGAGTGGGGCAGCCGTAACTTTATGCATTCTAAAGGCGAAGTGAGGTCATTTATCCAGTCCGCAGCCGATTACTGGCTTACCGTCTACCACTTTGACGGTCTGAGAATGGACGCCGTCCGGAATATGATATACTGGAACGGTGACGAAAACCGAGGGGAAAACAAACGCGCTATAGAATTCCTGAGATCAATGAATACCGGTCTGAAAGCAAGGCATCCCTCTGCGATTATCTCTGCGGAAGATTCTTCCGCTTATCCGAAAGTAACCGCTCCCGTATCAGAAGGAGGTCTTGGATTCGACTATAAATGGGATATGGGCTGGATGCACGATACTCTTGATTTCTTCCGCAGTTCCCCTATTTTTCGCAGCGGATTGTACAATAAACTGACTTTTTCCATGCTCTATTTCTACAACGAACGCTTCATTATGCCTTTATCTCACGACGAGGTGGTACACGGCAAAGCGTCTATCGCTCAGAAAATGCATGGGAATTACGAGGACAAATTTCCCCAGGCAAGAGTATTATATATGTATATGACCGCTCACCCAGGCAAAAAACTCAACTTTATGGGCAATGAATTTGCACAGCTCCGGGAATGGGACGAAAAACGCCAGCAGGACTGGGATATGCTCAGATATCCTGTTCATGATTCCTTCCGGCGCTATATCCGTGAACTCAATATGATATATCTTAAATACAATGCGCTTCACTATGACTATGATCCTACCAATTTTATATGGGCAGACTGCAATTCTTCTGAACGTTGCGTTTATGCGATCAGAAGAAAAAGCAAGGACGGCGATATTCTGACAGTACTCAATCTCTCCGACTGGTATCAGCCTGACTACACAGTAAAGATCGGTGAAAATTTCAAGATAAAGCTCCTGCTTGATTCCGACTGTCAGTTATACAACGGAAAAACTCCGGATGGAAAAACCTCGTTCCAGCCGCATGACGATATGATAACAATGGATATTCCGCCGTATTCCGGATTTATGTTCCTACTTTCCCCTGCAAAATGAGATTTGTTAGAACCTGTCCACATAGAAATTGTTTGCGGGTTTTCGAGCATAATTTTGACGAGTGCAAGGCGAAAAAGCGAAAGCATACTGACGTATGGTAAGCTTTTTCAACGCAACAATCGGCAAAATTTGCCGAAAAGACGTGCGGAATTTCCTATGTGGACAGGTTCTTAAAATAGCGTTCCGGTTCGTTCACGGAACGCTATTTTTGCACTTATCCCTCTACATCCTGGATATACGTTTCAAGTTCTTCCTCATTGTAGAGTTCAATGCCCTCACGGAGCTGTTCACGGTCAAAATCGGGCAGAAGTGAAATATTAAAATCAAGATACCTGAATGGACGTGAGCTTCCCCAGCAGAATACAGCAATTTTTCCGTTGTGCTCTCTGATGACATATAAAGGTTTCGGTTCGTCCTGAGCAGCCACTTCAAGCTTTGATTCTATCCTCTCGTGACGGACAGTCTGTCCCAGGGTGCAGATAATCAAAAAACCGGATACTGTTATCGCAGTCAGAAAAATAAAATAAATACGCTTGTCAAAAATTTTATTCATAATCCCACTCCTTTTCATTGCAGAAAATACGCACATAATTTCTGTGCAAGCAGCTTTCAAGCTGCCGTCATTGTGCGGTGTTGCCATAAATATTATTGGATGAAATTTCTATAATTATACAAAATGACGTTTTTTTGAAAAAGTCCTTAACAAAAACAAATAAATGTGCTATAATTTATAATGTATATTTATATGTAATTTTATGAAAGGAGCGTCACCGCATCTTTGCAGGGTGCGGCGGCAAATTTCAGAATGGACGACAATAATTTCATCCCGGAGTTTCCGCAAACGGACAACGCTGAGGAAACGAATCGACCGGAAGATCCTCCGGCAAAGAAAGGGAAAAAGAAGAAAAAAAAGCACAGCCTCCCTTTCCGTATCTTCAGAAAGCTGATAGCCGTTATTGCAACAACTCTGCTGTCACTGTTTCTGGTAATGATAATCACAGGAACTATAGTTGCAACAGCGCTGACAGTCTATGTGCTTGACTTCATGGACGACAGCAGCAGCATCACATTCCAGGCGCTTGAATCGGGCAGCGACACTTTTTTCTACGGCACTGAACTTGACGAGAACGGCCAGGAAAAAATTGTGCAGCTGCACAGGGTAAAGTCCACTGTTCAGCGAATTCCCGTATCTATCGACAAGATCCCACAGCACGTCAGAGACGCCTTTGTCTACACCGAGGACGAACGTTTTTACGTTCACGACGGAGTCGACTATAAGCGAACATTCTCGGCGTTCCTGAATATGTTCCTACACTTCTACGACACAAATCAGGGAGGATCGACTATTACCCAGCAGCTTATCAAGAATCTTACCGGCGACGATGAACAATCGCCGCAGCGAAAAATACGTGAGATCTTTGCAGCCATGCAGTTGGAAAAAACTTACTCCAAGGATCAGATCTTAGAGGAATATCTCAACTATATAAGCTTTGGCGGAGCAGTCAACGGCATTGAACTTGCCTGCATCAACTACTTTGGAAAAACTGTGGATCAGATAAGCATTCCGGAAGCGGCAGTACTCGCCTCCATACCTAAAGATCCGGAAAAATACGGTCCTATGCAGTATTATCACGAAGATGAGCTTGATCTGAAAAGTCCTCTGATAAGCGACGGACGTGCCAACAATACTATCCGTCAGAAATACGTTCTGTACAAGCTCTACGAAAACGGCGCTATCACTTACGATGAGTATCAGGAATATCTCAATACTCCTATTATCTATACCGACTCGGAAGAATATCTGAAAGCTCATCCGGAGGATGCCGTCGAACAGCTGAAAGAAGAACAGGAAGCCTATTCCTGGGCTCTTGACGCTATATACTTTGAAGCAATCGACTTCTTCATGAAAGAAATGAACATCGACTTTGACACGGCTCTCAAGCGCATCAATACCGGAGGCTACAAGATCTACTCATACATTGACAATGATATGCAAAAATATGTTGAGGAAAAATTCCTGAACATGGACAATTTCCTGTCATCAGACAGCGTAAGAAAATGGGTTGATCTGAACGGCGACGGTGAGATTACCGATGATGAATCGCTCCCTCACGTTGCTTTCGTTGCTCTCAACTACGACGGTTCGATCAAGGCTACCGTCGGCAACTGGGGCGAAAAGAAGCATTCTCTGGTAACCAATTACGCCGTAAGGGATAAGCGTTCTATCGGTTCAACTATCAAGCCTATCTCTACTTACGGTCTGGCTCTCGAAACAGACCACATCCACTGGGGATCGGCATATACCGATAAAAAAGTAATGGACGTCAACGGTAAACCTTGGCCTACAAACTACTCCACAGGCGGTGATATCAGCATTTCAGGTAAAACGGACTTCATCTACTACTTCCTCCAGAAATCATACAATACTGTTCCGGCGCAGCTCTGCCAGGAACTTACCCCTCAGGCTGTATTTAAATTCTGTACGGAACAGCTTGGTCTTGACCTCGACCCTATGGACGGCGAAGTTCTTCCTCCGCTGTCAGTCGGATCACTGACATACGGCATAACTTTGCAGGATATGGTAAACGCTTACCTCCCATACGGAAACGAGGGAAAATTCTGCGAAGCGCATATCATCACCAAAATCGAGAACAGCAACGGCGACGTGATATATAAAAACGACGGAAACAAACGTGATGCGGTAAGCGCCCAGACAGCATGGGTCATGAACCGTCTCCTGAAAAACGTAGTAGACAACGGTACAGGTACGGGCGCAAGACTGAACAACAAGGTCGTATGCGGAAAAACCGGTACAAATGAAAACTGGTGGGATCTCACCTTCGTAGGTCTTACAAGAGATTTTGTAAGCGGAGTTACTATAGGATACAAGGAATACAGGGATGATATGCAGCTTCCGAACTATATCCACTCGGCTGAAGTATGGAAGAATATTATCGGCGAATACGCAGATACCCACTTTACAAATACCGACGCTGACTTTGAACCTGTACGAGGCGTAATTGAATCTCCATGGTGTACCGTTACCGGAAAGATCGCAGGACAAGGATGTCCCAGAAGCTCTCAAATGGGATACTGGAAAGAATCAAATGCTCCCTACTGCGACGGCGGTCATTACGTAGCTCCGCAGGAACCCGTATCAACACCCTCTGTCCCTGGCGATAATAATCAGACAGACGGCGATACCGGAGGCGGAAATACGGGCGGCAGCACCGGTGGCGGCGATACCGGAGGCGGAAACACGGGAGGCGATACCGGCGGTGGTGATACCGGAGGCGGTAATACCGGCGGTGGTGATACTGGAGGCGGCGATACCGGCGGCGGTGATACCAGCGGCGGAAACACGGGAGGCGATACCGGCGGTGGAAACACCGGCGGCGACAATCAAACTTGGTAAGGTGATATTTTGGATAAGATAAGACTTTGCTGCCCATGCCATTTTGGTCTGGAAAGCATATTGAAATATGAAATACAGAAAATCGGCGGCACGGATCTCCGTGTCAGCGACGGAAAAATAAGCTTCAGCGGGGATGAAAATATCCTCGCACGGGCTAACCTCTGCCTTTCAACGGCAGAAAGAGTGTTTATTGAACTGACCGAATTCCGTGCGTCTTCCTTTGAAGATCTCTTCCAGGGCGTAAGAGCCGCAGAACTGGAACGATATATCGGCGAAAAAGACGCCTTTCCCGTAAAGGGATATTCCCTCAATTCCACGCTGCACAGCGTTCCGGACTGTCAGTCGATAGTAAAGAAAGCTGCGGCTGAACGCCTTAAATCAAAATACGGTATCAGCTGGTTTGAAGAAACGGGAGCCGTGGTGCAGATAAAATTCAGCATTCTAAAAGACGTTGTATCGATTTACCTTGATACAAGCGGCGTAGGACTGCACAAAAGAGGTTACAGAAAAAATTCAAACGCAGCTCCGATCAAGGAAACCCTTGCTGCCGGAATTGTTGATCTTGCAAGGGTACGCCCGGATACGATAGTATGCGATCCTTTCTGCGGCAGCGGAACGATCCTTATTGAAGCTGCATTCAAGGCATTGAAAATTGCTCCAGGTATCAACAGAAGATTCGCAGCCGAAAAATGGAACTGCTTCGATCAGAAAATATGGCGTGAAGAGCGCAGCCGTGCTATCGACAACGTTGACCGTTCTGCAAAATTCCAGGGATTCGGCGCAGATATAGACGATGCAGCCGTTGCCCTGACTCTCGACAACGCTCACAAAGCGGGAATAAAATCACGGCTTAAGATCGAACAGGCAGATATTACAAGTTTCCGTCAGCCGGAAAATTCCGTGGTGATCTGCAATCCACCATACGGCGAACGACTTCTGGAACTCCGGGAAGCTGAGGATATCTATCGTAAAATGGGACGTGTTCTCGGCAAGGGCGGAGACAGACAAAGCTATGTGATTTCTCCCCATGAACAATTTGAGCAATTCTTCGGAGCCGACGCATCAAAAAGGCGCAAGCTCTACAACGGCATGATAAAATGTCAGCTTTATATGTATTTTTAGGAGGAATAAATGGATATTGCATTACTTATTACAGGAATCATCCTGATCCTCCTTATGCTGTTTATTCTCGGAACCCTCAGAAAAACCGGAGATAACGATATCAGACCTCAGCTTGAAGCGCTGAAAAAAGATACGGAAACATCCGGCAGGCAGCTACGTGAGGAAGTCTCTGCCAGTATAAACAGCAGCGTTAAAGCAATGGGAGATATGCTTGCTGCGGCGCAGAGAATTTCCGGAAACGCCGTCGAAAAGCAGCTTGAAATCCTTGAAAACCGTTTCAGAACGCTTGAAGCAAACAATGAAATGAAGCTCGACGCTATACGTTCTTCCATGACTAAACATCTCGCAGGCATTCAGGAAGAAAATAGCAAGAAGCTGGAAGCTATCCAGGCAACGGTCAATGAAAAGCTCGAAAATAAGATGAACGAATCTTTCCGGCTCGTAAGCGAACGTCTGGAACAGGTATACAAAGGACTGGGCGAGATGCAGACTATCGCTTCCGGCGTGGGCGATTTGAAAAAAGTTCTTTCTAATGTAAAAAATCGTGGAATCCTCGGTGAAATACAGCTTGGCGCAATTCTCGGCGAAATACTTGCGCCGGATCAGTACGACCGTGATACGGCTACGATCCCCGGAAGCAGCAACCGTGTTGAATTCGCAGTAAAGCTTCCCGGAAACTGCGACGGCTGCGTCTATCTCCCGATAGATTCAAAATTTCCGGGCGATACCTTTGAATCGCTCCAGAACGCATACGAATCCGGCAGCGCAGAAGCTGTTGCCGCAGCGAAAAAGACTTTGCAGACCGTTCTCAAAAAGTGCGCAAAGGATATACGTGACAAGTACATAGAACCGCCCTATACTACCAATTTCGGAATTATGTTCCTGCCATTTGAGGGATTATATGCCGAGGTGGTCAACAGCGGAATGATCGAGGTATTACAGCGTGACTTCAGCGTGAATGTCTGCGGCCCGTCAACTATGGCAGCAATGCTTAATTCTCTGCAAATGGGATTCCAGACGCTGGCAATACAGAAAAAGAGCAGTCAGGTATGGGAGATACTCGGCGCAGTAAAATCCGAATTCCTCACGTTTTCAAAAGCGCTTGAAGATACGCAGAAGCACATCAAGAAAGCCGAAGATGATCTGGAAAAACTGGTAGGAGTACGGACAAGACAGATAAATAGAAAACTTAGCTCTGTTGAAGCAATGAATATACCGCTCGGAAATGATGCTGACTGATATCAACATACAAAAACCGCCCCGGAAAATCCAGGGCGGTCGTTTTATTATGGCGTCCCAAAGAGGAGTCGAACCTCCGGCCTGCTGCTTAGGAGGCAGCCGCTCTATCCTACTGAGCTATTGGGACAATGTAATTATTATATCACATCCCTGAGCAAAATGCAATATCCTGAAAATATTTTATTATTTTATCTAAATATTGTCAGAATTAGTGAAAATTAATTCTGTTTTTTTTTAAAACCCCTTTTATTTTCTGAAAAAATGTGATATAATAAGTAAGTAAATAGACCTCCTCGGAAACTAAGGTGCAGCCGTATATCTAAAAATTTTGTAATACGATAAGAAAGACTACAAAAGCGGGCTGACGCCCTATGTTGAGGATAACGATGCCATATAGCAAAATATTTGACAGACAGTGTGCGTTAGTTTCCGAGGAGATCTAATATATACATATAACACGGAGGCTGAAATGTCAAAAAAACCTGTGAATTTTTCACGCTGCACAAAAGAAAAATACCTTGCAGCTTTTCTTCTGGGTGCGCTGTGCCTGCTGCTGCCTTTGCTGCCGATAATGATTTCCAATCACGGATATTTCATTTACTGCGGAGATTACAACGCACAGCAGATACCGTTCTATAATATGGCTAACGATACAGTCCGAAGCGGCGGAGCTTTTGGCTGGAACTGGCTTACCGATCTCGGATCGGATTTTATGACCTCCTACTCGTTCTATCTTTGGGGAAGCCCATTTTTCTGGCTTTCCGCCGCACTTCCAAGAGGACTTGTAACATTTTCCATGCCGGTTCTCCTGGCAATAAAGCACGGTATGGCGTCTCTGACAGCATATGCGTACATCCGGCGTTTTGTACGCAGCAAGAATGCGGCGCTCATAGGAGGACTTCTCTACGCCTGCTCCGGATTTCAGTGCTTTAATATTTTCTTTAACCATTTTCAGGACGTTACAGCTTTCTTCCCTCTCATGCTCATTGCAATGGAGGAAAATATAAATAACCGCAGGAAAGGCGTTTTTGCGGCAGCCATAGCATTTATGGCTATACTTAATTACTACTTTTTCGCCGGTCAGGCAGTCTTTCTTGTGCTGTACTATCTGCTGCGCATGGGAGCTTCCGATTTCAGAACTTCTTGGAAAAAATTCTTCGGTCTTGTCTTTGAGGCTGTTATCGGAGTTATGATTGCAGGATTTATCCTGATACCATCGGCTCTGGCTATCGTTACAAATCATCGTGTCGATAATTTTGCCTACGGAACCGATATGGTTCTCTACAATGACAATACACTTATCCCAAGGATCATCCAGTCGTTCTTCATGCCTCCGGATACGCCTGCAAGTCCAAATCTCTTCGCTTCGGACTACGAAAAATGGGCTTCTATCGGCGGATATCTCCCCCTCTTTTCAATGGCGGGCGTCGCAGCTTTCATTCGTGGAAGAAAAAAACACTGGGCTTCAAGGCTCTCTGTCTGCTGCATTATCTGCGCATTTATTCCGTTTTTAAACAGTCTTTTCCAGGCTGTGAACTCCTACTACTACGCACGCTGGTTCTATATGCCCGTGCTGATATTCGCAATGATGACTGCCGTATCGCTGGACGATGCAGAGTCTGATCTCCGCTTCGGCTGGAAATTCTGCGCCGTCGTCCTGGCAGCTTTTGCTGTGATCGGGCTTCTGCCTACCATTGACGAAAATGAAAAGCGCCATTTCTTCCGGCTGCCCTCCGACCCTTTGTATTTCTGGATAGTAATAGCCGTAGCCGCCGTTTGTCTTGCCGGATCTGCGGTGATATTCAGATTAAGAAAAAAAGGACGCCCTTTCATGAAGCTCGGCGTCTGGATGACCGCCGCAGCCTCTGTACTGTGTATATGTACTTCCGTGTACTACTGCGCTTCTACGGTAAAATATGCACGACTTTACGTGGATTCCGCCGTGAAAGGCAAAGACGCTGTCTGCGAAAAGGTCAGTGAAGATAATTTCTTCCGCATCGACCTTTCAGAGAACTGCGATAACTATTCCATGCTCTGGGGTCTGCCGAATATGAGAGCATTCCAGAGCGTTGTAAATACCTCGATCATGGACTTTTATCAGGATATAGGTCTGGACAGAAACGTAGCGTCCCGTGCAGATCCGGATCACTACACACTGCGTGGACTTTTTTCCGTAAAATACTATTACAGAGACATCCGATATGCAAAGCCGTTTGACGAGCTTGACGAACTGTCGTCGGAAAGTTCATCAAACAAGAATTCCAGCGAAAAGGATTTCAGTAATTCCGACATAACCAAGCTTCTCCCCGGTTTTGAGTACAAAGAATCAAACGATCATTTTGAGATCTATGAAAATACGCTCTATATTCCCATGGGTTCAGGCTATGATTCCTATATTTCCGCAGAGGATGCAGAAAAGCAAAAGAATATCTGCCGTGAAAAATTTCTCATAGACGCTCTTGTACTAAGCGATAAGCAAATCGAAAAATATTCCGATATCCTTGACAAATATGAACCAGAGCACGAGCTTACAAAAGACGACTACATCCGCATATGCAAGGAAAAACAGGCAAACTCTTCGTCCGGATTCCATTACAGTCACCACGGATTCAGTTCCGAAATTACTCTCAATAAGCCGCAGCTTGTATTTTTCAGCGTTCCCTACAGCGACGGATGGACAGCAGAAGTCAACGGAAAAAAAGCCGATGTTGAGAAAGTTTCATACGGTTTTATGGCTGTCAGGGCTGGTGCCGGAGAAAATGAGATCGTGTTCAGATACAGAACGCCCGGTCTCACCACCGGAACAATAGCAACTATCGTCGGTATCCTGCTTCTGATCGGCTATCTGATAATTAATCGCATTTTCTTTAAAAACAACAGGGAAAGCGGGCATACGCACTTCTACGACTATGAATCCTGCACTGCACCGGACGCTTCACAGAAATACTGTGAAAATCTTCTTGGAAAGGATTGATATTATGGACAGAAATATGCATCTTGAAGAAAAGACCATTGAAAGTCATACAATATATGAAGGACCTATATTTAACGTAACTCATGATACTGTAGAGCTTGAAAACGGCAGCCGGGCGATTCGTGACGTACTGCTTCATAACGGCGGCGTCTGCGTCGTTCCAGTCACGGACAATAATAAAATATATCTGGTAAAGCAGTTCCGATATCCGTTCCGTAAAGCGACTCTTGAAGTTCCTGCCGGGAAACTGGAAGCCGGTGAAGATCATTCCAAATGCGGACGGAGAGAACTCCTTGAAGAAACGGGATGCGTATGCAGCGAATATACCTATCTCGGAGAAATGTATCCAACCCCTGCATACAACAGCGAGATCACTCATATGTATCTTGCCCGTGGACTGAAATACAGTGAACAGCATCTGGACGACGGGGAATTCCTTGATGTTGTGACTGTTCCTTTCGCCGAAGCCGTAAGAATGATAATGGATGGCGAGATAAAAGACGGAAAAACTCAGACGGCTATCCTGAAAGCAGCACGCATTCTCGGAATATGAAAGCAAAAACAAAAGCGACCCGCTCCGGAAATACTTCCGGAACGAGCCGTATTCTGAATTCATTCCCCCTTTTCTGCGATCAGATTTCCGTACCTTCGCCGGAAACGCTTTCCTCTTCTTCTTTCATTTCTACAAGCTGCTTCTCATAGGATTCAATGATGCTTTCCTCCAGAAGCCTTCGGGCAGAGGATGAAATCGGGTGAACAATGTCCCTGAAAATACCGTTTTCTTCCTTTCTGCTGGGCATAGCGACGAAAAGTCTTTCGTCACCCTGAACGATCTTGATGTCATGAACGGCGATCATATCACCCAGAGTAATTGAAACAACTGCCCTGAGACGGCCGTCTGACAGGATCTTTCTGATTTTTACGTCAGTGATCTCCATGCTCTTTAACCTCCTTGTTTTATAAATATTCTGTCCGCCTAATAAGACAGAACTACAGCAAAAAGTGAGGGATAATAATATCCGTTATCACTTACTAATAATATATCACATAATTCTGCAAAATGCAAGAATTAATACAAAAAAATAAAATTTTACTGCGGGGCATATCTCCGAAATAAAAGAAAGGTTGCGATAGTTTGGATAAAA
>CAMZZN010000015.1 GCA_947345935.1 uncultured Ruminococcus sp.
GGTGGGGACTACAGGGCTCGAACCTGTGACCCTCTGCTTGTAAGGCAGATGCTCTCCCAGCTGAGCTAAACCCCCACAATTTCATTCATCAAGGTTTCTCCCCTGACGACTATTATATTATATCACAGCTTTCTTGATTTGTCAACCCTTTTTTTGAAATTTTTCAAAAAAATTTTTTATGCCGCTGAATCCACGTTTTATAGGGATTCAGCGGCATAATTTTCTACAAGTTATTTCCAGATAATAGTCTTATGCCTCTGAATTAACAGCAGAGATAACCTCTGCCAGAAGATTTGACGGAAGCTGTTCATATCTGATGAAATTAAAAGTAAAGCTTCCCAGTCCTCGTGTTGTCTGACGGAGGTACATTGCAAAATCATGCATTTCACGTACAGGAACTTCTGCCTGAATTGTTGTAACGCCGTGAGAAACAGGCTCCATTCCAAGTACCCTTCCTCTTCTTTTGTTGAGTTCGCCCATAATATCTCCGGTGTTCTCGTCCGGAGCCGTTACCTTTAATTCACCGATGGGTTCAAGCATTACGGGATCAGCCTGACGGAGTCCCTCCTTATATGCAATGGAAGCGGCCGTTTTGAACGCCATTTCTGAGGAATCGACCGGATGATATGATCCGTCCACAAGAATAGCTTTAAGACCAACAACAGGACATCCGGCAAGAACGCCTTTCTTTACAGATTCTTCAAGACCTTTCTGAACGGCAGGGAAGTAATTCTTCGGAACTGCTCCGCCGAACACACGCTCTTCAAATACAAGCGTATCGCTTACACACGGTTCAAATTCGATCCATACATGACCATACTGACCGTGACCGCCCGACTGCTTCTTATGTTTTCCCTCAACCTTTACTTTCTTTCGGATAGTCTCTTTATACGCAATCTTCGGAACGGAAAGATTAACGTTTACGCCAAATTTTCCGCTAAGCTTAGCAGCAGCAACTTCAAGATGCTGCTCTCCGAGACCGCTGAGTATCTGTTCCTTTGTATTTTCATCCTGAATATACGTGAGCGTAGGATCTTCCTCTGTAAGACGCTGGATTCCGGCAGATACTTTCGCTTCCTCCCCCTGCGTTTTTGCCTTTACCGCCATAGAATAGCAAGTATCCGGGAACTCCATAGGAGCAAATTCCACGATCCTTGAAACATCCGAAAGCGTATCGCCTGTATTTGCAGTAATTTTTGAAGCTACTACAATATCGCCGGCAGAAGCGCAATTTATCTCTGTCTGTTTTTTACCGCAGAGCGTATAAAGTTTGCCGATCTTTTCAGTATTTCCCGTTGCGGAATTCACAACGTCGCTGTTTGAAGAAAGCTTTCCGGACATAACACGTATCATTGACATTTTTCCTACAAACGGATCGGCAACCGTCTTGAAAACATATGCCGAAAGAGGAGCGTCAGCGTCGCATTTCACTTCTATAACGTCCTTTGCAGGAGTATACGCTTCCGCTGAATAAACTTCATCCGGCGCAGGGAGCAACAGTTCTATCTCTTTCAGAAGCATATCGATTCCGGAAAGGTCGGCAGCCGATGTGCATACAACAGGAGTGATGATTCCTTTGTTCATTCCGGCATGGATTCCGTCGATAAGTTCTTTCTGCGTAAACGGAATGCCCTCGAAGAACTTTTCCATAAGCTCATCCGATGTCTCGGCGACCGCCTCTGATACGGCAGCCACAAGACCATCTATACGGTATTCCATTTTTTCGGATATCTCAGCGGTGGGCATTTCAGTCTCAACCGGATTACCCTTTCCGTCATATTTATATGCTTTCATTTCGATAAGGTTTACATATTCTACGATCTGTCCGTTTCCGATAACAGGAACAACGACAGGGCATACGGTAGGACCGAAAACCGTCTTTAATTCCGTGAGGACATTAAAGAAATTAGCGTCCTTGTCGTCGATCTTTGTAACAACGAACATTTTGGACTTGCCTTGCTTTACAGCTTCGTCATACGCCTTTCTCGCACCGATCTTCACACCCGATTTTGCAGAAACTGTAATCATAACGGTATCTGCCGCACGAATTCCCTCGATCATTTCGGCAGCGAAATCAAAAAGTCCCGGCGTATCAAGAATATTAACGAAGCAGTCATTATATTTAAAGGAAGCAAGAGATGTTCCGATCGAAATTTTTCTCCTGATTTCTTCCGGATCATAATCGCATACAGTAGTACCGTCAGCCGTCTTTCCGAGACGGTCTGAGGCTCCTGCTTTGTAGAGAACAGCCTCGGCAAGGGATGTTTTGCCCGAACCGTTATGTCCTGCAAAAGCAATATTTCTTACTTTATTGGTGTTGCACTCTTTCATTTTAAGTTTCTCCTCAATTAATAGTTTTAGGCAACAGCGTACAAAGACGTCTGACGTGCTTTATGAGATATTGCCTTTACAGCGTCGGCAATTTATACCACTGTTCTCGATAATTATAACGCTTTTTTAAACAAATTGCAATACTCAATCCAATATTTCTACATTTCTTATTACTATAAAGATAGTTTATTGTGCATTTTTAACAATTTTTAATGTTGCTTTTCTGTCAAAAATCTTGATTCCACCAAGAACCGAGAACACAGTAAAATATCCTGCCCCCCATACAATAGTATATATCACCATTTCAGGAATGCTTTTTCCTTCCATTCCCGCAGCTCTCATAAGTATCTGAGCCGGACACATTGTCATATATGCATATATTATCGGTACGGCTATCATGCGCAGCGGTTCAAACTTCATCTTTGTTGTCCGTAAAAGTTTTATAAAACGTGAACAGTTTCCCAGAACATTACTGGCATAGTATGAGGCAGCAATTCCGTAGAAGCCTATTCTCGGAACAAATATCAGTACAATTGTTATCCTCACTGCATATTCTGCCAGATAGTTCAGTGATGAAAACGCCTGAAGTCCCATTCCTTTTATCATCGCTTCAAGGACTATCTCCATATAAATAAACGGCACCACTGGAGCAATGACGGAGATCATTTTTCCGGCTGTTTCTCCTCCGCCAAGCAGTTCGCCGATCGGTCTGCCGAACCGCATCAGAACAGCGGCGGCAAAGATCGAAAACATCAGCGTCCAGCGGGTAAGACGTCCGGAAAAGCTCTTTATACGTTCTTTATTGCCGACAGCCGACGCTCTTGCCGTTTCGCTTACTATTATTCCCGACATGGAACAGAGTACCACTGAGGGAAAAAACAGCGTCGGAATGACAATAGCTTCAAAGATCCCGAAATTACTGAACGCCTGCGCCACCGAGTCGCCGTTCTGGCGCAGGCACATGGGAATCAGAGCGTCATTTGCGCTGCTCAGGGTTGCAGTGAGAACGCCTCCGCCCATTATCGGAAAGGCAAATGCCGCATATTCCCGAAAGCTAAGCGTTCCACGACCGCTGTAATGACTGTGATTTCCTGCAAAAGCAATAAGAAAAAAAATCAATGAAGAAAGATTTCCTGCAATAATACCTGCTATCATTATCTCACAAACAGTTCCCTCTGTCGGAGAAACAACGGCAAGCGTCGAGAAAATTATCACGGCAGATTTAACGGCAAATTCCAGAACGTCTCCTGCGGCAGTTATCGAGGATTTCCGACCTGCATTAAAATATCCCTTAAAACAAGAAGAAACAGCTCCCGAAACAAGTGCAACAGGCATAAATCGGATAGCCGCCGCCATATCCGCACCACTGAAAAAACGACTGCTGATAGGCTCGGCAAAGAAAAAAACAGCCGCAGAAACAGTCAGGCTAAGCATCATGCAAAGACGTATTCCATGGAAAAGAACACGATTCGGATTTCCGCCGCTCCTTCCTAATTCACCCGAAATCATCCGACTCATACAAAGAAATGCATTTCCGTTCGATATTATGCCTGCAAGTCCGAGAAATGATCCTGTCAGTGTAAGAATACCTATAGCCGACGCTCCGAGCTT
This sequence comes from uncultured Ruminococcus sp., assembly GCA_947345935.1. Taxonomy (GTDB): domain Bacteria; phylum Bacillota; class Clostridia; order Oscillospirales; family Ruminococcaceae; genus Ruminococcus. The sequence continues at coordinate 3,943 of CAMZZN010000015.1, forward strand.
TTTTGTTATGAATACATTCAGCAGAAGAGCTGCCGTATCAAGACACAGCTGCATCACCGTAAGCATAACCGTGTCACGTATAATTTTGCTTTTGAAAATCATGTCTTCCTCCTTGTCCTGATACTTAATTCTATGAGAAAGACTGATGTAAAATGACAAAAGAGCATATTTCCGTTGAATTATCAGAAATATGCTCCCGTATTATTATCTAAAAAGAACGTTGTTGTCGGCGTTATTTATTGAAGGCAACACCGTACAAAGCCGTCAGGCGTGCTTTGTGGGGTGTTGCTTTAGTAGCCTGTCAAGCATGACCTTTCGGCATTTCTCTTCCAGACTGTCGTCCAGCGGTTGAAGTTCGACCGGAGAATCGGCGCTGCGGTTCAGGCAGTAAGATATCATGTAGTCTGATATTTCAGGATTTTTGGCAAGACACGGTCCATGCAGATACGTGGCAATAACATTTTTTTCAAAATATCCCTCTGATTCGCTCTTTGAACAATTACCGTTTCCATAAAGAACTTTTCCAAACGGCGTTTTCACTCCGACAGTCTGTCCGCCATGATTTTCAAATCCGACGATATCAACAGCTTTTCCGGTAATTTCTGTACGGATGACAATATTGCCTATACACCGTTTTTTCCTGCTTTCCGGCGCAATTGTATGATAGTCGAAAAGACCCAGTCCGGGAATATCGTTGCCGTCGGCGTCACGGTAAAACTTACCCATAAGCTGATATCCTCCGCAGATAAGAAACAAAAAAACGCCGTCCTTGTATGCTTTTTCAATCCCTGCCCTGCACCGGAGAAGATCGGCGGCAATGTGCTGCTGTTCGAGATCGGCTCCTCCGCCGATATAAATAAGATCGTAGGACGAAAAATCCGGAATTTCAGAATCAACGGAATAACGATCCGTCTCACATCCGATTCCTCTCATTCTGCACCGGTATCCAAGAATTTCCATATTGCCGCTGTCGCCGTAAAGATCAAGCATATCGGCGTACATATGAAGTATTTTTAACGTTTTCACTGTGAGCTTCCTCCGTTTCCTGCAATAAATCTTTTCAGCGCAGCTCTTGTCGGCTGGACTGCCGTATAATTGGCGATGACAAACTTTTTACCGGGAGTTCCGGCAAGTTCCTCCACCGACTTATCAAGATCGGGACATACAACGATCCTTTCAGCAGGATAACCGGAATTTTTGATCCTTACCGCAATATCATACGCTCTTGTGCCGGATGTCACAACCCTGGTAACACGCTCGAAAACACTGAAATTAATATCCCATATCCACGAAACGTCAAGTCCGTCAGCTACATTGTCATTAAGAACGAAAAGAAGTTCCTTTTCGCCATCCATTTCATTCATCACACGAAGCGTCATATTTGCTCCGACAGGGTTTTTGGCCAGATTCAGAGTAACATCACGATCACCGAGCATAAATTTCTCCATACGTCCATTATTTACGGTATAGGTGGAAATAACGCTGTCTGTCACCTTTTGGTCTATGCTATAGAGCTTTGCAGCGGCGGCAACCGCCGTCATGTTATAAACATTATAGATGCTGTTAAGCTTCGGGGAATATTCATGACCGTCAGCAGTAAATACAGGCTTTTCAAGATCAATATTTTCAGCAGTGATATACGGCTCGTAACTGCCGAATCCACATTTTTTGCAGATAAATTTTCCGATATGCGAATACTGGTAGTATTCATAATCCAGCGCCTCTCCGCAGAAAGGACAGAAACGCCCCTCCGAAGCCTCAAACGCCTTTTCAGTAGCAAAAGCATAAGGCTTTGCATGGAAATATTTCACATTTTCGTTTGCCGGATTTGCCTTTCCCAGACGTGCTGTATTCGGATCGTCGCCGTTAAGAACGAGATTTCCGCTGAAAGTTTTACAGAAACTGTTTATTTTCTGGATAAGCGTCTCCATTTCACCGTTTCTGTCAAGCTGATCCCGGAAGAAATTTAAAACCACCAAAGTATCAAGTTTAAGCTGCGAATACACTACCGGTACATGAGATTCGTCAGTTTCAAGTATCAGATAATCAGCTTTTACCCGTCCTTTCATATCGCAGTTGCGAAGCAGCAGGGAACATATTCCCGTATCGAGATTATTTCCCTCCCGGTTGGTGATTATTTTTTTGCCGCTTCTCTCAAAAAGCTGTGCAATACAGTTTGTAACAGAAGTCTTTCCGTTCGTTCCTGTAACTGCGATTATCGGGCAATCCACCTGAAACATGGAAACCGCCTTGTGCCCCGAAAGATACCACAGTACGATTCCGGGAAGATTTCCTGCATTACGCTTCATGAGATGAAGCAGTCTGACTATGATTTTTCCGATAATTATAAGTAGTCTTTTCACGATATTCTCCTTTTATAGACCGCTTCTTTGCGGTTTCTTTTCTACTATAATATCACATTTTCCGTAAAATTACAATAGATTACAGAAAAAGTCTGCACAAATCAATGAAAAAGAGCGGTTTACAGCCGCTCTTTTCAGCATATTTCAATTGAAATTATGGTTCTGTTTAAGAACCATATCCTTGACTTTCATAAGAGATGTGGTGGTGCTCCTCTCGTTTTCCGAAAGCTTCATGGTAATATATTTTATCGTTTCCTCGTAATCGGGAATCATTATATGCTCGAGAGCGTTAACACGCCGGCGTGTTTTTTCGATCTCATCCGCCATAAGCTGACAGGACTTTTCGATCTCCGCAAGACGCATCATCTTTGGAAAAACACTGCTCAGCGCCGCAACGGCTCCGTCCAGATCAATCGAAGTAAATGCCGTACCGTAAGAATAGATACCGTTTTCATTGTCTATACGGTATTTCGGATTGAAAACAGGTATTATAACGCTCATGACGTTTTTTTCCTCAACATCAAGCTCTATCTCCTGCTTTGGAAGCATCAGCGCCGTTTCCAGCGCCTCTCTCTGCATAACAGAACCGGCTACTGCCATATACCGGTTAGCTTCAGAAATCGCCGCCTCAACTTCGACCCTGAGCTGCCGGTTTTCCTTTATCATATTCATAAACTGCCGCATAAGTTCATCACGCTTATCTTTGAGCAGCTTATGACCTCTCCTGGCAGATTCAAGTTTCTTTTTCAGCTTTGAAAGCTCCATTCTGGTGGGATTAACGTTTAATCTTGCCAATCATTCCACCTCAATCCTGATTATCGTAATATTTAACAAGATATTCTTCCCTGATACGTCTCAGTTCGCTCCTGGGCAGGAGTTTAAGCAGTTCCCAGCCGATTGAAAGTGTTTCCTCAATGCTTCTGTTATTGTCAAAGCCCTGCGAAACATACCGGCGTTCAAACTCGTCGGCAAATTTAGCATAAATAAGATCAGTCGGTGTAAGGGCTGCCTCACCCAGAACTACCATAAGCTCCTTGGCATCCTTTCCACGTGCATATGCGGAAAAAAGCTGATTCATAGTATCGGAATGATCTTTTCTTGTCTTTCCTTCTCCGATTCCTTTGTCTTTCAGACGTGAAAGCGACGGCAGAACGTCAACGGGCGGATTGATTCCTTTGCGATAAAGCTCACGTGAAAGAATTATCTGTCCTTCGGTAATATATCCAGTCAGATCGGGAATAGGATGAGTTTTATCATCTTCGGGCATGGTAAGAATCGGAATCATTGTGATGCTTCCGTCCTTACCGTCCTGACGTCCGGCACGCTCGTATATAGAAGCAAGATCGGTATACATATAACCGGGATATCCTCTTCGTCCGGGGACTTCCTTACGTGCGGCAGATACTTCACGGAGAGCGTCAGCATAGTTGGTGATGTCCGTAAGGATAACCAACACGTGCATTCCCTTTTCAAAAGCAAGATATTCTGCTGCCGTCAGGGCCATTTTGGGCGTCGCAAGACGTTCGATAGCCGAATCGTTCGCCAGATTTATGAAAAGAACAGTACGGTCAAGAGCTCCAGTGCTGCGGAAGCTCTGAACGAAATATTCCGACTCCTCAAAAGTGATTCCCATTGCCGCAAATACAACGGCAAACTGCTCATCCTTTCCGAGAACACGAGCCTGACGTGCTATCTGTGCCGCAAACTGGGCGTGCGGAAGTCCGCTTGCCGAGAAAATAGGAAGTTTCTGACCCCTTACAAGGGTGTTGAGTCCGTCAATAGCAGATACGCCTGTCTGAATAAACTCCTGCGGATATTTCCGGGCAACGGGGTTCATTGGCAGACCATTTACGTCCATACGCATTTCCGGAATAATCTCCGGACCGTCGTCGATAGGATGACCCATACCGTCGAAAACTCTTCCGAGCATATCCTCTGAAACGCCAAGCTCCATCTGATGACCGGAAAATACAACGCTGCTGTCTTTCAGATTTATTCCGGCGGAATTCTCGAAAAGCTGAACAAGAGCATTACTTCCGTCTATCTCCAGAACACGGCATCGTCTCTTTTCACCGTTTGTCAGGCGGATCTCCGCCAGTTCGCCGTAGGAAACGTTTTCAACGTCCTTTACAAGAAGCAGAGGTCCTGCGGCTTCTTCAATAGTTCTGTATTCTCTGGGCATTACGCCTCCTCCTTTCTCAGAAGATCGTCAAGCTGACCGGAGATCTCAACAGAAAGCCTGCTAAATTCTTCGTCGGTATCTTCCTCTTTTACATACTTGAAACGTCCGATCTTCTCACGTACGGCAAGCTCTGACACTGCCTCGATATCAGCGCCTTTTCTGACAGCTTCCGCCGCTTCGTCGTTGAAGTTAAGGATCAGCTTCATCATATAGAGCTGCTTTTTCAGACTTGTATAGGTATCGACCTCATGAAATGCCAGCTGGTGAAGAAAATCCTCACGGATAGAACGTGCCGTCTCCATTTTCAGACGATCTCCGGCTGATAGTGCATCCATACCGATAAGCTTTACTATTTCTTTAAGTTCCGCTTCTTCATGAAGTATCTCCATGAATCTTGCACGATTCTTCATCCAGTCAACTGAAACGTTATTATTGTACCAATCTGCCAGCGAATCGGCGTAAAGCGAATAGCTCGTCAGCCAGTTAATAGCCGGAAAATGACGCTGATAAGCCAGATTTGAGTCCAGTCCCCAGAACACCTTGACAATACGCAGGGTCGCCTGGGAAACAGGTTCTGAGATATCTCCGCCGGGAGGTGAAACAGCTCCTATAACGGATAATGCGCCCTCCCTGCCTTGAGTTCCGTTAGAAATAACACGTCCGGCACGCTCGTAGAACTGCGCAAGACGGCTTCCGAGATAGGCGGGATATCCCTCATCGCCGGGCATTTCCTCCAGACGTCCCGACATTTCACGCAAAGCTTCAGCCCATCTTGAAGTAGAATCAGCCATAAGAGCTACTGAATAACCCATATCACGGTAATATTCAGCGATCGTAATTCCTGTATATACAGAAGCTTCACGAGCGGCAACAGGCATATCGGAGGTATTTGCAATAAGAACCGTACGCTCCATAAGGGATTTTCCTGTGTTCGGGTCGATAAGTTCAGGGAACTCATTGAGAACGTCTGTCATTTCATTTCCACGCTCGCCGCAGCCGATATACACGATGATATCAGCAGCAGCCCATTTTGCAAGCTGATGCTGAGTTACGGTTTTTCCGCTTCCGAAAGGACCGGGAATAGCCGCAACGCCGCCCTTTGCAATAGGAAACAGACAATCGACTACACGCTGACCAGTTACAAGCGGCATATCCGGAGAAAGCTTTTTCTTATACGGTCTGCCACGGCGGACAGGCCATTTCTGGATAAGGGACAGTTCCTTGTCACCCTTTTCTGTTTCGATAACGCAGACAATATCATTGGCATGAAAGCTTCCGGTTTCAATCTTCTTCACCTTTCCGCTGACGCCGTTCGGAACCATGATTTTATGAAGAACGATATCCGTTTCCGGAACTGTTCCGATAATATCGCCGCCCTCAACTATATCTCCCACGCTGACAGCAGGAGTAAATTCCCAGACAGGCTCTCTTTTCAGCGACGGCACTTCAACGCCTCTCTGGAGATTGTTTCCGCAGACTTTTCTTATATCGTCCAGCGGACGCTGTATGCCGTCAAAGATACTGCCGATAAGTCCCGGACCAAGCTCGACGCTCATGGGTTCTCCGGTGGATTCAACGGATTCTCCCGTACCAAGCCCCGCAGTTTCCTCGTACACCTGTATTGAAGCACGGTCTCCGTGCATTTCGATTATTTCACCGATAAGACGCTTGCTGCTCACACGTACAACGTCAAACATATTAGCGTCTCTCATTCCCTCTGCAACAACAAGAGGACCCGAAATTTTTACTACTGTTCCTGTGCTGCTCATTAAATTTATACACCCCTTCTTGTACATATTCCAGAACCTGTTTTAATAAACAATATTATGCAGACATGTTCTTGGTATTTCCGATTTAATTCAAGATATCGCTGCCGACAGCCTTTTCAACCGCTTCATGGAGCGACCTCATACCCTCTCCGGTATTTCCGTCAACGGCAGGAATGAGAACAATCGACGGAAGCCGGCTGCTCCTGTATTTTTCGATGGTATCTCCCACAAGAGCCGCCGCTGGCTCTGTAATGAATATCACTGCAAAATCGCTTGCCGCAAGCCTTGATATAAGTTTTTTTACCTTTACCGGGTCTGTCTCACGGAACACTGAAAGTCCCAGTGCGGCATAACCTGAAACACTGGCGCTGTCGCCTATAACTGCCGCTTTATACATAGAGCTTACGCATCCTTTCCGTGATTGTTTCTCTGTCTGCTCCGTATTCCCGGCATACTGTCAGAATACGGATATTTTTGATTTCTGCTTCCTTAGCAATAAAATATGCCGCCAAAGGTTCAAAACCAAAAGCCTGAAGCCGAGCGCTCTCGGCGTGTTCCATTATCATATCGTCACACCGCTTTTCAAACTGTGCAGGCGACTCCTTCAGCAAAGTTCCAAGATCGCCGTAAGCAGTACTGTCAAGAAAAGTAAACAGAGCGTCCGTTCCCGACTGCGCAGCCCTTACAAGCGATTCTTTGTCAAGCTCGCTGCTTCCGCATACGGCTGTTTCCAGAAATGAACGTGATTTTCCCATAAGGCTGCATCTGTAGGCTGTTTTTATATCAGCGCAGACAGTTGTAAGCTGTGCATACCTTACCATAAAACTGCTGCCGGTTTTCTCTGCCGCATTCTGCATTGCCCTCAAAGCAGCCGCATCAATAAGAGTATCGGAGAGCTGACCGTCAAGAGTTTCTGTCAGAAGTTCATAAGCCTCAGCCGCCGTATCTCTCATATATTCCGGAAGATCATCATATGACTTTGACGAGATTACTTCTGTCAGAATACTGAGATCAAGATTTGTGGGTTCGATGTAATACTGTGACGCATCCCTGTTCGACAAAAGAGCCTTTAAAGCCGCCTTGAAATTATGAAAATCGTTCCTGTAGAGAAGTATTTCAAGCTCCCTGCATCCGGGAGCAAATTCACTGAGCATATCCCAGATCTGAGCAAGAGTCTGTTCTTCCCCTGCTTTCGATGAGATCAGCGCACTGAAATCAGAAGCCGATCCTGCATTTATAAGCTGTTCTATGTCACTGTGAGTCAGCAAACTGCTTTCCATAGCCTTTACAGCCGCAACTGCACTGGCGTATTCCGTGCTGCTCATTTCACATCACCTGCCCGAATAAAGCTCTTGCTGCCGTATCTCTGACCTCATCCTTTTCAGCCTCGATAATAGCTCTGAATCCACAATTTTCGGAAACAAGACCGTATTGCAGAATAAATCCGTCCGATATGTCGGCTGCCTCAGAAGAGATCTTTATAGTTCCCCCTGCCTTTTTTGCGATCGAACCAACAGTTTTTTCAAAATCAGCAGGCATTCTTTTAAGATCGTTTTCGCTGAAAAAGAGAACTCCCTCTCCCTTCCTTACATGATCCTGAACAAGCTTTTCCATAAGCCCGAAATACCGGTCGTCCGGCAGAGATTTAAGCCTGCGGACAACATTTTCGATAACGGAGTCTATCATTTCAACCTTTGCGGCAAGTACCTTTCTCTTTGATGCCGCCTCTGCCGAGGAACAGGCGTTTTCAAAGTCACGCTCATGCTGAGCTTCCGCCTTTTTCATGTAATCGTTATACGCCTTTTGCGCCTTTTCATCGGCTTCCGCCTGAATTTCACCTGCTATGGTTTTTGCAGAACTTATAATTCTGTCCTCATCCTGCTTCTGCTGTGTTTCAATAATATTTAAAATTTCGTCAAGTCCGGACATTTTCTAACCTCCGTTTTAACCTATCTGTATATTGTAAATGAGAAGAATAGAGATAAGAAGTGCAAGAATTGCGTATGTTTCTACCATAGCTGCCATAATAATACCCTTACCACTGTGATCGGGCTTCTTTGCAACGATGCCTACTCCGGCTGCGGCAGCCTTGCCCTGTGCGATGCCTGAGAAAAGTCCCACGATCGCAATCGGCAGACAAGCGCCGAGATACATAAGTCCCTGTGCGGTCGTCAAAGCCTGAGCGCTTCCGCCGATAACACCTATCCTCGTAAGAAGAAGAATGGCGGTAAGAAGTCCGTAAAGTCCCTGTGTACCGGGAAGAAGCTGAAGAATCAACACCTTGCTGAATTTATTCGGATCAACAGAAACAACACCGGCAGCTGCCTCACCAACGAGACCAACGCCTTTCGCCGATCCGATTCCTGCAAAAAGTGCAGCGCAGGCTGCTCCTATGATTGCCAGTGCAAGTCCTAAACTATTCATTTAAATTTTCCTCCTTGAATTTAATATATTTTGTATTTACTGCCAGCGGACTGAATTCTCTTCCTCCGCCGGTATAAAATTTTGAGAAAAGTTCTACAAACTGTAATCTGTCTGTATGAACATAAGCGCCTAAAAGATTTATCGCAAGATTTGCAGTGTGCCCCATAATGAACACTACAACGAGCAAAACGGTTTTTACCGCCATATTCTGCGGCATAGTTCCTATAAGGTTTATAACTCCCGCAATACTTCCGGTTGCAAGCCCCAGAGCAAGAAGCCTGGAATATGACAGTATATCGCTGAGATAACCGGTAGCTGTATTATACAAAGCGTAAAGTCCTCCAAAAAACTTTCCCAGAATAGACTTTGAACTTCTTCCCGAAGTCAGCACTAAAAGCACAACGCCTGCAATAAGCATATATGTGCCTATAGTCTTTAAAATTGCCGGAACACTCGTCAGGATACCTGCTGCAAGCGGCGCAACGCCTAAAATCGTCAGGTAGATCGGCACTGTGTCCATGAATGCGTCAAGTTTTCTGCCTTCGTTCCATGCCATTTTAAACGAAACAGCCACGCCCAGGAAAAGATGAAGTATTCCAAGAGCAAAAGAGTAAAGCAGCAGTTTGATAGGATCATCCAAAGGCTGAAACCAGAGCGCAATGCTTCCGATTTCTTTATGGAAGAACTCACGCCCCACCACCTGAACTATATCGCCGAACCAGCTTCCGAAGAGAGCTCCCCAGATTATAGTGGATATACCGCAGTTCCGGAACATGGTGAGAGTTTTTTTCATGGCTGATTCGAGATTGAATTTTTTAAGTGCGATAGTCGTGCCTATCACCATAAGCACTCCGTAGCCGGCATCGGAAAGCATCATTCCGAAAAAGAGATAATAGAAGAACGACATTACCGGAGTAGGATCAACGTCCCTTTTCGAGGGCATTGCATACATTTTTGTTATTCCCTCCACCGGAGCTGAAAATCCGCTGTTTTCCAGCAAAACGGGAACCTCCTCATCCTCTCCGGGTTCAGAATACTCAACAACCGCCGTATACTTCTTCTCAATCTCTTTTTTCAGTGTATCGGCATATTTCTGCGGTACATAACCTGTCAATACAAATGTCTTTTCCGTAAATCCAAGCTTATTCAACGCTTCATATTTATCCTTGCGCATTTGCAGATAATCCACGGCAAATTTAAGTTTTTTGCGGTTTTCGGAAAGCTCGGTTATTCTTTGAACAGACTTATCCATAGAATTTTTCAGACGTGTTTTTTCTTTGCTGCATAAGTCTATAAGTTCCGCAGGCGTTCTGCCGTCCTGTTCCTGAACAGGCACAAAAGAAAGACTTCGCAGCTGATCTGAAACCGCATCCGCACCCGCTTTTGGACACAGAATAAAAAGATTTGTCTGCTCTTTAGCGGAAAATATCACCTCAACAGCACAGGAAGCGTCGAGCTTTTCTTCCATCTGACTGAAAGTAATTCCGTAGGGAACGCTGCCGATAAAAGCAGCTGTTGAAATCGTTCCCTTGAAATTAAGAGGAATATCAAGTTCTGCCCATTGCTTCAGTGTATCCGCCCTGATATCCAGCTGAGCGCTTGTACTCTCACATTCTGCAATATCCAGGCTGCATCTGAGTATCTCCGAAGCTGCATTCATTATGTTTTCCAATCCCATTGCCGCTCTGCCGAAATCATCTACTGGAACTTCCGTCCTTCCGCTGAACATATCGGTTACAGACGTTTTTTCCGGCGCATATCTTTCCAGAACATCCAATGCCTGTGCCGCCGTACTGCGGAATTTTTCAAATTCTCCCACAACAGCCGCCACATTTGTTTTGGAAAGTTCCTCATCGGTATTCTCCGATAATTCTACAATTCCACGCCGCTGCAGAAGCTCTATTATTTTTTTGCTGTCTGTCAATAAGGCAATCAGTTCTATTTTCTGCATTTTCAGCTTCGCCATATTTTGCATCAACTCCTTATATAGACGATATTATCAGAAGAACCGTGAGATCACCGCATCTACTGCCTTATCCATATTCTGCTCTGCGGTTCTGCGGAGTTCATCTGTCATTTGTCTGCATTCTTCTTCGACCTTATGATTATATTTTTTCAGCCGTTCGTCGTATCCACTCTTTATACGGGCAGATTCAGCAGCAGCATCGCCCAGTTTTTTCTGTATCGTAAGTACAGATTTTCCCTGTGCGTCGTTTATTATTTCTTCTTTTCGCTTCTTTGCTTCCGAGATCCTTTGCCCTGCTCCTGATTCTGCGTCAAGGATCTTTTTTACTGCTTCAGACGCCATTTTATCCCTCCTTTTCCAAATTGTATTCAATATTTTACCATATATCCCCGAATGTTTCAATAGACAAAATTTCTGCTGTGTCTGATTCGGATTTTCTGAATTGAATAAACGCAAAGGGAGCCATCCCTACAGACAGCTCCCTTTTGAACTATATTCAACTACAATTATTATTATACATCTTTTTGCCGGGTTTGTCAAGCAGATTTTATAAAATTATTATTCCTCCCGGAAATAACAATATTCATTATAAAGTCTGTTATGAATTTTCTTCATCAACCGGTTTTACAACGGTGATTCCAAGAACATCAAGACTCTCGTCATCTACTGATGAAGGACATTCAGACATCAGCTCGCTGGCATTCTGAACCTTCGGGAATGCTGTTACATCCTTGAGACTGTCGGCTCTGCACATTATCATTGCCAGACGGTCAAGACCGATACCCATACCTCCATGAGGCGGAGAAGCGTAACGATAAGCATCTACCAAGAATCCGAATTTTGCCTGTATTTCATCATCTGTCATGCCAAGCGCCTCGAACATCTTTTGCTGAAGCTCAAAGTCCGTAATACGCATGGAACCGCTTGAAAGCTCCGTACCGTTGAGAACAAGATCCCAGGCTTTGGCACGTACATTGGCAGGATCACTGTCAAGATACTCCAGGCATTCCTCCATAGGCATAGTGAAAGGATGATGTGCAGCCACCCAGGTGTCATTCTCGTCATCATGCTCAAAGAAAGGCATTTCAGTGATCCACAGGAAATTATAAGTATTATCCGGAATGACGTCAAGACGCTTTCCGCAGATAAGGCGAATCGCACCAAGAGTTGACAGAACCGTTTTTGTCTTATCAGCACAGATCAGCACCAAATCGCCTTTTTCAGCTCCAACCGCACTGCATATTGCTTCAAACTCGCCGTCTTTCAGGAACTTTTTGAAAGAACAACTAGGCTCGTCAGCCCAACGTATATACGCCAGCCCCTTTGCACCGATTCCCTTGGCATGATCTATAAGCTTATCGATCTCTTTTCTTGTATATGTTGCAGCGCCGTTCTTTACATTGACCGCCCGGACAGAACCTCCGTCCTCAATGGCATTTCTGAATACCGCAAATTCCATATCCCTGACATTTTCGGTAATATCCTGTATCTCAAAACCGAAACGTGTATCAGGCTTGTCCGAACCATATCGGTTCATGGCATCGGCAAAGGTAAGACGAGGCAGTGGGGTGGGAATATCCACATCCATAAGCTCCTTGAAAGCACGCTGAACAAATCCCTCAACGCATTCCTGGATATCTTCCGCATCGACAAAAGACATTTCCAAATCTATCTGAGTAAATTCAGGCTGCCTGTCAGCACGGAGATCCTCATCACGGAAACATCTTGCAAGCTGGATATATCTGTCATATCCGGCGATCATAAGCAACTGCTTGTAGATCTGCGGTGACTGCGGAAGTGCATAGAACTTTCCCGGATGAACTCTCGATGGGATAAGATAATCTCTTGCGCCCTCCGGAGTAGATTTCATCATCATGGGAGTTTCTATTTCAAGAAAACCGTTTTCATAGAAGTATTCCCTTGTCACCTTTGCAAGACGGTGACGCATAATGATATTCTGCTGAAGAGGCGCTCTTCTGAGATCAAGATAACGATATTTCAAACGGAGCTCTTCGTTCACCTTTGTCTCGCTTGTGATCTCAAAGGGCGTAGTCTGAGCTTTTGAAAGAACCCTCAGATCTGTTACAAAAACCTCAATATGACCGGTTTTCAGTTTGTCATTCTTACTCTCACGCTCACGAACAACGCCTTTTGCCATAAGAACATATTCGCTGCGGCAGGAAGCGGCTTTATCAAAAAGCTCCTTTTCCGTCTCATCGTTGAACAAAAGCTGAACCACTCCCGTTCTGTCCCTCAGAACGATAAAAATAACTCCGCCCTTGTTTCTTATACGGTCAACGAAGCCTCCCACAACGACCTCTTTGCCTATCTCAGTTACGTCTCCGCAGTAATCCGTACGCTTCAGACCTTTCATTGTATCAGCCATATTACTTATTCTCCTCAGCTAAATTTTGGAAAGCACCGACCGTTTCAGCGTCCTCGATGCTGTCCATCATCTTATCAAAATATACAGCGTCAAAACTTCCTGTAAATTTATCGTCAAGCATGATCTCTTTTTCTTCTCCTGTTTCCATGTCCTTGAGCTTTGCTTTTCCCTCCGCAAGCTCATTGTCACCGAGAACAAGTGTGAAAACAGCTCCCGTCTTATTGGCATATTTCATCTGTGCCTTGATTCCTCTTCCCATGAGGTCGTATTCGGCGAAAAATCCATATTCCCGAAGCTGCTTTGCAAGCTGCATCGCCTTTTCAACAGCCGGTTCTCCCATGGTCGCAAAATATATATCGCACTTTTTCGGTGTCAGAAAGCGACAGTTCTGCTTTTCCATTACGAGAAGCAGTCTCTCGATGCCCATGCCAAAACCGAGAGCCGGAACGTGCTGTCCGCCAAGCTGCTCGATAAGTCCGTCATAACGTCCGCCGCCGCATACGGTTCCCTGAGCGCCTATCTCCGTAGTCACAAACTCAAAAACCGTTTTTGTATAATAATCAAGACCTCTTACTATTCTGGGATTGACTTTATATTCTATTCCGAGATTTGTGAGATACTTTTTAAGTTTTTCAAAGTGATCTCCGCATTCTTCACAGAGATAATCAATGATAATGGGAGCGTCTTTTCCGATTTCCTGGCATATCGTGCTTTTGCAGTCCAGGATGCGCATAGGATTTTTTTCCAGTCTTTCACGGCACGTATCGCAGAGTTCAGCTTTTCTTGCTTCAAAATAGCTTCTCAGCGCCTGATGATATTTTGCACGGCACTCCGGACATCCTATAGAATTTATATAAAGTTCGATGTTCTTAACTTCCAATCTGTCAAGTATGGTCTTTGCAAGGGAAATGACCTCCGCATCTGCTGCCGGAGACTCGCTTCCTGCCATTTCCAGACCGAACTGGTGGAACTCACGCAGTCTGCCCGCCTGCGGTCTTTCATGCCGGAAGCAGGAAAGTTTATAATAGACCCTCTGAGGAAGCGCTTCGTTAAGAAGTCCGTTCTGGAGCATAGCACGGATAGTTCCGGCTGTTCCTTCCGGACGGAGAGTAAATTTCGTTTCCTTTGCCATCACCGTATACATTTCTTTCTGTACCACGTCGGTAGTTTCTCCTACGGACCGAAGGAAAAGATCAGTATTTTCAAAGGTAGGAACTCTGATCTCCGAAAAGCCAAAGCTCTCGGCAATCTCTCCTGCGATTTTTTCAACAGTGTGCCACTTGTGTACATCCTTCGGAAGAACATCCTCCGTACCGTTGGGACGCTTGATATTTAAAGCCATATTTTTCAGCCTTTCTTTGTTATTTTGTGACTTATTCAAAACCATTACATGAAAATTGTCCCTGTGCAGGGACAATAATCTATCAGATACCGGGAGTTCCGACCTCTCGCCAGTCAAGATCGCCTCTTTCAAGAGCAAGAATAAGCGCCTCGGCAGTAGCGATATTGGTTGCCACTGGAACATTGTGAACATCGCACAGTCTTAAAAGGTTCATTCCCTGAACATCAGAGGACTTGGGGTTTATGGGATCTCTGAAGAAAAGGAGCACGTCCACTTCATTGCATGAAAGCAAAGCCATGATCTGCTCTGCACCGCCCTGACCGCTGAGATATCTCTTTATCGGCAGACCGGTAGCCTCGCCCACCTGCTTTCCGGTCGTATTAGTTGAAAGAAGCGTATGCTTAGACAAAATTCCGCAATAGGCGCTGCAGAACTGAACCATGAGTTCCTTTTTTGAATCGTGTGCAATAATAGCTATCTTCATTTTTCGTTCCTTTCTCCGCACGGGAATTATACTAAGAATGTGCGGTACATATTCTGGATTAAGAAGTTTTTACTGTAAGCGGAACAAATTCACCGCCGAGTCTTTTTGAAATTGCATCAAAAGCCCTCAGCGCTTCCGAATCGGTAGGAATAGGATTACCCTTTCCTGTAGCAACAGTCATCTGGAAATCATCCGGAACGACTCCGATAAGCTGAACTCCCACTTTATCAATTATCTCGTCAAGATTATCAACAAGAGAATTTCCGATAACTCTTTTGCTTACCTTGTTGATTATCAGACGCTGGCTCTTGTTTCCTCTCTTGTAGAATTCATCCGACATAAGACTTGCATCTCTGATGCACACCTGGTCAGGCGTTGATATAACAAGTATAAGATTTGCCTGTTCAACGATGTCAAATACATGGGAATTAATTCCTGCACCGGTATCAATTATTATGTATTCATAATATTTTTTGATCAAACGGCAGATATCGACTATCTGCTCAGCCGTAACAGACGTAAGTGATTTTGGTGCACAAAGTATACTGAGATTTGAAGACATGGGCACCTGAGAAACAGCTTCAAGAACAGGCTTTTTTCCGTTCAGGACATCTCCCAGGTCATATTTTATATCATTTTCCATGCCAAACATAATATCAAGGCATCTGAGACCAAAATCCAACTCAATAATGAGCGTTCTGTGTCCCTGCTTTGACAGTGTATATCCCAGACCGGCGCAAACGGTTGATTTTCCGGTTCCGCCCTTTCCTGATGTAACAGCAATAACTTTTGACATTACTTCTTCCTTTCCGATATCCGTATGCCAGAGCTTCATTGCTGCTGAACGTCACCGGACTCTTCAATAATCATTCTATAATATTTTATATTATAGCACAAATCCCTTTTAATGTCAAAGAAGTTTTTTGTATAAAACATAAAATTGTGCAATTCATAATTTTCAACACATTAAAATTGTGCATTTTTTACAAAACTCATATAATTGAAACTAACTCAACACAAATTTAAATCAAATCGGCTGTCTCTTTATAAGACAGCCGATCGAATCAGAACAGGAACGTTATGCGAAACAATACTTCCTGAAAGAGTGTTTATTAACCAAAATATCTCTTGAGCAGCCCCTCGAAAGCCTTGCCGTGACGAGCCTCGTCCTTAGCCATTTCATGAACCGTATCGTGAATAGCGTCAAGATTCAGTTCCTTTGCTCTTTTAGCCAGCGCAAGCTTACCCTCTGTAGCGCCATGCTCAGCGGCAACTCTCTTTGTAAGATTTTCCTTTGTTGAGGATGAAACCACCTCGCCGAGAAGTTCAGCGAACTTTGCAGCGTGTTCAGCTTCCTCATAAGCAGCCTTTTCCCAATAGAGACCGATCTCAGGATAGCCCTCTCTGTGGGCAACTCTTGCCATTGCAAGATACATTCCTACTTCCGTACATTCGCCGCTGAAATTGGCACGAAGTCCGTCAATGATCTCCTGATCTGTAACAGCCTTAGCTGTTCCAACCTCATGCTCACAGGCGAAAACAAGCTTATCGTCAGCTTCCTTAACGATGAATTTAGAACCCGGAACGCCGCACTGAGGGCACTTATCGGGAGCTTCGTCTCCCTCGTGAACATAACCGCAAACGGGACATACATATTTTTTCATTTCAATTACCTCCATAATGATTTATCAAATACCGCATTATAAGCAATATTATACACTGTGTTTTACTCTGTCGTGCTCTTCGGCACGCTTTCCGTTGTTGAAACGATCGAGTGTTCCTACAAGATAACCTGTAATTCTTCTGATACGTTCAAAAGGCACATCTGAGAATTCAT
Source organism: uncultured Ruminococcus sp. (assembly GCA_947345935.1). GTDB lineage: Bacteria > Bacillota > Clostridia > Oscillospirales > Ruminococcaceae > Ruminococcus. The sequence goes on from CAMZZN010000015.1 coordinate 20,696, forward strand.
ATTCAAGATCAACAAATTCTCCGTCAGTCCTGACAGTCATTCCGGAAATAACCCGATCACTGTACTTGTTCTTTCCATAATTTATGTAAGCATTGATCTCATTCTGTGAAAGCTCTCCGCCTATAACGTTTATCTGCATAAAAAAACCTCACTTTCCGATCAGGGTATTGACTTTGATCTGAAAATATTGTATCATAAAATCACAGACTTGTCTGTTGCAATTGCAACAAAGGAGGATTTTTTATGTTACCACCAGATAACATTCTTTTCAAAGGCATTAACCGTGACGACTGCCTCAGAATGATAAAATGCTTCAACGCTGATTTCCGGAAATACAAGGCAGGCAGCTGCATAGCCGCACTCGGAGAATGCAGCGACCGTCTTGGAATAGTTATTTCCGGAAGCGTAGTTATTGCCCGATATGACATTAACGGCGTACGAACTATCATAGAATCCGTAGAAAAAGGCGGCATATTCGGCACATTTTTTACTTACAGCATCATGCGCCGCAGCAGTGCGGAGATCATCAGCGAAACCGGCTGTGAGATCATGTTTGTTCACCGCAGTGAGATCACAAAAAGATGTGAAAATGCCTGTCAGTGCCATTCAAAGGTAGTAGAAAATCTGCTTGAGATCATGTCCGAAAATACCGTCAGGCTTAACCAGCGTATCGACGTTCTCAGTCAGCGGACGATAGAAGGCAGACTCATAAATTATTTACAGATAATCGAGGACAAAACCCCCGAAGGTCAGATTCCTCAGATCCCTTTTTCCACCACTGCTCTTTCCGATTACCTGTGCGTGAACAGAAGCGCCCTCCAACGGCAAATTACAAAGATGAAACGCTGCGGAACGCTGATGATATCTAAACGAAAGTTCCGGCTCAATCTAAACGGCGAAGATCAAAGCATAAGCTGATTTGTATCTCCAAGCTCCTTTGCCGGCTTTCCCGCCGCAGGAACAGCTTTTGAACGATATTTTTCATACTGTTCCGCTTCCTCCGGTTGCACGGCAGAAGCAGAAGAAAGAACCGCCTTTTTACGCAGATTCATGACCTGAACTCCCTGCGAATCCCTGGTTGTTTTCGGCAGTATCAGCGCCGTATTGAACAGCAGAGTATGTCCGCTTGAGCTTCTCATAAGAATATCGCAGTCCTCCCCGACAAAAACGGCGGCAACAAGCGGCGATTTGTCGGAATACGCCTTTGCAAGCTTTTTACGGTTCGTTTTCGTCTCGTATGATTTTACAGGAACTTTTGCAGCCTTTCCGTTTTCGTAGAAAAATACTATATATCCGCTGTAATCTGTTGTCGGAATCAGTGTTTTCAGATTTTCCCCGTCGTCAAAGCTCAGCTTTGCCGGAACATAATCTCCCATGAGACTTGCCTTGGTATCGTCAAATGCGCTTGCCTTTGACTTATAAGCCTGCGATTTATCTGACAGGAAAATAAGATCGGTTTTATTGGTCGCTTCAAAAGACTGCGTAATAAAATCTCCGTCTTTCAGCTTATGCTCGCCGCTCATCCTCAGCGACTGCGGAGTGATCTTCTTGAAGTATCCGCTGTCGGTAACAAAAAGATTTACAGGATAATCCGGAGTATCGTCTGTCAGCACCTCGTCCTCCACATCCGACTGATAGTAGAACATAGTCTTTCTTGGCTGAGCATAATTCTTGATGACACGACGAAGTTCTTCAATTATGATTTTTCTGATTTTTTTCTTGTCACGGAGAATTTCTTCCAGTTCACCTATTTCCTTCCTTAGCTGATCTACTTCTTCTACACGGCGAAGGATATACTGCCTGTTGATATTTCTCAATCTGATTTCCGCCACATATTCAGCCTGTACCTCGTCTATGCCAAATCCGATCATAAGATTGGGCACAACATCAGATTCATTTTCCGTTTCCCGGATAATGCTGATAGCCTTGTCGATATCAAGCAGTATTTTTGACAGTGCCTCCAGCAAATGCAGTTTTTCTTTCTTCTTCTGAAGTTCAAAATACGTACGCCGCTGAACGCATTCTTCACGGAAAGCCGTCCACTCCGTAAGTATCTCACGGACGCCCATAACACGTGGAGTTCCGGCTATGAGAATATTGAAATTACAAGGATAGCTGTCCTGTAAAGGCGTCAAACGGTAAAGCTTCTGCATAAGCTTATCCGGATCAGTCCCCCTTTTCAGATCGATAGCAATCTTAAGACCGTCAATATCGGTTTCGTCACGGATATATGAAACTTCACGTATCTTTCCCTGCTTTACCAGATCAACGATCTTGTCAATAATAGCCTCGATTGTTGTGGTATAGGGTATCTGCGTGATTTCCAGGCAGTTTGCAGCCTTGTCAAAACTGTACTTTGAACGCACCTTTATACTTCCCCTGCCCGTTTCAAAGACCTTTTTCAGTTCGTTTTCGTCATAAAGCATAAGACCTCCACCTGGGAAATCAGGCCCTTTCATCGTACTGATTATATCATGATCCGGATTTTTCATCAGGGCGATAGCCGTTTCACAGACTTCCTCCAAATTGAACGGACAAACGTTGCTTGCCATGGAAACGGCGATTCCTGTGTTTGAATTTACCAGAACCGACGGAAAAGCTACCGGCAGAAGCGTCGGCTCCTGCATTGTATTGTCATAGTTCGGAACGAAATCCACGGTATCGCTGTCGATATCACGGAAAAGTTCATTACATATCTTTTCTAGTTTTACTTCCGTATAACGGGATGCCGCATAATGCATCTTGCTTGAATACTGCTTTCCGAAATTCCCTTTTGAATCCACATACGGATGAAGCAGAGCCTCGTTTCCACGTGTCATACGGACAAGAGTTTCATAGATTGCCTGATCGCCATGAGGATTCAGCTTCATAGTCTCACCGACAACATTGGCAGACTTTGAACGTTCCTTTTCAGGATTCAGCAGTCCTCTTTTATACATCATGTATAAAAGTTTCCGGTGAGAGGGCTTGAAACCGTCGATCTCCGGCAGGGCTCTTGATATGATAACGCTCATAGCATACGGCATATAATTCTTTTTCAGAGTATCAGCAATCTGTTCGTTTACAACGCTTCCCGAACCCTCAATATACGCTTCATGCTTAAAAGCATTTTTTTTCTTTGGAACTTCTTTTTTTCTTGGCATTAATTATTCTCCTTGCTTCACAGAAATCCCGATTATTACCGTTTCTTCGTCAGTATTGTTCCATACAGAATGCGGAATTTCACCATTCACTAAAAAAGACTCATCTTTTTTAACTATAATTTCTTCTTCGTTAAGCAATATTTTAGCTTCACCCTTCACTACAATAAATAAGTGATCGTGCGGATGCGTATGTTTTTCAACAGGACCTCCGCCGTTTAAATTCAGATATGCAACTGAACCGTCAATTATTTTTCCGACTGAACCAAACAGTCTTTTGGCTTCAAAATTAATATGACCAGAAGGCGTTATAAATCCATTTTTCATTTCTTAATCTCCTTTCCGACAATAACTATATCAGCTTATATCCGCTAATTCAAGATAATCCGCACCATACTGCGAAATATAGTCCTTGCGACCCTGAAGATCGTCGCCAAGAAGCATTTCAAAGATCTCTGCCGAAGCCTTTATATCATCCGCAGTGACCTTGATAAGGCGTCTTGTCTCCGGATTCATTGTAGTCAGACTCATCATATCCGGCTCGTTCTCGCCCAGACCTTTTGACCGCTGTATAGTATGCTTTTTATTGCCGATAAAATCAAGGATACGCTGTTTTTCCTGTTCCGTATAGGCAAAATATGTTTTTTCCTTGGTGTTTATCTCAAAAAGCGGAGATTCGGCTATATACACATATCCCTGCTCGATGAGAGTAGGCGTAAGCCTGTAAAGCATGGTAAGAATAAGCGTCCTGATCTGGAATCCGTCAACATCCGCATCGGTACAGATAACGATCTTGCTCCACCGGAAATTATCAATGTTGAAAGTGGACAATTCCTTGTTTGCCTTGGCATTTACTTCAACTCCGCAGCCAAGAACTTTTATCAGATCGGTGATTATCTCGCTTTTGAAAATTTTGGCGTACTCCGCTTTGAGGCAGTTAAGGATCTTTCCACGTACAGGGATAATAGCCTGAAATTCGGCATCTCTTGCCAGCTTTACAGAACCTAAAGCCGAATCTCCCTCCACGATATAAATTTCACGGCGTGAAACATCCTTAGTGCGACAGTCAACGAATTTCTCGACCATATTCGACAGGTCAATAGTACCCGACAGCTTTTTTTTCATGTTCAGACGTGTTCTTTCAGCGTTCTCACGGCTTCGCTTATTCAGCAGCACCTGCTCGGAGATACGCTTCGCATCGTCAGGATTTTCCATAAAATATATTTCAAGCTGATGCTTCAGAAACTCCGTCATGGCTTCATAAATAAACTTATTGGTTATCGCTTTTTTCGTCTGGTTCTCATATGAAGTCTGCGTAGAGAACGAAGAAGAAACGATAACAAGACATTCTTCCACATCAACAAATGTGATCTTCGCCTCGTTCTTCTGATAGCCGTTTACTGATTTGATATAGGTATCAAGCTGCGATACAAACGCCTGTTTTACAGCCCTTTCCGGAGAACCGCCGTGCTCCAGAAAGCTTGAATTATGGTAATATTCCGTCAGCTTTATCTTATTTGAAAAAGTAAGCGCCACATCAAGCTTGACCTTGTATTCCGGCTTATCCTCACGATCTCTGCCACGTCTCTCAGCCGTCCAGTGCTGAACAGAAGTCATTGCCATATCCCCGGAGATCTCCTTAACATAATCGGTTATGCCGTTTTCGTAGATGAATTCCTCTTCGTCAAATCCGCCGCTTTCATTCTCGCTCCTGAATATGAACAGAATATTGGGGTTTACTACTGCCTGACGTTTCAAAATGTCACGGAAAAATTCATCGGAAACCTTGATATCAGTAAAAACCTCAAGATCAGGACGCCAACGTGTTTTTGTACCGGTCTGTTTCTTTTTGCACGGTTCTTTTTTAAGACCGCCGACATTGTCTCCCTTTTCAAAATGAAGTCCGTATCTGAATCCGTCACGAACGACCTCAACGTCCATATATTCTGAAGAAAACTGCGTTGCACACAGACCCAGACCGTTAAGTCCCAGCGAATACTCATAGGATTCAGCAGAATCGTCATATTTTCCGCCGGCATACAATTCACAATAGACAAGTTCCCAGTTATATCGCTGTTCAGAATTGTTGAAATCTACGGGGCAGCCTCTGCCGAAGTCCTCAACTTCGATATCGTTATTGCGGAAATGAGTTATTATGATCTTGTTTCCGTACCCCTCACGTGCTTCGTCTATAGAATTGGATATAACCTCAAAAATCGAATGCTCGCAGCCGTCAAGTCCGTCTGATCCAAAAATTACTGCCGGACGTTTCCGGACTTTATCTGCACCTTTGAGCATGGTAATGCTTTCGTTGCCGTAATCCTTTTTCTTTGCCATTTATTCTCTGCCTTTCACTGAGACGTTATTTTTAAACATACATTTTATTCTATCACATATCGGAAATTTTTTCAAGCATTTTTTATTTTAACTAAAAATACGCAGAAAAACTCCGCAAATTATATCTGCGGAGTTTTTTCATTTGTCCCTCTGGAATACTATAATACTCTCTGTTGTGCAGATAGAGAAATTTTATCTTTTTTCAATCAGCATACGTTTCATCAGGCAAAGATCGAATACATCAAGTTTATCATCCTCGCATAAGTCTGCCACTTTCCAGTTTTCAAGTTTTACATCCAAATCAGCTAAAAGCCACTTTTGTAAAAGTACAACATCGGATATATTAAATTTACCGTCTAAATTTATATCGCCAACTATAGATATTTTTTCTTCAATATTAAATTTAAGTATATTACTCATACAAATATCTGAACCAACCCGAGCATCAACATAGGCATAATATGTTCCTTCTGGCAAAACAGTTTCCCAAGAATTTGTTTTTATACTCCATTCAATTAAATATGGATCACCTTCCCATAAAGCATCTTTCCATATTTTCACATCATATTCAGATGCACCTAGCACGTCGCTCCAATTAAAAACTGTAGCTGTAGAAGAATTTCCAGGCACTACAGTTAATGTACTGCTTTGTTTTACTGTAAAAATAATATCATCGCTAAATGTATACTTTCCACTGCTTGATATACTTGTTATATTAGCTTTATATTTACCAGCTGGTAAAACAATATTAAAATTTGTTCCGTAATATTTTTCTTCATACAGATAATATTCGTCTCTGCCGTTATAATAAATTCTAATGGCATAATAATCCGTATTAGCACATTCGTTCCACGATAATATTGTTTCTGCAATTGAACTTCCAGATATTACATTTAATATAGGCTTATCAGGTTTAGTGTCATTAGGATAATTAGGTCTCAAATATAATCTTGCAGCAGCATATAGTTTTCTTTCACCTGCGCAATAATTTGTCTTATAATTCCCAGTTCCACCATTATTACCGCCTGCACAATACACCACACCGTTTTCAACTTTTGTTACAATTTCCACATGAGAATAAGTAAAGAATACTAAGTCTCCTGTTTGTGGCGAACTAACTTGAACTGCACCTTTTTTGCGCATTACAGACTCAAAGTCAGCTACAGTTCCGCCATGTCCGACGATTGACGAATCTGCTCCTGCATTTTCAAGACAATCCGCAACAAATTCATCACACCAATTTTCTGTATATCCAAATTGCGCTCCGGTCCTTCCTTTCTGTGATTTTGCAATAGTAGCTACATCTTCAGCCATGTTACCGGTTAAAGTGTATCTGCTCTTATCAAAACCATCCTTGCAACAGGATATAGCAAATACATCCAGATGTTTCGGCGCAAACGGCAAAACCATCAAACATATAACAACCGCAGTCAAAATGGATACCATCCTCGAAACAGATTTTCTCTTTTTCATAAAATATCAACTCCTGTTCATAATATTTATAGTCACATCTGACTGTCCTATAACTTATTCAGATTGATATGTCAATAGCTTTTAATCATTTATGATAAAATAATTTTGAAAGGATGTGTCACATATGGCTTTTTACCAGCGTATCAGGGACTTAAGAGAAGATGCGGACAAAACGCAGTCAGAGATCGCAGAATACCTTGGCACAACAGCTCAGTATTACGGAAAATATGAAAAAGGAGAACGTGAACTGCCATTTTCACGTGCCATCCAGCTTGCCGATTACTACGGCGTGAGTCTTGATTATCTTGCCGGAAGATGCAGACACAAACAGGAAATGTCTGTAAACGAAGATGAAGCAGCTCTTCTCAGCGGCTGGAGAACTCTGTCAGAACGCAGTCGGGGAAAAGTAGAATATCTCATGTCCGAACTTATAGAAACTCAATCCAAATTAAAAGGCGCCTGATTTCCATGAAAAAAATTTGATCCAAACATAAATAATCCCCACGACTGTTATCTGTCATGGGGATTTTCATAATTTTTATCATGGAATCAACTCAAAAGCTTTTCCCATTCCGGTTCCTTAAATCCTACAAGAACCTTATCATCTGTTACTATAATAGGTCTTTTAACGAGCATTCCGTCTCCGGCGAGAAGCCTGAGTTTTTCCTCGTCAGTCATATCGTCAAGCTTGTCTTTCAGATTCATTGAACGGTAGAGCATTCCGCTGGTGTTAAAAAATTTTTTCAGCGGCAGACCAGATTTTCCGTACCATTCTTTCAGTTCCTCGTAGGTCGGATTTTCTTCCTTTATATTTCTCAGGCTATACTCAATTCCCTTTGAATCAAGCCAATTCTGAGCCTTTTTACAGGTAGTGCATTTAGGATAACATATAAATTTCATTTTTTGACCTCCATTATTTCTGCCGCTTCTGCAACGCTTTCCGGATCAGGCTCCCTGAATCGTTCAAGCTTTGCGTTATCGCAGATATTTACATAATTGCAGTACGTACAAGGAACGGTTCCGCCGGAAACAAGCGGCACAGCCTCTGCATTGCCGGCAAGCAGAGTTTCCGCCATTTCTTTCAGCTTTCTGTAGGAAAAATCACGGAGACGTTCCATTCCCTCCCGTGAAATACATGAAGAATTAGCATAAAGCTCTCCGGATTTTTTCAGCTTTACCGGGATATAATTTCCTTCCACGCCATTCTCCATAGCGTCCAGAACTTTCATATCGTTCAGAACCAGCCCGCTTGTTTTCAATGAAGAATTCAGCATTTCGCTGTTGAAACTATTGATTTTGCAGCTCTCCGGTGAAAAATCCTGGAGCTGAACAGGAGAATACAGAACCCCGGCAGGCTGATAATCTTCATATTCTCCTCCCTTATCGGTTGCAGAAAAAAGGTACATAAGCATCTGTAAGTTTATTCCGCTCCCAAGAGTGACCGGAGTGATATTTTTACGGCTGCTCTTATAATCCACGATCCGCACGTATTTTTCACCGTCTATCTCGCAGATATCCGCTCTGTCCACCACTCCGCCGAATTCAAGTCTGTATTTTTCGCCGAAATCAATTGACACCGAATGCTGATTCCTGAGATCAAGCTCATACGAATGCGGGATAAAATCGGACGCCATAAGCGACTGCTGCGTATGAAGAAAAACATTTGTCATGCGCTCGGTGATCTTTTTGAATATCATGTCAGATCTTGGATCTTTAACAAAATCTCCGGCGAGCCGCTCCTCACGGAATTTATCTGCACATATTCCAATTTCCCGTGTAAAATCGTCATATGATAATTTCAGAAAGCCGTCTTTTGACCGTGAAGCCAGAATGCTTCTGAAACATATATGAAAGAGATCGCCGGCAGTTCTGGCGTCAAACTCCATTTTCTCGTTTGTGAAAAGGCGAAGACATTTATCACAAAAGTATCGGAAATGGCACTGATTGAATTCATCAAGACTTGACGGGGAAATAACCAGCGGATCAAAGCTTTTAAGCTTCTGCATAATACTGCTGTCGATCGTAAAATCCTGCCTGTAGGAACTTCGGCTGAGCACATACGAGATACGGCTCTTATAACTATCATCGCTGCAAAGAACATAATTAAGCGAAGCTGATTCCGTACTTCCAGGATCTCTATTCTGCATATAATGATAGAATGCCGAATGCATGGTAACAGCATAAAAATGCGGCGGAGTCTCCTTGTCAGTAAGACGTATTTTGTCGTCTCCGAACATTGCAATCACGCTGTCTACCACCTGAGACGGATATTTAGCCTGACCGGACAGATCTGACAGCGGATATGTTATAAACAACTTTTCAGAAGCTGCCGACAAGGCTTTGTATACCACAAGACGTTCTGATGCAATAAGATCGGAAAGAGGACGTGATATTTCTATCCCGTTTTTTGCAAGCTTCATTTTGTCAGATTCCGAAAAAAGTCCGTGAACATTTATAAAATTCGGAAAATCCCCGTCATTTGAACCAATAGCAAAAACCACTCTGGGCGCATTGAGACGTGCCGTCCGTGATGAAGCGGCAATAACGGCGTCCAGTGTCTGTGGCGGAATGGAATACTTTATTCTGCCGACCATTGACCGGATGATCTTCACCAGATCGCTGAACCGTATCTCTTTGCTGCCGAGAGTACTGCTGATACTGTCCAGAATATCTATAAGGCATCCCCATAGACGTTTCAGTTCAGAAGCTTCAAAGTCAAGATTCTCCCTTATCAGCTTTCCCATAAGACGACCGGTATTACGCTCTGCGCCGCAGTTTATGAGATATTCATACAGCAGTGCAGACGCTTTTTCAGCGGTCAGTTTTCTGCCGAGTTTTCTTTTAAGCGAAATTACAGGCGTTATAAAATCTCTGCGAATTCCCTCGAGCTTTTCCAGATTCACGTCATCCGCCGTAAAAGGACTGCACCAAGTATCGCCGTCTATACTCCATTTATAGCAATAATTTTCCAAAAGCGATACGTCAGTCAGAGACAGATCCATAATTCCGCTTTTCATCATTCTGAAAATATGCTCAGAACGCATTTTAACTGAAATCAGCAGGCTTAAAAGCGACGTAAAGAACACCATGACAGCCGTATGATCAACCGGTCTCTCAACGCTTAAAAAATACGGAATGTCATATCGTCTGAACGCTCCTTCAAGCACGCCGGAATATGCCGATATATCGTTAGAAATAACGGCTATATCACGATATCTCAAAGTACTGTCGCCATTGATTAGCCGCCTTATGGACGCACAGACAAACTCTGCCTCTCCGTACATATCCCTTGCCTCGAAAATACGAATATTGCGTGGTTCAGGAGCATTCTCCGGATCATTTTCAAGATTTCTCAGAATCCTGCCGCTCAGATATTCAAGTTCCGGATTCCTGAATCTACGGCTTCCGTGACAAGCGGTAACGAAGTATTCTTTGCCAAGATCAGAACATATGCCGGTTATACGCCGGAAAGTGCTGTTGACTGTTTCAAAAAGAGTAAATTCACCTGCTTTTACGTCGTCTGTGCGGAGAACTATAGTAACATTATCGGAATGCTCCAGAATAACTCTGAGCATAGCCAGCTGATCGCCGGTAAAGCTCTCAAATTCGTCTATATAGACATTTTTTCCCTTAAACCAACCGTTTGCAGCGGCTACCGCAGCTCCCTCTTTAATGTTGTCAAGACTGTTCTTGAAGCCGTATTCTTTCATCAGCCGCTCATATTCAATATAGATCATTGAAATATCCGTGACCTTATCCGACAGACGCTTATCTGCCGCAGGCGTCCTTACCGCAAGCTGCTCCGGTTCAATTCCCGATCTCTTCATGTCATTGATAAGATTGAGGACCTCCTCTGCAAAGCCGCTCTGAGCGCTTCTGGTACGGAAATACGTCATAACTCCCGGCATATTCCGGACAGAATTCACCGCCTGATATATCATTATCATCTGAGCAAGTTCATCAGCATATTCTCCGCTGCGCCCCGGCTCTCCATAAAGCTGAAAAAGCTGCCTGGAAAGTCCCGTAAAAGTTGATGAGAACAGTTCATTGAATATATCAGCTCCAAGATAAAAATACAATGTTTTATCGAATTCATATGAATACTGTTCCGGTACGATAATACAGGTGTTACCTGCGTTTTTTCTGATTTTCTCAAACATCATTGTAGTTTTTCCACTGCCTGCCTGACCTGTTATAAATTCAACCATAAAACCTCCGGATACTCGCCTTATAGGCAGATATAAAAGCAAAACCGTACATCGGATAACCGATTGTACGGATCTGCTGATTAATTTAAATATGTCTTAAAATCCGTTAAGATGAGCGTTTTTTATGATCTCCGGATAATCGTCATAGCAGTAGTTGCAGTCAACTGCACCAGAAATTCCGCTGACAGCACCTGAAGCTGAATACTGCCACATACCGTAGAATCTGGAGAAAGCTGGAGCAGGAACTCCGAACTGCGATATCCAGACAGCATACTTCTTAAAGACAGAATCATCAAAACGGCTGTTCATTAATTCAACGGAACCCATGATGCCAATAAAATATCCCTTGGATTCAACATAAGAACAGAAAGCGTCGGCAATTGCTTTAACTTCGTCATTGCTCAATCCGGAAACAACAGACTCTTCTATATTCACATACAGAGGATATTCGAACCGGCATCCTTCAATAACCTTACAGAATACCTCCGCCTCTTTGACGGCTTCTTCCGGTGTTTTTGCATAGCTGTACCAATAAGCCCCTACATCAAGCCCTGCCGCTTTTGAATTTGTATAATTCTTTTCAAAAAATGAATCAGTCTGGCTCTCATACATACCATAACCGGCACGGATGACTGCAAACCCTACATCATCCGCTGCAACAGCTTTCCAGTCGATATCTCCCTGCCATACAGATACGTCTATCCCCTTTGCAATAATATCCTGTTCATTATTTGCCGGTGGAGTTATCGGATTTTCCGGCGTCTGAATATTTCCTGCAATGACATACGGATAATTTATGTAACAATGATCGAGATCAAGAGATTCGCTGTAAATTCCGTTCACCTGAGACGCACCGTTGCTGGTATACTGCCACATCCCATAATCACCGTAAAAATCAGGTTTATCAGCGTTCGTATAGTGAGCGACCCACACATCGTACTTTTCAAGAACTGAATCGTAGATTTTCGTGGTCAGGAAGCTTGCACAGCTGTAAACGCCTACATAGCATCCCTTTTCCTTAAGTCTGGTACAGAACGCCTCGACAATGGCTGAGACCTCCGCTGTAGAAAGATTCATCTGCGACGGATCTTCTATATCAAAGTAGACCGGATATGTAAAATCATAATCCTTAATTATTTCATAGCAGACTTCCGCCTCCTGATAAGCTTCCTCAACAGTCAGAGCATAACTGTACCAGTAGGTTCCGCAGTCAATACCGGCTGCCTGAGCTCCTGCCATATTCTGACGGAATTTAGGATCTTCCTGATTCAGTTCTTTACCGTATCCGGAACGGATTATAGCAAAGTCCACACCGCTGTCCTTTACATACTGCCAGTTTATGTCACCCTGCCACTGTGACACGTCGATTCCCCATGATTCACGGTAGATATCCTCCGGTACGTCAGGCACGGTTCCGCTTTCAGCAGCCATATGGGCATTATAAATATCAAATACATCGAATGGAAGCTCACCGGAAGACATAACGTCAGGCACAACGTCTGCGGCAGACGCAGAAGCAACAGACAAATTTTTATCCTGGTCTTTACATTCCGACGATAATATGCTATAATTAACTGAAGATGTCTCCTCAGCATTAGCAGACATACAAACTGATAACCCGGCAATCACGATCGAAAGAATTGATGATACAATCCGAGAATATCTTTTCATAAAAAAACGCCTCCTGTTATTATCATTTCTTTTTTATTAACTACATATTTTCTGAATATGTAGTTAATAAAAATAATTAAAAACCTTTCGATGTCGTTTGTTTTTTTGTTACAATTATCCCTGTCCTTAATTATAACGTATTATAATTATTTTTTCAAGTGATATAGGGGAATTCATTCCGCAAAAAAACATTTTTGTAATATTTTACTATTTGTAAAATAAGTATTTGTTAATTTTGCATAAATAAATTTATAGGCAGATGATTACTAAATGAAATCTTTTTTAATAAACAGTAACGACAGCGGTCAAAGGGTTGACAAATTTATTACAAAATCCATGCCGCAGATGCCAAAGAGTATGATGTATAAATTAATTCGTAAAAAGGACATCAAAATCAACGGCAAGCGATGTGAAATATCCACTATTCTTAAGGAAGGCGACACTGTAACGATCTATATCAGGGATGATCTTGTCGCAGTTAAAAAGCATGATACTACCTTTCTTAGCGCTCCAACTTCTCTTAACATCGTTTTTGAGGACAGGAATATCATAATTGTTTTCAAAGATACCGGCATTGATTCTCATTCGGGCAGCGGCAGCAGCGATACTCTCATCAACCGCATAAAACACTATCTTTACGATAAAAAAGAATATATTCCGGAACGTGAAAATTCATTTGCTCCGGCGCTTTGCAGTCGTCTGGACAGAAACACTTCCGGACTTGTGACGGCAGCCAAGAACGCCGCTGCTCTCCGGGAAATCAATGCGGCTATCCAAAGAGGAGACGTCCGTAAAATTTATCACTGCGTATGTATTTCACCTCCGCCAAAGAACAATGATATCGTTTTCGCCTATCATCGGAAAGACAGTTCGGAAAATTTTGCAAAAATTTCAGATTATCCTGAAAGCGGCTATAAACCGATAAAAACCGGTTATAAAATTCTTGATATAAGCGGTAGACTCACCCTCATGGAAGTCACGTTGTTTACGGGACGTACCCACCAGATCAGAGCGCATCTGGCACATATCGGCGCTCCGATACTGGGCGACGGTAAATACGGAGATCCTGCGGTGAATAAACGATTCAAAGTATTTTCCCAGCAGCTCTGCGCCTATTCACTTGAATTTGAACTGTCGGAGGATTCTCCCCTCTTTTATCTGAACGATCTTAAAATTTCAGCCGGCATTCCGAATTTTGAAAAAAAATATTTTGCATAAAAATATCCCCTGCGCAGTCTCTCTTATTACGCAGAGGATGTTGTCATAATTGTTTAGAACCTGTATTCATACCCTATTAATACAGGTTCTTATATTATGTAAACACGCTCTAATTCGGCTGACCCACACGATTACGGATATTATTTTCCTTTAGTTCCCTGCCCTCTGCAATAAGGAGAACCATTTCCTTGGCGTCATCGTTCTTGAGAGCGGCGCTGTATTTGCTGAGATTTTCAATCAACAGATCAAGTTCATATATCAGATATTCCCTGTTCTGCATAAAAAGCTCTGTCCACATCTTCTCATTCATTGTAGCGATCCTTGTCATATCCTGAAAGCTCCCGCCGCTGAATCCGCATTCAAGTCCGAGTTCCGGACTTTTGACATATGCGCTCGAAACTATGTGAGCCAGCTGCGACGTATAAGCGATCATTCTGTCATGATTTTCAGGAGTTGTCACCACGATCTTTCCTGCGCCAAGTTCACGTGCAAGACCTTTCAGCAGCTCTACATCATCCTCGCTGCTATCCTTGAACGGAGCAACAATAAAATTAGCTTTAACAAACAAATCGGCAGTACTATTGTGATAACCGCCGAATTCCTTTCCTGCCATCGGGTGTATTCCTACGTATCTCAAACCGTTTTCTTCGGCGATATCTTTCATTCTGTCTGCAAATTTCCCCTTTATACCGCAGACATCGGTTATAAGAATTTCCTTGTTTATTTTTTGCGCATTACTGCGGAGCCAGTTCTCGGCAGCGTCCGGAAAAAGCGCTATTACTACAAGATCAACATCCGTGAAATCACCGTTAAAAGGCTGGTCGATAGCAACATCCCTTAAAGCCGCATACTCAATATCATGATTAATATCGCTTCCATAAACGGTGTGATACGTATATTTTTTCAGAGCCTTGCAAAAAGATCCGCCTATAAGTCCAAGTCCCACTATAAGTATATTCATAAAAAGCACTCCTTCTGATGCATAATTCAAATAGTTATCAGCAGACGCTGATATCAGAACCTGTCTTTGCAAGACAGAGAGCACGTTTTTTCGGCAAATCTTGTGAATACAGGTTCTCACATTATTTATTATAACGCTTTAAACAAGAGAAGTCAAGAAAAAAATAACACTAATTCAACTTTAAGCATAAGATAATATGAGGGAATACCCCTCAATCCAGTGAAAGGAAATGGTCTTATGCCAAAGGTATTTTTAAGTCCATCAACCCAGGAATGGAACGAATACGCCACCAGCGGCAACGAAGAACTTTACATGAATCTTCTTGCCGACAGAATGGAACCATATCTGCGGTCATCGGGAATACAATACGTCCGCAACGACCCTGACCGCAATGTAAACGGTGCTATCGCCGATTCAAATGCCGGCAATTACGACGTTCACCTCGCTCTTCATTCAAATGCCGCCCCTGAAAATCTTGCCGGAAAGCTCAGAGGCGTTGATATATATTTTGCCCCCAAAAGTCAGTACAGCGAACAGCTTGCAAATATCATTGCAAATAATATGAAAACAATTTATCCTCTCCCAGACAAGGTAAGAGCAGTACCTACCACGTATCTGGGAGAAGTTCTCAGAACCAAGGCTGTCGCAGTTCTCTGCGAGCTTGGATATCACGACAATTATGCCGACGAAGCTTGGTTAAAAAATAATCTTGAAATTATTGCAAAAAATATTGTGCGCTCTTTATGCGACTACTTCGGCATTCCCTTTGTTTCCGCAGGAGCAGTACGCTGGGGAACGGTCGTCACAGACGGCAGCGGTCTGAATATCAGAAGCTACCCCTCACTTGCCGGAAGAATCATTGGATCAGCACCTGACGGAGCGTCGATTCTGGTAAACGGCGAGACCGGAGGCTGGTATGTAGTCAGCTATAACGGCATCGTCGGTTATTCCGATGCAAATTTCATAGATCTGTAAAGGCGGCACCGCTCAAAGCATATGATGTGCAAAGCTGTCAAGCAAAACTTGCGCAGTGCTACCTAAAACAAAAAGGGCGAACATAATTCGCCCTACATATAGTTATTCAGATTTATGACCGCTGCCGGAACTCTTCTTTTTCTTCTTATCCATTTTAGGCACGGCATATATCGGCTTCAGCGGTTTTCCTTTGCTCTTGTAAACGATCCATGCGTAAATACAGATCACGATATAAATCAGGCAAAGAAGCACAGATATCTTCAGTGCGTTTTTAAACCACCTTGACTTCGGAAATCTCTTGATGACTTCCAGATTATACTTTGACTTTGACCTGTCTACATCCGACACAGCAACAAGCTCGATTGTTCCCAGCTCCTCACCGGAATATTCCAGCGTAACTTCGCCCAGGACGTCTCCCTTTTTCACCGGAGCACGAAGCGAACTCTTATTCCAGATAATCTTGTCCTTTTTGATGAGTGAAGTATCTATCTCATCATACCAAAGCATCGAAAATTCCTTATTCGGACGTGCAAGAACATAGTCGTTCCCTTCTGCAAGAGTAACGGGCAGTTCGCCAAGCTCAGCGGTATCCGCAAGTATCACCTGATACGAAAAATGATTGAACGCCCAGTCAAAAAGAGTCATCGCATCGTCGATATGATAATATTTAAGCTCCCCCTCGGCATCATTGAACGGAGCTTTCATAAGAATAACAAGATAGTTGTTTCCGTCCCTGCTGGCAAGAGTAACCAGATTGCGTCCGGCATTGACAAGATTGCCGGTTTTTATTCCCTTTGCGCCCATATAATAATAGGTATCGTTGTTAATATCCATCATAAAATTCGTATGTTTCCATATCCATTCATCAATATGTTCGTGACGCTCCGGATTGGGAACTACAGGAGTATAACTGTAAGTCACAGAAATATTTTCAAACCTTGGCACATCAAGCGCATACTTTGTGAGAACAGCCATATCTCTTGCTGTGGTATACTGGTTTGGATCGAACATTCCGTCAGGATTTGTAAAATTCGTAGACGTCATTCCCAGTTCCTTGGCTTTTGCATTCATTTTTTCAACAAAAGCAGGAACACTGCTTCCACCGAACCTAAACGCAAGCGTATTGGACGCTTCAATGGATGAGGTAAGCATCATGCAGTAAAGAAGATCCTCTACAGTCAGTACGTCGCCGTCCAGAATATCACAGGAAGGCAAATCGTCAGTTCTGTCATTCTCCCTGAGGACATCATAAATACCGCTGTAAACCGCCGGATCTACAGTAAGTTCTTCGCTGAGATCGCTGCATTCCTCCAAAACGACAACTGCTGTCATGATATTTACCAGAGGTCCGGGCATCTGCTTTGCATCTGCGTTTTTTTCATGAATAAGCATATCGGCGTCAAGATTTATCAACACTGCCGATTCGCTGTGAAGCGTTGTTTTCAGCGGAAAACTGACTGCTCCTGCTTCTTGCTTTGGTATGCAGACTAACGGAAAAATAAACAATAATGCCGATAATATTGATAAAATTCTCTTCATATTTTCTCCTTATTTCAACACGGAATACCATATAAATTTCGTACAGAATTATTATATCACATATTCCGGAAAATTTAAAGACTTTTTCAAAATTTTTTTCTGCAATTACCGAAGATCTTTCTCCATAGAAGGATCGCCATACGTCAGATCGCTGCAATTGTAGTACTTCCACCTGTCGGCTTCATTATCAACGTAAAACAGCACGCCGTCCTCATATGCCATGAAATTTCCCCAGACTGTTTCGCTGCAATCCCATGAATTGACAAAAACCATTTTCTTTCCGAGAGAATTCAAAGATGTATCCATATACGCCTTATTTCCGTAAATATAGGCATTCTGACCCCATCCCTCGTCCAACTTATTCATCTCGAATGCACGATTGATATTTACAGCGCCATTCCTATACGCAGTACAATAACGGAGAATACAGTCGTTTCCTTTTATGTCCACAAAGCTGTCGGCGTAGTTTTCGCCGCTCATTCCCGTACCGTCAAAGGTACAGTTCTCTATAATTGTTCCTATGGTATATTCTTTTACATCAATATGTTCGGCAGCAACATTTGGACCGAGCTTGCAGCCGCTTATTCTGTTATAGTGACAGGAATGATCGTAACCTGAAGTACTCTTGGAACTTCCCACATAGATTCCTTCACCGTACGCCGGATTTTTCACTCCCGTATCATGGACATAACAATTCTTTGCCAGACAATAAGAGCTTCCATCCCGGAAATGTATTCCCTCTTCACCGATATTATACACCTCGCAGCCGATCAGACTCGTATTATTGGAATTATCAAGAATTATTCCCTTTGCTGCATTGGTGATCCTGACATTTTCAATCACCCACCAGTCGCCTGTTATAGTCAGAACATAGCTGCCGTCAGTATTGATTCCAGAAAGAACTGACGGAGCATCCGGATCTTCAGATCTGAGCACGATAGGAGCGTCTGGTCTTCCGTCCGCTTCACCTGTAAACATACGCCCTTTAGGAGTAGAACCGCTGTACACATATTCTCCGTCTGCAAGCACGATCTCATCCCCCGGCTCTGCACCTGCAAGAGCTGCTTTCAGTTCCTCGGTATTTGTGACCCTAACAATATTTTTGCTTTTAGCAAGCAGCAGATTTTTCATCATTGCCAGATCAACGGAGTCAAGCGTTTCATCGGCGCAGAGATCACCTGCCGTCCAGTCTGCCAGAGTATTATTCTCGTTGATAATCCATTTCTGAACTGCAACAACGTCGGCAATATTGAAGCTGCCGTCGCCGTTCACATCGCCTCTTACGGCAGCGGAATCGGTATAAGCAGCCGCTGTTGCCGGAATACTAAGCATTGCGGCAGCTATAATTGCAGATATAATTTTTTTCATGCACAATACCTCCATATATTTTCAGTGTGAGGACAAAACAAATCTTCAGAATCACTCCGATGTGACCAGTTTCATTTTATCACCTTTTTCAGCAAATTTTATTTGCAAGCCCTAACAGTAAATACAATTTATATAATTATACAAAATAATAATAACATAATTTATTAAAATCGTCAATATTTTTATTAACAAATCCCCCATAAATTCTTTGTATAATTTATACAAAATTATTTTTTCATTACGATAAGACATACATGATAATAGGAAGTAAATAAAAAAATCACATTGGAATATTAAATTTTAATATTTTACATAAAATAGCTATTGATTTTCTGGTTTTTATGTGATATAATATAATCAACAAATAAATATTACTGCCTTGTTCGATGAATTATAGTTTGTATGATCCAACACTTCTTATTAGGGAATTCAGCTCCGTGTGTGAATTGCAGACCTCCCGCTTTGCGGAAGAAGGGAGCGTGAAGCATTCGGGCGTTTACCCACCTGCTTTGTGCGGGTTTTATCCACTATATGCCGGCAAGGCGGTTTTATTTTACAAAAAACGGCTCAGGATCTCCCTGAGCCGTTTTTCTTTTCATTATGTATCAGTTCGTACGCCGAATATATCCGTTATTCTTCGTCGTCATCTTCATCAAAAAGTTCGTCCATGCGCTTCATGAAAAACTCTGAAACCATATCGAACTCGTCGTCATCCTCAATAGACGCAAGAATTTCCTCCCCTCCGTCCTCAACAGCTTTAAGTATAACAAGTTCGCAATCGGCAGAAAGTATATCTTCACTGTCAAATTCTGGGATCATTGCATAGTAAATTTCTCCCTGAAATTCTGCAATATCCACTATCTCAAAATTCTTTTTATTACCCTCACTATCTATCAGTTCGATAAGATCGGGAGTGTATTCATTCATATCTGACATATTTTTCTCCATTCTGCGGCTATCCGCACTTTTTTGATACATTAATTATACACCGTATACGCAAAAAAAGCAAGAGGAAGTTTAAGGGTTTGATTATACACCCCAAAACATATCCGCAAATCAGCTCCACAATCGCCTGACATTTTTGTATACTATGTCAAAACGCAAGATGCTTTATTGTGCGTTTTGCTGATTTATACTAAAAATCCTATATTTATTCAATAATACTATTGACATTTGCCAAGCATTGTGGTAATATATAATCAAGGAAAACGAAGAAGATAAAAATTCTTCCAGAGCTGAATTTACTTGGACTGAGTTGAATGCTCAATGTAAATTATACTATGCGGAAAGGTGAGTGAGTCCAATGGAAGAAAGTTCAGAGCAGCAGCGTGAAGCCAGCGGGCTTGCTGAGTAATTGAATCACAAAACGGGAATATAAGCATACGCTTGTTCCATTAATTGAAGCTGTAATAATATTCGATTACAAAGCTGACGTATTGCTGAATGAAAATGGCTTCATGTCTAAACTCAATTTGGATACAGGATTATCTGAAATTTCGACAATGAGTCTTTAGATACATTATCATACAAAATCCAAAGTAAAGGTTGAGTCCAATGAGAAGTTGATTTTTCTAAAAACCGCTTGTCCCGTCTGTACAAAGCCGGGAAATATCAAATCAAGGGTGGTTCCGATGCAGTGATTAAATTTTTTACCCGATAATTTTCTTTTGAAGGAATGATACTTATGAAAATGCGAGGTATTCTTCAAAAAATTGATCAGAAAGGGTGAGTCCACAGGGTAATTTGGCAAAATGATGAAAGTCATTTTAAATTTACAATTGAATAAAAATCATCCCCCGAAAGATTTTCGGGGGTTTTCGTTATTCAATGCCATTAACTTAATAATCTATGTTCCTCTCACTCTTGCCAAAATGGTATTTGCTCTATGGTCAATCATCCTAATAAAATTCAGCGCCTCTTTATGAGGCGCTGAATTTTATTAATATCGGGTTTCCAAAGGGGATGTACTCACCTTTGGCAGGGGTGTGGGGACGAGGTTCCCACTTAAGTTAATGACATTGTTTGTTATTCCGCTTCATTCAGCAACTTTTGTCTGTACTGATACGCAGACTGTTCCTGCTTATTATCCCCGAATTCATAATACACATGACCTTTCAGGGCATCCGGCATATACTGCTGCTTTACATAGTGATTGTGAAAATTGTGCGGATACAAATAATTCTGACCGGCCACTGCCGCTCCCTTGCCGTCGTAATGCTTGTTCTGGAGATGTCGTGGAAAATCAAGCGCATCGCAGTCCTGTAAATCGGCAAGTGCGGCATCTATAGCCATTACTCCGCTGTTTGATTTCGGTGATGTAGCCAGAAGTATTACAGCTTGTGCGATAGGCAGCTTTGCTTCCGGAAGTCCAAGCTGCAATGCCGAATCGACGCACGCTTTGGTTATAACCGCCGCCATAGGATATGCAAGTCCAACATCTTCGGATGCAATGCACAAAAGACGTCGGCACAGCGAGATTATATCCCCTGCCGCTATCAGCCGTGCGGCGTAATGAAGTGCGGCATTCTCATCCGAACCACGAATCGACTTATGCAGCGCCGATAAAATATCATAATGCTGATCGCCGTCACGGTCGTACCGCATATTGCTACGCTGAGCAATTATTTTCATAGACTCCTCGGTTATACGCACCTTGCCAAGTTCCGGTTCTCCGCAGATAACCGCAAGTTCCGCTGTATTCATCGCCTTGCGGACATCTCCGCCGCAGTTATAGGCAATTATTCTGCATATATTGTCATCTGCTTCAATATCCATACCGTTTTCTTCCGAAATTATCCGGAATGCACGATTTATCGCCGGAATGATCTGTTCCGCCGATACAGGCTTGAACTCGAATACGGTGCTGCGGCTGATAACAGCGTTATATATAGAGAAATATGGATTTTCCGTTGTTGAAGCAATCAGCGTTATATCACCGTTTTCAATGTATTCGAGGAGACTTTGCTGCTGCTTTTTATTGAGATACTGAATCTCGTCCAGATACAAGAGAATTCCGTTTTCAGTCCCGAACGTGCCTATATCCCCGACTACTTGCTTTATATCGGCAGTTGAAGCGCTTGTTCCGTTGAGCTTATGCAGCGTCATTCCGCAGTTTTCAGCTATAATACGTGCAACAGTAGTTTTTCCGACACCAGACGGACCATAAAATATCATATTGGGTACAGTTCCGCTTTCAATTATTCTGCGCAAAGGCTTGCCGGGAGCAAGTATATGCTCCTGACCCACAACATCGTCAAGAGTCTGCGGACGTATTTTATCTGCTAATGGTATTGACATATCAGACCTCGCTAAGTATTATTTCCGATTTAAAATATTGTTCCTGAAATCTGACCTGTTTCATTATTTCAGATCGTGTAAACGACATCCCGGAAGGACAGACTACCCATTTTTCCTCAACATCGTCGGTACGTCTTATAACTGCAATTATTTTTCCTGTGAACGACTTTAACGGTATATCAACGCCAAGTATATATGCATCCTGTTCTTCGCCGTCCGGAGCAGGTATTCCCTCGATATATCCGTAATTTATGGGATAGTACATATCCTTGTATTCCGGATGATAGCTGCCTATAGGTCTGTCCACAGTAACTGTGACAATATCGCCGATCATATTATATCCCCTCTTTCAAATTGACTGACATTATATTTATTCTCTATCCTCCGAAATGTCGATCATATCCACCATTCAGGAGTTATCTCGCCAAATTTGATAGTACGTCCCGAAGAATAGTCGAGCATGATCTCGATATCCTTGTAAGCATCTGGCATTATCTGCACCATAAGCTCACGGCAGGCTCCACATGGTGCTCCGTTAGAACCGTCAGGCATAATACACAACACTTTGTCTATCTCCTGCTCGCCGTTGGTTATCATATTGAATATTGCATTCCTCTCAGCACATATTCCCAGTGTCGAACAGGTATCAATGCATACTCCCGTATATATTTTCCCCGATTTTGAAAGAATCGCTGCCGAAACCTCTCCGCAGAAAACATATTCTGAAATCCTGCGCTAATTAAGAACCAACTTTGCAGCCTTATACATTTCATTCCAGATTTTTTCCATATTGTTTCTCCTTTAAATCGGATAAACCAACTATTTTCAGATATTTTCTATATATTGGATATATAGCGTTACCCGGTCTCTCTGGAAACATTGTTTCAGGCGCTTTTAATGCATCGCACCACTCGGCAGAGTCCACTTCGCTTGAAAGAGTAAAATCAGATTTTTTGGTAAAGCCAATAAATCCATGCATAAGAATATCTTTTGAACCAAACCAATATGTCCCGGCATATTCAAGTTTGTCAATATCAAGTCCTAATTCTTCTTTAACCTCTCTGACGGCAGTTTCCTCCGCATTTTCTCCGGGGGTAATATAACCGGAAACAAAAGATGTAAATTTATCCGACATATACATTTGCCTTAAAAGAGCTATTTCGTTATATTGATTTGCAACTAATACTATACTGCAACTTGGAAATAAGTCAAACCAATACTTATTGCATTGTTGACAAAATGGTACTTCTCCGTCGTCATCTGCCAATTTATTTATAAGTTTTTTTCCGCACTGAGGACAATAAATATAACGCATATTACCTCCATTAATAAAACAAATTTCGGGGCAGACAATACGCCCGTCCCGAAATTGTTGCAGCTTACTTATAAAGAGGGAATTTCTCGCAGATAGCGTTAACGCCTGCACGGATTTCGTCTGCCTTGTTCTCGAAATCAGTTGCGCAGAGATAGATGTATTCAGCGATTTTTTCCATTTCCTCAACGCCCAGACCTCTTGTGGTAACGGCAGGCGTACCGATTCTGATACCGCTTGTTACGAAAGGCTTTTCAGGATCGTTATGAATAGCGTTCTTGTTTACTGTGATGTAAACCTCGTCAAGACGGCGCTCCAGTTCCTTGCCGGTAATATTGAAAGGACGGAGATCAACAAGCATAAGGTGATTATCAGTACCGCCGGAAACAAGATTGAATCCTCTCTTGAGAAGTCCCTCAGAAAGAGCCTTAGCGTTTTCAACTATGCGTTTCTGATAATCCTTGAACTCAGGCTTAAGTGCCTCACCGAAGCAGACTGCCTTTGCAGCGATCGTATGCATAAGAGGACCGCCCTGTGTTCCGGGGAAAATAGCTGAATTTATCTTCTTGGCAAGAGCCTCGTCGTTGGTGAGGATAAGTCCTCCTCTGGGTCCCCTGAGAGTCTTGTGAGTTGTTGTTGTAACAATGTCTGCGTATGGTACTGGAGACTCGTGACAGCCTGCGGCAACAAGTCCGGCAATATGAGCCATATCAACCATGAGAAGCGCACCTACGGATTTTGCAATTTCCGAAAGTTTTTTGAAGTCGATAGCTCTGGGATATGCGCTTGCTCCGGCAACCATAAGCTTTGGCTTGTGCTCCTCGGCAAGTTTCTGAACTGTGTCGTAATTGATACATTCAGTCTCATCATCAAGACCGTAAGACACAAAGTTAAAATACTTACCTGACAGATTTACCGGTGAACCGTGCGTAAGATGTCCGCCGTCAGCAAGACTCATGCCGAGAACGGTATCGCCAGGCTGGAGAACGGCAAAGTAAACGGCCGTATTTGCCTGAGCGCCGGAATGTGGCTGTACATTGGCAAATTTAGCACCAAAAAGTTCCTTGGCACGCTCAATAGCGATAACCTCGGCTTCGTCAACGCACTGGCATCCGCCGTAGTAGCGCTTTCCGGGATAACCCTCAGCATACTTATTTGTAAGAACAGAACCCATAGCCGCCATAACAGCAGGCGAAACAATATTTTCGCTGGCGATAAGTTCAAGATTTCTCTGCTGACGTGCAAGCTCTTTTTCCATAGCTTCGCCCACGACGGGATCGTATCCCTTGACGAAACCGATTGAATCCATAAGATCACTGTACATTGTTGATCGTACTCCTTTAACATTTTTTTCTGTGCATAGTTATCCGCACAGAGAAGATATTAACATTATACTATATTTTTACAATAATTTCAATAGCAAAACATAAAAAACTTTATTTTCAGAGTACATTTTTCATATCCATGTCGGAAAAGAATTTATCGAGATTGTAAGTCGGGTCAGAAGAAAGCATAGTATAATACTGTAAAAGCATTGTGGCGTCCGAACCGTTCAGGATACCATCAAAATCCATATCACCGTAAAGCATTATCGCTTCATCCACCTTGTAGGAAGGATTTGAAGAAATCATGGTATAGGCGTTAAGAACTATTGTTGCATCCGAGCCGGTAACGATCTTATCTCCGTTGACATCGCCTATTCCGTCTATATATATAATCTCATAATTACCGATCGGCTGTTCGGAATTTATCGGAAAAATGTTTACAACAGCCTTATTTCCGGATTTGAAAGCTTCACCGGCAGTCTGAGGAGTTATCGTACAAGTTGAGGAAATGTCAACTATCTCGCTTTTTGTAGTATAATTTCCCTTGGCGTCCACTCCTGTCTGTGTCACCAACGTAATATCTACAATAAGACCGTCCTTATAGATCTCACTGTCCTTAGAGTAATACTTGTGCTTGTCAGGAACTTTTTCAAGCGATATCGTTCCTGTAACAGAAAGAGGCTTTATATCTGTATTTCCGGTAATATATTCCGGAATTCCCCACCATTCAGAGAACCACTGCTGACTTCTGGTATCTATCTGCTTGCGGAGCTTTGAGGTATCGATCTGACTGATTATCTGCTTGTCTATCTGCTCCCCCTCCGGAACAGTCATCGAATAATACACATTTCCGTCAAAATCCAAAAAATTGACAGTGCAGACATTGGCTTCAGCAGAAACACCGAATGACGCAGTACCAAACAGAAGTGAAGCTGAAGTCATAATAGAAATTACCGGTTTTATCATGTTGTTACTCCTCATTTTTATTTAACAAATCATTTTCATTATTGTCTGCATTCTTTCTTCGTCTTAATTTAAAAGTCATCACAGCGGAACACAATGACGCTCCCAGGAACAGAAGAATAAAAATCACGGTCGTCACAATTTTTGAGGTTCCCACATTCTCAGCTGAACAAGAACCAAGCATGAAAATCATAAGAGCCGCCATAATACATAAGCTGATATTTTTTCTGTTCATAGAATCCTCATTTCTTCAGAAACTCCTGAATTGGTCTGCCTTATGCAAATATCCTTTATAACTTCACCTGCTATAATAAGTCCTGCTACAGAGGGCACAAATGCATTTGAACCTGGAACCGACCGACGCCCCGGAGGGGCTTCTTCGGTAATAAAGGCATTCTCCGCCTGAGAAACAACCGGCTCGTCCGACCAGACTACTTTAAGCTTTTTTACGCCTCTTTTTTTAAGCTGCTGTCTCATGACACGTGCAAGAGGGCAGACTGATGTACTGTAAATATCAGTGACCCTGAATGCCGTAGGATCAATCTTATTTCCGGCGCCCATGGAACTTATAACCGGAACTCCTGCATCCCGAGCTTTCATGATTATTTCAATCTTTCCCGTCACCGTATCAATAGCGTCAATAACATAATCATAAAGGGAAAAATCAAACTGTGAAGAAGTATCCGGCATGAAAAAAGTATTATATGTATTCACACGACAGAGTGGATTTATCTCAGATATCCTTGCTCTTGCAGCGTCGGTCTTATACATTCCGACAGTGCTGTCAAGCGCAATTATCTGCCTGTTAATATTTGTTACGGATACTGTATCATTATCGATCAGATCAAGCTCTCCCACTCCGGATCTTGCAAGAGCTTCGACGGCGTAACCGCCTACGCCGCCGATTCCGAACACTGCTATTCTTGCTCCGGCGAGCCTTTCCATAGCTGCCTGTCCGAAGATAATCCCCGTCCTCGAAAAACGATCAGGCATAAATTATCATTTCCTTTCAGTCGCTGCCTACGCCAGACGGTTAAACTATAAGTAAAGTATTCAGATATTTCTTGACGGAATTCTTCTGATGATAGCCTCATACAGTATTACTGAGCTGACTGTACCCATTCCCCCTTGAAATATATTGCCGACAATTCCGGCGGAAGCTGTTACAGCAGAGCCGTAGATAATTGTCTCAAAAGCAAAATATCCAAGTATCATAACGATCTCAGCGACAGAAGCTGCAATGATCCTTGCCGCAGCGGAATGAAGTTTCTTGACCATGAGATTAAATATCATAAAAGAAAATACTGCCATAAGCGCCTTTATAATGAGCGTTGCCGGTGAATATATAACATATCCCGACAGAATATCTGCCGCCGCAGAGCCAAAACCAGCCGCAGCCCCTCCGCAGACAGGACCTAAAATCCATGCGCAGATATTAACCATACAGTCTCCAAGATTCACATAACCCTTTGTAGGCGTGGGAATACGTATAAGCATAGTCGCAACACAGGTAAGTGCGGCAAGAATCGATGTAAGCGTAAGTTTTCTTATTTTTTTGTTGTGCATAATGATCTGCTCCTTTTTATCCCTTTCGGGTAATTTAAATTTCAGGCAGTATCTAAAAAACGAAAAACGTTCTTTATGCGGTATTGCCTTAACTGTCTCTATTATATTCCGGATAACTTCCGGAGTCAATAACCAGTTACTGATTTTATTTACAGTCCAGATCATATTTGCTATGCATATACTAAACTCTATTACAACTCACGCTATTTGTCGGCAAATTTCGCACATAACTGCGTTGTCATCATACGACAGTATGCTTTCCTGCTCCGTCTTGCTATGTGCAGAATTTTAACCACCGCTATTACGCAATTTGCAATAACGTTTAGTATATGTATTATATCATTTTTTCATTACTTTGTCAACAATCATTTGTTAAATAAAAAATATATTTATTACCTATTGATTTAGACAAGATTTTTTGGTATAATTAAGTAACTGGGGCATAGCCAAGCGGTAAGGCAACAGACTTTGACTCTGTCATCTCGTGGGTTCAAATCCCGCTGCCCCAACCAATGGAATATTATACGAACACCAATTATTACAAAACATTATTGCGTATCACAATATAGTTATAGTTGGTAAAGAAGAATCCTGTTGAAGATGGGATTCTTTTTATTTAAAG
This sequence comes from uncultured Ruminococcus sp., assembly GCA_947345935.1. Lineage (GTDB taxonomy): Bacteria > Bacillota > Clostridia > Oscillospirales > Ruminococcaceae > Ruminococcus. Next base: position 48,671 of record CAMZZN010000015.1, read on the forward strand.
ATGCTATTCAAAGAATGAGAAGCATCTGTTTTTGACTGGTTGTTAACTTAATTGCTTATACTTTAATCTCCGTCAGCATTTCTTTGCACTTGGAAAGTTTCAGAGTTCTGCGGCTGTTTTTTCTTAAATCGATTTCATTCTTTCCTGTTTGGGAGTAATCCCTTTCCATTTTTTGTAAGTACGGATGAAGTGGCTGCAATCAAAGAAACCTGTTTCCTGTGCAATAAAATTCAGATCATAATCCGTATGAAAAAGCAAGTCCTGCGCTTTATTCAACCTGATGTAGGTGATATATTCTTTGCAGGAGCGCCCGTAATTTTCACGGAACAGTTTTGCAAAATGAGAGTAACTCATGTGACACATTTCCGCAAGCTCGTGAATTTCCAGCGGTTCGCCGGAATGGGTGTCAATATATTCCAGAATATGATAAAACGAAAAATTTGTATCGGTATGCTTTTCTTTTGAAGCGATCATTTCTTTTTCAGTTTTCCTTGCAAATTCTATCAGAAGCGTATAAATATTGGCTTGCACCTGCAATGCGTAAAAATCTTTTTTGTCGGTATATTCCTGAATCGTATGACAAATCAGAAAGTCAATGAAGGAGCTTTGTAATTGTTCGCTGTCTATTATCATGCAAAAATCTGCTTCCTGTGTTCTTCGTATAATGATATCATAAAATTTCGAGATATATGCTTGCGGAATATTGATCGTATGAATATCAAATTTCAATACAGCGTACTGGACTGCCGTATCCTGTGCTTCTGTAAATGCGTGAAGCTGCAACGGATAAATATAACATAGATCGCCCTCTTTCAGAATAGTCTGGCGATTGTTGCAGGTGATTGTAACAGAACCCTTGGTCATATAAATTATTTCGCTGTAATAATGCCAGTGAAGCGGAGAATTCACGGAATCTGTGTAAAAAATATCATAAGTTTTTTTCAGAATATCAATATATTCAAATAACTGCACATCATTTCCCTCCCATTACTATTGTACAGTAACCAAGCGATAAAGTCAAGCTGAAATAATAGATTTGTACAATTTTTTCTTTTCTTTTTCATAGAAAGGTGAAGAAAAGAAGCGTATAATGGAATCATCGAAAGCAAACATGATGACATTACCTAAGCGGGGACGCTGTCCCATATGCGTTTACTTAATAGAAGAAATATGATATAATAAGAAATATGGAAACAAAAATAAAAGAAATAGAAAAAT
>CAMZZN010000016.1 GCA_947345935.1 uncultured Ruminococcus sp.
GTTTACTTCAAATTCAAAACGTTCCAGAAAATATTCTCTTTTTCGTATTTTTTCTATTAAGTAAACGCATATGGGACAGCGTCCCCTTGTAAATAACAGAAATAATTAAAATAATTGCTGTGCTTGAAAGAGATTATTAATCGTCAAACAGGGGAGTAGAGAAGTAGCGTTCTGCCGTGTCGGGGAGAATGGTTACAACGGTCTTGCCTTCTCCAAGTTTTTCGGCTAATTTAAGAGCGGCCGCTACGTTTGTACCGCTGGATATTCCGCACATTATGCCTTCCTTCGAGGCAAGTTCTTTTGCCGTTCTGATAGCTTCTTCATCGCTGACGATATAGATATTATCATATATATTTGTGTTGAGAATATCCGGGATAATACCGTCGCCTATACCCATCTGGAGATGCGTTCCGATAGTTCCGCCGGCAAGAATAGCGGCGTTTTCAGGTTCTACAGCCCATATTTCAATATCGGGGTATTGTGCTCTGAGCGCTTCGCCTATACCTGTGATAGTTCCGCCGGTTCCTATTCCGGAACAGAAACCGTCAATTCTTCCGGCAGTCTGTTCAAGGATCTCAAGGGCAGTGTGATACTTATGAGCATAGATATTATTTGGATTGGCAAATTGCTGAGGAACGAAAACGTTTTCATTCTCCTCTGCCATTTTCAGCGCTGTATTGAGACATTCTTCAATGCACTTTCCTATATCGCCGTCGTCGTGGATGAGGATCACCTCCGCACCGTAATGACGGACGAGCTTACGGCGTTCTTCGCTTACGGAATCGGGCATGATTATTATAGTCCTGTAGCCTCTGACAGCTCCCACGAGAGCAAGACCTATTCCCTGATTGCCGCTGGTAGGTTCTGCTATAATAGTATTCTTATTGATTTTTCCTTCACGTTCTGCATTCAGGATCATATTGTAAGCAGTCCTTGTCTTTATAGAACCGCCGACATTAAGTCCTTCAAATTTTACAAGAACGTCGGCATTGCCGGGCTTGTTCATGCGGTTGAGCTTTATCATAGGAGTGTGTCCCATAGCTTCTATAATATTATTGTAGATCATTCAAAATTTCTCCTTATCTCAGATACTGTAGCGGTAGTTTTTTAAGGCAACACCGTCAAGTGGTCTTTATGCGGTGTTGCCTTAAAACTCTGCTGTTCTATTATATACCATTTTATGGATATTTGCAATATTTTCAGAGAAAATTTCTTAATATTCCAAATAAAATAAGAACTGTTAATGAAAATATCTCCGCAGCCTTCAGGAATTTTTTCCCACGGTCAGATACCCAGAGCACGGCGCATACACACCAGAGGGGAAGCAGAGAAAAAACCGCTGGGTTACAGCGGAATGCTCCGGGGATATCAAGGGAAGATAAATTCAGGAACATTCTGGAAATTCCGCAGCCGGGGCAGAGTATCCTGCCGCCGGACATTAATCTGAAAATGCAGGGAATTCCCAGTCCGGTAAGCTTTACAATAATAAAATATCCAATTCCCAGCGCAAGTACAGCCAGAAGTTTTTGAAGTTTGTATTTGTTTATCATCATATCATTTATTAAAATTGCCCCTGTTACGGGGCAATGGGATCATGCAATGTTGTTGATGTCATTCTGCATTATGCTGTATGTTATAAGTCCTCCGGCATATGGAACAAACGTCAGCACGATAAAAAGTAATCCGTGTTTAGGAGGGATCTGATTCCGTAGTATATACGCACGGTCGATTTTTTCACCCTGTTTATACGCCCAGTAAAAGTAGTATATTCCGCAAGTCAGAATACACAGGAGAAAGGCGATTCCGCCGGACGTAGGGCTGCGCTCCTCAGAGAGATAATTCGCTTCGTCGTTCAGATTTCCGAACCATAAGATGCCGTAAAGTCCGCAGGAAAAAATAGTCAGAAGGATGCAGGTCAATATAGAACGTATTTTAACACCGGAGCTATACCTGTCATATGCTCTCTGATTCTTATAGCTGCTGTAATCATTGTTTCTTTGATTATTCTGCTGCATATTATTATGAACAGATGGCTGCCATACTGCCGGTGTCTGTTCCGGGGCGGCAGCTCCGCAGTTGGGGCAGAACTTGTCGTTAAATTCATATCCGCAGTATTCGCACTTCATAATATACCTCTTCTCGCATAAATATTACATTCTATTATATCATATTTATTTCATTATTTCAATTGCTGATTTCTACAAGAAGTAACACTTCTTTTTGGAGATTTTGATTAGCGATATGCTATACTTCTCCGGAATGCTTTCAGCTTTCATGCAGTTTTATCGGACAAGCTTATTTATATCGCTGATGTAGTGTCAAAATCAGTATAATGCATAGCCGTCGGCTGAAGACGATTTTACAAGTTCAATCTGGCGGCTGATTATATCGTTGTTGTCTATCCACTCCCTTTCTCCTGCCTGACCTGCCCATTTATCTTCTTTTCCCTGCTTATAGACAGCAAGACCGATAACAAGTTTTACCGGACTGTTTCCCCGGAGTTCCTCCCAGCGCCTGAGAGTAGGTTCAAATGGGCATACGGCATTTTCAAATCCGAAATATATCTGAGGAACGATATAATCGCAGTAGCCTTCGCTGCCCGTCCAGAGCTTAACGTCCGCATACTGTGAGTTATAATTTGATTCTATATTACCCTGGGGACTGATTCCGAAAAGAATTCTGCTGTCGTGAGCTTTTACTGTATCGTATATTGTTTTGACAAATCTTGTGCAATTGTCAAGTCTCCATTGTGCAAGATCACTGCTGCCGCTTTTTTCAAATTCCACGCTGTCAAAATTCTCGTCCGACGAGGGATAAAAATAATCGTCAATGTGGATACCGTCAAGGTCATAATTTTCCAGAAGTTCACTGACGCAGGCGCTGAGCAGCTCAGATGTTTCAGTATAAGAAGGGTCAAGATACCAGCGGTTTCCGACCAGCTTGACAATGCGGCATTCGGGATCCTCTGCCCATTTTTTGATTATGAAATCGTCGGGCAAAGCTGCCATTTGTTCGGTTGTCTGACAGCGCAGAGGATTCAGCCATCCATGAGCTGAAAGTTCCAGTTTGTGCGCTTCTTCCAGCATTATGGAAAGTGGATCATAGTCCCCGTCAAGACTTACGCCCTTTGGAAAGATATCGGACTTGTAATATGCGTCTCCGCAGGGATGAATATGAAGATATACGGTGTTTACTCCGTTTTCCTTTGCCTGTGCGAAGCGTTCATGCACGGCAGTCCGAAATTCTTCTGCCGATTTTCCGTACATATAATCTTCGTACTGCATATACGGGAACCATTGTCCGATCTGTATATCATAATTTATTGGTTTATAGCCCTCAGGAACGTCAATGTGAAGCTGACCGAAGTCTTGAATGAAAGTGGTGACAGGGATCTCGGAAGAATCCGCCGCCGGAGCGTCCGGAGCGGAGCACGAGCATAAAATCAGAGGGATAAGCAGAAGAACAAGATATTTCATAGCGGTCTCCTTTCGCAGAGAGTAAATGTTATGTACAGGCTCTGAAAATTATATTCTGATTTAAAACAGAAAATTACTGCTTGCAAAAATTCCGGCAATGATGTATAATAGAATAATATAAAAAAGAAAGGAAAATCAAAAATGAATAAAAAAGAAACAGCGGAGATCAAAAAGAATTTTTCAGATAAAAGCGGATTTTTTGTCATGGAGCGTCTGCTCACAGGCTTTGTAGACGCCGAAAAAAATCTTCGGTGTCATCATGTAAGCTCTTGCCTTACCATGTCGGTTGAGGAGCATGACGTTTACGAGGAAACGCTGAAAAAGGTTCTTAATACAAATGTCGGAAAATCATTTGTGGAGTATGAATTTCCCAACGAGGCGTATGAGGAGGGAAAACCTCAGAATATACTCTATACGCTGCTGAAATCCGAACTCAAGGATGAGACGGTCTGCGAGGATTTTCTCAGTCATATCGCCGCCAATACTGCTTGTGAGGGACCGTTTGCAGTGCTGACGGCTTATTGCAGCTACACAGTCAGACGAAATGATAAAAACGATGAGTTCGCAGTTGGCGAAGACGAGGTTTACCGCTACATACTCACGGCATTCTGTCCGGTGAATACGGGCAGCGACGGCTTTATTTTTGATTCGTTCAATAATGAGATCACCAAGAAGGTCAATACGGAGCTTATTATCAGCAAGTCTCCCTCTGATGGATTTTTATTCCCTGTTTTCAGTAACAGAAGCAGCGATATTAATCATGTGATGTACTATACCAAGACTGCCAGCAAGCCTGATATTTCAATTATTGAAAATGTTCTCGGATGTAATTTTGTTATGTCCGCAGAAAATGAGAAGGCAAATTTCCAGAGTATCCTCAAAAGCGTGGCTGGCGAGGATCTGGACTATATGCTCATCAAAATGGTAAACGAGAAGATACAGAGCGTTGTTGAAGACAGCAAGGAAGAGACTGACAGAACTGTTATCGAACCTGCGGTGCTCAAGGATATTTTTACTGACGCAGGGCTGCCGCAGGAGCGTGTGAATATGGTGGAGCCGGTATATGAAAAAGTATGCGGAACAGCTCCTCTTACTGCTGCCAATCTTATTGAGACAAAAACAGTGCTTTCTTCTCCGGGAATTACAGTGAATATCAAGCCGTCTGCCGCCGATAAGGTACGCACAAGCGTGATAGACGGCAGAAGATGCCTCCTTATCGACATTGATGATCCGACTATCGAGATAAACGGACTTCCTGTTACGCTTTGAGTCATTATTTGACATTTTCCTGCATATACTGGATAACACCAAATTAATGGAGGAGATAGTATGTGCGGAATTGCAGGAACTATAAGTTTTTCTGAGGATATGCGCAATGATATGAAAATATATGAAAAGATGCAGCGGGCAATGATAAGGCGTGGACCTGATCAGCGTGGAATCGTTCTTACCCGTGAGGCGGCGCTTATCCATACCAGACTTGCGGTTATTGACATATCCGGCGGACGTCAGCCTATGAGCTGTTCGTACGGAGAAAGAACATATACTGTAGTCTATAACGGCGAACTGTATAATACCCGGGAGATCCGCCGTGAGCTTGAACAGGAATTTGATTTTGAAACCTCTTCCGATACCGAGGTGGTTCTGAAAAGCTACATCAAGTGGGGAAAAGCCTGTGTTGACCGTTTTAACGGAATTTTTGCATTTGCAGTTTATGACGAGGCGGAACATCGTGTTTTTCTGGCAAGAGACAGAATAGGCGTAAAGCCGCTGTTCTATTACGATACTGGTGATAAGTTGATTTTTGCTTCGGAGCTTCCGGTACTGCTGGAACATCCAGATATCCCTCATGAGATCGACGAAACAGGCGTATCCGAGCTTATACTTATGGCTCCGGGAAGAACGCCCGGCTGCGGCGTTATCAGGGGCGTAAAGGAAATCATGCCCGGCTGGCGTGGATTTTACACTGAACGTGGTCTGAAACTGGAGGAATACTGGCGTCTCCGTGCCTATGAACTTAATGAAACCTTTGAACAGACTGCCGAACACGTCCGTGAGCTTCTCCTTGACTCTATAAGGCGGCAGCTTGTATCGGATGTGCCTGTCTGCACATTTCTTTCCGGAGGTCTGGATTCAAGCCTTATCTCAAGCGTTGCATCGTCCGAAATGAAAAAACAGGGCAAGAAGCTGAGTACTTTTTCCGTAGATTATCATGATAACGATAAATATTTCAGAAAAAGTCATTTTCAGCCCAACAGCGATCCGGAATATATAGAATGCATGGCGGAATATCTCGGTACAGATCATCATTGGATCGTAGTAGATACTCCCGAACTGACCGACGCTCTTGACAACGCCGTTGAAGCAAGAGGACTGCCCGGAATGGCAGATGTGGACGCCTCTATGCTGCTGCTTTGCCGTGAGATTAAAAAACACGGAACGGTTGCTTTGTCAGGAGAATGCGCCGATGAAATATTCGGCGGCTATCCATGGTACAGGGATAAGGATATCCGCATGACTGACGGTTTCCCGTGGGCGCAGAGCACTTCTTATCGCAGAAGCTTTCTCAGCGATGCCTACAGCCGAAAGATAGACGCAGACGATTATGTATACAGTGCGTATAGAAGAACGGCTGACGATACCTTAAAACTCCATACGGACAGTGATCTTGAATCACGTATGCGTGAAATGACGCAGCTTAATTTCAGTTGGTTTATGCAGAATCTTCTTGACCGGAAGGACAGAATGAGTATGTACAGCGGACTTGAAGTCCGTGTGCCGTTCTGCGATTACCGTATTGCAGAATACCTGTACAATGTCCGCTGGGAGTACAAGGACTGGCAGGGGCAGGAAAAAGGGCTGCTTCGTGAGGCAATGCATGAATGGCTGCCGGAAAAGGTGCTTCACAGAAAGAAAAGCCCGTATCCAAAGACGCATAATCCCGCATTTTTAGAAGCTGTAACGTTAAGGCTGAGGGAGATCATGGATGATAAATGCAATCCGCTTACGGAGCTGGTAAGCAGACAGGCGCTTGAGCGGCTTCTTACGCATGAGGATCATGTTCAGTGGTACGGACAGCTGATGAATCTGCCGCAGACTATAGCGTTTTTTGTTCAACTGGATTACTGGCTGAGGAAATTTAAAATACAATTAGTATAAAAATCAACGCCTCAGAGAGCAATCTCCGAGGCGTTTTTATTGAACTTTCTTTTGTGTTTGGCGGGTCACCGTTAATCGGTCAGGTCATGGTCGATGTTATTTTTTATTCTTGTGTTTTCGTCGTCAATTTGTTTCTGAATTTGCTCAAAGTCATTCTGCATTTGCTGGCGTAATTCTTCGTTTTCAGCTTGCAGCCTGTTCTTCTCTTCATCAATAAATGCAGCATACTGGCTCAATTTTTCGCACTCTCTTGTTATCCGCAGTTTTTCTATTTCCAGAAGCTTTTTGTCGGATTCTGTAATATACGTATTTTTCTCTGTATCTTCAAGGAGGTCAATCTCTGAAGTAAGATCGGAAATTGCAGCTGTTATCTTGTTTTCTGAAACGGTATTTACGTTTGTCATATCCAGCGAAGTATAGTACCAGACTTCATCAAAGTCATCGGCTAAATATTCCGCAACGGGGGCTTTCTTGCCGAGATAGACGTGCAGATTTCTCTGGAATGCCGTATCTTCCGGGAAAACGATTTTACTTAAAATAGTTCCTGTACGATTATAGCCGTTGTGAGTTTCGATAAAATGTTCTACAATCGTCTGGCTTTCCCGTTTATTATTCCATGCATAGTAGATTTCAGGTGTGAAATAACAGATATTGCTGTTGACTTCATAGCTTCCGGTAAAGAGATCGGCTTTTGTCATAACGTTGGAATTTCCCTCCGTATGAATCGAATTGCCGTCGCAGTCAACTGAACGCTTCCAGGAATTTTCAGAAACGCTGATTTCTTCACCGCTGCTGTCTGTTATCTTTAAATCGTAATAATAATTATCAGGAGCATCATATCGGTAGTAGACAACGTCAGTCCGGACAGACTTGACGTTTTTTCCTTTCTTGTAGAAAGAAAAATCAGAAAAGCTTGCCGCCGATACAGTACTGCCATCATTATCGGCAAGCGCTCCGATATCGTTGCTGGTGAAAGCCGTTGCCACAGCATTGGAACATTCGTCTTGACTGGTAAAGAAGTAATTGAAGCTGTTTTCCAGTTCATCCGTTTCCTTTTCGGAGAAGGTAACGCCGGTCTCAGCCGCAGCCACTATATTATCCTCAGAGTATACTCCATGATATTCTACGGCGTATATCTGATTGGTTCTTATCCCTCCGATAGTCTTAACGAAAATGCGCACGTTCATATCTTCCCCGTTTTCTTCAAAGGGACAGCCGTACATAGGAGTAACAAGAACGTCATAGCTTAAATAATCGTTAAGAGGGAGGTCGCAGATATAGTAATCGCCGTTTTGGGTTTCTTTGTTTATTTTTTGTATGATATCGCTGCAGCTGTCCTTGTCAGGACAGTTTTCCATAGAATGCCTCAGGCTGTTGATAATAGCGGTTTTAGGAATTATACCTATGCAAAGTACGATCGCAGCCGCCGCAGATACCCATTTGAGCACTGGAAATATTCTGCGCTTTCCTGTTACGTTTTCAAGGTCACTTACGGTGAACCCGCAGTCGGAAAAATCCGAGTCTTTTTCAGGAAAAGCTCTTGCGGAGATCCTGTCAAAGCAATCCACAGAGGTTGAAAGTTCATTCATTTTTTCTTTCAGTATTTTTTCAAATTCCTGATTTGAATTGAAATCATTCTTTTTCACTTGTCTGCACCTGCCTTTTCCTGTAAAATATCCATTGCTCGTTTGTACCTTGATTTGATCGTAGTTTCGGGACATTTCAATACTTTCGCTATTTCTTTGAAAGTCATTTCAGCGCAGCATTTCAAAACGACGATCTGTCTTTGCTTGTCATTAAGATGTTTTAAGAGTTGATTTATATATATACTGTCTTCGACAGTTTGTTCGGCGTCGCCATAGCTTTGTATGAAATAGCTGCTGGTCTCTTTTTTGTAGCGCCGGCGAAGCTCTAATGCAACGTTGCGTGCGATTGTGAGGATGAAACCTTTGCCGTCGCCTTTGCGTGGATTAAAGCTTTTTATCTGTGTAAGACGGACAAAAGTTTCAGCGACGCAGTCTTCTGACAGATGGTAGTCGGCTGTTATACCGAATGCAACTGCGAAAACCGCAGACTTGAACATGATATACAGCTGTTCCAGACTGTCTTTGGACGTATTGCAGGCGCATATCAGCCGGTTGACTTCACCTATATCGACGGAGGCTGTATTGTCTTGATTAAATGCTAAAATGATAAGGTCACCTCCGGGATTTGTCTTTGTGTTGGCAATCATAGTCTCACCCTCTCCTTATTTATAGAATCAGTATCCGGTTTCAATTAAAAACAGCTATTTATGATTATACCTGATACTGACTTATGAAAGCTTTCACTAATAAGTGATTTCTGAGGGAAAAAAAGACGAACTTTTCAGAAAATTTTTTCAAAAGTTGTTACCGATTACTAACAAGACTTATATTATATATTCATGAACGCTTTGAAGTTACCGGCAAGAACTCCTCTGAGTTCGCTGTCGCTGAGTCCGACTGCCATAAGGCGTTCAAATTCTGCGTCGTGAGGCCACATGGGGAAGTCGGTTCCGAAGAAGCAATTTTCCGCCCCGAAGTGATGAATACGTTCCGCCGCTTTTTCCGGCGTCATAAATGCAAGCGAACTGCATACATCAAAGCGTACGTTCTCAAATCCACGGAGGTATTCCTGAGCTTCGTCCCAGCGCTGATATCCGCCCAGATGTGAGGCGATGAGTTTAAGATTTGGGAAGTTTTTTGCAATATTTGCAATCCTTTCGGGCGAAGAATATTCATATCTGTTATCGCCGCAGTGAATGAGAAGCGGCAGCGAATCGCCGATGATATCGTATATTTTGAAAGCTTCGGGAGAATCAGCATAGAATGTCTGGAAATCCGGATGCAGCTTTACGCCTTTAAGACCAAGTGATTTTATCTGTTCAATGTCACCCTCTATATTTTCCGACAGGGGATGAGTTGAGCCAAGTCCGAAGAAGCATTTGTGTTCTTCGCATTCACGTGCTATGAATTCGTTTATATGGCTGATCTGATGCGGTACTGTTGCAACTGAGCATACAAGATAAAGAGAAGTTCCGATTTTGCTGCCGGATTCTATTAGTTTGGCTGAACTGCCGCAGCTATCCATATGCAGATCATAGAATCTGCCTATATTTACGGTAGCCTTTTCTGCGATTGCACCGGGAAAAATATGCGCATGAGCGTCGATTATCTCGTAGTCTGTGTATATTTCCTTTTCCATGTTTATTACCTCCGAAATTTTTTATGATTTATCTATAAATAATTATACTACTGTAAATTAAAAAAGTCAATATTGGTTTGATTCTCGGAGAATTCGCAAGACTTTTTCGGCTTTTCAGAAAAATATCACAAAATTAACATAAACGGGCGTTATAATATATTACAGAAAGAGAAATAAAGGCAGTACTCCGGTATTGCTTAAAGAAAAGCGGAATTGGGAATAAATCAGGAAGGTGCGTAAAATGAAACATTATAAAAAAGCATTCAGCTTCCTTACAGCCGCTTTGACGTTTGCAGCAATAACGTCGGGATGCAGCAATTCAAAATCCGGAAATCCCGGTTCTTCGTCAGAATCTGTTTCAGAAGCTAAGCCGGTAACTGATGATTCTAACCGTCCTTCTGAATCTGAATCCGACAGTATACCGCAAACGTCGGGAATACTTGCTTTGAAAAACGATAATTTTGGTCAGATTTTTTCCGACAGGGATATGAATCAGAACTATGGAGAAATCACGGCAGAAATTGGATTTAACGGCAATAAGGCCATCATAACGGGATCCGGCGCTTCAGCGGAATCGGCTGTCGTTACCATAACTCAGGAAGGCGTATACCACATTACCGGAAAGACTGCGAACGGTCAGATTGTTGTGAATGCTCCGCAGGCAAAGGTACAGCTCGTACTTGACAATGCCGATATTGCAAATGCAAATTCTTCTGCTGTCTACATTGCAGACGCAGATAAGACCTTTATTACTCTTGCACCGGACAGCATGAATTTTCTTTCTGACGGTGAGACTTATTCGTATTTGGATGAGACTGACGCCGAACCGGACGCAGCTGTTTTCAGCGAGGACAGTCTTACTATAAATGGTACCGGCTCTCTTACCGTAAACGGAAACTATAACGACGGTATCCGCTGCAAGGACGATATCGTGATAACGGGCGGTATTCTGGATATCACGGCAGCGTCTGATGGTATAAAGGGGAAAGATTACGTTGCGGCTGCCGGCGGAACTGTTACTGTTAATTCCGGTCAGGACGGCGTAAAATCTACTAACAAGACAGATACATCCAAGGGATTTATCTATATATGCGGCGGAACTTTCAATATAACCGCTGCGCAGGACGGCTTTCAGGCAGAAACATCATTTGTTGCCGACGGCGGAGAATTCAATATAATCTCCGGAGGCGGCAGTGAAAATTCAACCAAAACTCATAATGATGATTTCGGTACTATGCACGGCGGACGTGATTTCGGAGATTTCAAGGGCTTTCGACAAAATGAATCCGAATACGGAGAATTCCCTGAAATGAACTTTGACAGCAATGTTGGCTTTTTTTCCGATGAAACTGCATCAGAGATCAGTACATCCGAAACAGTCAGCACAAAGGGCATAAAAGGCGGGGCAGAGATCAGAATAAACGGCGGAACTTTTATAGTAGACTCTGCCGATGACGCTATTCATTCTAACGGAAATGTGAATATCGCCGGTGGTACTTTAGAACTGTCTGCCGGAAATAAAGGTATTCATGGAGACAGTCATGCCGAAATATCAGACGGAACGGTCAAAGTCCTTACTTCTTATGAGGGCATTGAGGCGGCCATTATAGATATATGCGGCGGAGAACTTGAAATAAAAGCTTCCGACGACGGCTTCAATGCCAGCGACGGCAGTACTCCTCAGGAGGGCATGGGAACATATTCCAACCGTGTTCAGATCAATATAAGCGACGGATTTGTTTATATCAATGCTGATGGTGACGGACTGGATTCTAACGGAGATATGACGATAAGCGGCGGAACGATTCTTGTGGACGGTCCGGTAAACGGCGGAAACGGCGCTCTTGACGGAAATGGTGAGATAATTGTCAGCGGAGGTCTGCTTGTTGCGGCAGGCAGCGCTCAGATGGCGGAAGTGCCGGGAGACAGTTCTTCTCAGAATGTCGTGGGAGCAAACATAGGATCATGCAGCGGCGGCACTCTTGTTACACTTACGGACAGCAGAGGAAATGAAATATTGAGTTACGCTCCGTCCAAGAATTTTGAGCATATTGTTATTAGTTCTCCTGATATAAAATCAGGTGAAAACTATACTATATATACCGGCGGAAGTTCGGATTCTACAGAAAATCATGGACTTTACGAGAATTCCGGATATAAAAACGACGGTACAGAAGCAGGCAGCTTTACAGCTGAAAATGTTGTTTCGACTATCGGCTCGCAGGGCATGGGAGGATTCGGCGGCTTTGGCGGCGGTAAACGTCCGGAAATGCCTGATGACTTTGATCCTGGTCAGATGCAGCCGCCCACAGGCGATGACGGCAGGCCAGAAATGCCCGGAGATTTTGACCCAGGACAAATGCCGGAAAGACCGGACAGTAAAGACGGTCACGGACGGAACGGCAGAGCAGAGTCCGATATAAATTAAGACATCTTCATTTTCATATAAACCACCCTTAAAGGGCAGCGGCACCGGAAGAAATTCCTGGTGCCGCTGTTCTTTAGTCAAGTGAAAATTTTCTTACGCTGTTGTTCTGATCCATTGAATAAAGATTTGAGCCGACAATTACCGGATACCCTATATAGCCAAGATTAGGATAAACTACTCCGGAATTATTCTGTATATCTATCACCAGAAGATGATCGTTTTCGTCAACACAGTAGATCATGCTGCCGGATACATTAGTACATTTAGTGTAGCCGTCTCTGATAAGCTTATTATCTGAGCCGTCATAATTCATGGAATACAGCCATCTGTCGTCACGGCTTGAGGAATAGTATATCCTGCCGCCTGATACGCAGAGATCAGAAACTGAGCTCATTATGGAAGTATGACCGCTGCCGTCAACGTTCATAACATCAAGAGAATAGTTGCTGTCGTAGTTTACAAAGAAGATTTTTCCGTCTGCAACGTTCATATACCAGCAGTGTGCCTGCATAAGCCGGGTATATTCTGAACCGTCGGGTTTCATGCGGCATATGTAGTTGCCGGCGCCGGCATTCCCAGGATCGGTCATTTCTGAAAAATACAGCCAGCCATCATAATAGGTAAGCTCATAGCAGTATGCAGGATTCAGGATAGTAAAGCCGCTGCCGTCTTTTTTGATGCTGCATATATAATTTCCGCTGCTCCAGTTGCAGAAAATCAGATTGTCATCTACTGGGTTGATATAGCTTGCTCTTGTGTTGTAAACGACTTTTGTTTCGCCGTTCGTTTCGGAATAGATGCATCCGGCTTCTGTCGAGTAGTACAGTGCTCCGCCGTCTGATGTCACATAACCTCCGTTGATTATATTTGCAGATGCTTCAGCGCTGCCTGAAGTCGGTGTTGATATTGGGGGGACTGTTGTGGTTACAGGCTGAGCAGTTGTCACAGACTGCGTTGTTGCTGTTGTCGTACTTGCTTCTGTGGATACCGTTGTTTCCGTTGTGGTAACGTCAGTTGTACTTTTCGTTTCTTCAGTAACGTCAGGTTCTGTTATTTCCTGTGAACTTGTAGTTTCAGGAGAAACAACAACCGGGTCGTCACTGCCTGAAACGTCGTTTTTTTGCTGGCGAACAAGGAATATCACTAATACCGTCAGTATCACCACCAGTATGAAAAGACCGGAAGCAAGAATGATCTTTGGTGCGGCCGAATCCTTATTAATACGCTCCACGGGCTGATAACCGGATGGATAATTAGGCGGTTGAGTGTGAACGGCAGGAGGCTGTGTATATCCGCCGTAATTAACGGGCTGCTGAACCGGCTGATTTACCGGCTGTCCGGAATATCCGCCGTAACCTGCGGGGGATGCGGGATAACCTCCTGCGGCGGCAGACTGAACAGGGGGAGGAGAACTTATCATTGGACTGCCGTCCCGTATTGCCATAAGATCACGGAGCATATTTGTCATGTTCTGATATCGTTCTGCCGGATTAAAAGCGCAGGCTTTCAGTATGACTTTTGCAAACGGCACAGAGGCATTTTTTGGTCTTGGAAGATTTTCACCATTCATGCGTCTGTCTATGGCTTCCTCCGGCAGATACATATCACCGAACGGAAATTGATAATCGTTCATCATGCAGTAAAGCGAGATACCGAAAGAGTAAATATCAGCCTGTTTGGTGTAGCCGTCGTTTCCGTAGCGGGCATAATATACTTCCGGCGCAATATATCCCTCCGTACCGGCAAATGAACGTGTAGAGACAGATTTTTTTGAAATATTGAAATCGCCGAGTTTGTAAACGCCGCTGCCTGATACAAAGAAGTTACCGGGTTTTACGTCACGGTGGATCACGCCAAGTTCGTGGGCAGCTTTGATTCCGCTGCCTATATCTATGGCGAGCTTGAGAACATTTTTTTCCGAAACATCAAAGGTACGGTTTTTCATGATCTTTTGCAGACAGGTCAGGCATTCCATTCGTATCATAATATAGTAGCCGATCTGTTTGTTGTCCACTATAAGCGGTTTTATGCTTTCATCC
The DNA here is from genome assembly GCA_947345935.1 of uncultured Ruminococcus sp. GTDB lineage: Bacteria > Bacillota > Clostridia > Oscillospirales > Ruminococcaceae > Ruminococcus. Next base: position 14,328 of record CAMZZN010000016.1, read on the forward strand.
TCATAGAGCACAATATTCGGCGACGAACGCAGCTTATACATAATAGTAGTTTCGTTTTCTGCTTCACGCCGTTTTCTTTCAAGATACTCCATACGACGTGTCTCATCGACGTATACGGATTCGTCGGCAACTATCGGTTCAACTTTAAGAGCGGAAACATCAGTGCGATTCTCTCTTCTGGCTTCTATCCGGTAAACAACGGCTGAACCGCCTCTGCCGAGTTCTTCCTTTATGTACCAGTTATCCCATAGGGGCTGTTTTATCTGATTTTTGATTATTTCATGAATATCGCTCATATCAGCACCTTATTTCTTGTTAATTATAAGAGTAAATACATAATTTATTATAACATATTTACACAGATAAATCAAGTATTTTGCATGGCTTTTTGCATCGCAGTCTTGATTCACATCAGCATATGTGATATAATAGATATACGAAGAAAGCGGAGGGAAATATGAGAAAATCAAAGAAATCAAAGACCTGCCCGGTTTTTGTGAGCATAGCCTCGAATAAGGGCAGAGTAAGAGCCGTCAATGAAGATAACTTCTACGCCGATATCCTTGGAACACGTGAGATACCTGATCTGTGCGGTCATAGGGTACTGGATCATTCCGACCGATATGTTTTCGGAGTGTGCGACGGCATGGGCGGAGAACAGTTCGGGGATGTGGCTTCTGAAATTGCTGCTTGTACTATGAGAGAATTTTCAGATATAATTAAAATTTCGGGGTTGAAGAATCTGCATAATGCTGTAAATGAATATGCACGTGAAGCAAATCGCAGAATATGCCGCATGGCAAAGGAACGCAGTGCAGATATGAGCGGAAGTACATTTGTTATGGTATGCGTCAGAGGCGATATGGTATATTCGTTCAGCATGGGCGACAGCCGTATTTATTTCCTGACCGGCAACAGGTTTCGTCAGATCTCTGAAGATCAGACAGTGGCTGCAAAAAAGCTGAGAGCCAATATCTACAGCAAAGAGGAGGCAAGACTTAGCCCGGATGCTCATAAGATCACAACTTTTCTGGGCGTGGACAGCAGAAATATAGGGGTGACGGCTCTTGCCTGCGAGCCGCTTGATCTGAGAAGGGGAGAGATTCTACTGTGCAGCGACGGTTTGACGGATATGTGTACAGATGAAGAGATCCGGCGATGCCTGACAAAATACGGAGACGATTTTGCAGCTCAGCATCTTGTAGAAATCGCTCTTAAAAATGGCGGAAAAGATAATATTACCTGTATGGTAATACGCAAAGCATAATAAAAGAACTGTCTGCAAGGACAGTTCTTTTTTAATTTATTTAACGTCTTTTTTATTAAAATGCCAGATTCCAAGAGCAGTTACGGCGACAGTTAATATTACGGCGTAAAGCGGAAGCATTATGGCGTCGAAATCTTCAGGGATGGCATATCTTCCAACAGACATGAGTTCTCCGGGTTCGTCCATCGTTATATCAGCCGCAAGATAATTTCTTGAAACTATCATATTCAACTGATTTGACGGCAGGAAATAACAAAGGAATTTTTTAAGTTCATCGCTGTCAATAAGAAGGATAACAATGTTGAAAAGCGCTAATATCTCATGTATGAAGTATGAGAAAATAGCTCCGGCTGCGTTTTTGAGAGTCATTGTCATTGCAACGGTGATAGAAGTGAATGTAATAAGCACTGGTATGCAGACGAGAGAGTAATAAATGTTTTCATTTGTAAAGATATCGCCGGCTTTAAAGAGAACAGAACCAAGCACCATTGAAACAATGGTTGAAACTATATGGAAAATAAGTGTAATGCATACGCTTGTTATCCAGTTTGTCATATAGATAGATGTTCTGGAATAGCCGCAGATGATCTTGTTGCGCACAGTGTTCTGTCTGAAATCGCTTGCAATGAAAAATCCAGGCGATATTGCAATGAAAAGCGGCAGCATACCCGTCATCAGGAAGAGACATTCGTCGGCAGCGTTAAATCCGGAAGCATCTTCATTATATGCCCGGAGTAATATTTTTTCAAGTGAGATGAGAAGCACAGGTATTGCAATTACGATAATGAGACATACCTTGAAAGTTGTGTTTTTTCTTAAACGGGCGAATGATTCATTAAGTAAATTATGCATTGTGAGCACCTCCTATAAGCCTGATAAAGTAGCTTTCAAGACTTTCATTATTTTCGCTCATGGTAATGACACGGCAATCCTTCTCTGCAAGTGCGAGAACAAGAGGCGTGACTTCAATGTGCGAATAAATTTCAGCCGTGGTTTCTGATAAAATGGTGTATGCAAGTCCCATTTCATCAAGAACAGGAGTAAGCTTGCGTGTGCTGTCAACAGTCAGACTGATCTTTTTAGTACAGTTGCGTTCAAGCTCTTCGGCGCTCATTTCTTTTATAAATATCCCTCTGTTAATGAATCCGTAATGTGTGGCAAGTTTAGATAATTCATCAAGAATATGACTTGAAATGAGAATAGTGATCTCACGTTCATTGTGGAGTTTTATGAGAAGATCACGTACTTCCATGATTCCTTCCGGATCAAGACCGTTGATAGGCTCGTCAAGAATGAGAAAATCCGGATTGGAAATAAGTGAAAATGCGATACTAAGTCTCTGACGCATTCCAAGAGAAAAATCCTTTGCCTTTTTCTTGCCGGTATCTGGCAGACCAACCAGTTTCAGCAGGTCGTTAAGTCCGTCAGGCTCCATTCCGTGAAGCTTATACTGAAGCAGCAGATTGTCATGGGCGTTCAAATTGAGGTATATAGACGGCGTTTCGACAACGGCGCCTATCTTTTTTCTTATTTCACTGATTCTGCTGTCTTTATAATCAACGCCGTTCAGTGAATATCCTCCGTTGGTTGGATTATTAAGTCCGCTGATAACACGCATCAGCGTTGTTTTTCCAGCGCCGTTTTTTCCGACAAATCCGTAAATAGAGCCTTTTGGAACATTCATGCATACGTTGTCAAGCACAAGGTTCTTTTTGCCGTAACGCTTGGTTAAGTTATTTGTTTGGAGTACATAAGACATTTTTATAATCCTCTATCATTTTCCGGCAGCGATAAACTGCCTGATTGAATTAAGATGAAAAACAGGGCGGTCAGGAAAACCTTCTAACCGCCCCATTAATTATCGTATGGTCAAAAATTATTCGTTGATAGCTGTAACAACGCCGGAACCAACTGTTCTGCCGCCCTCACGGATAGCGAAACGGAGTCCCTCTTCAATAGCGATAGGAGTAATGAGCTCAACGTCCATTGAAACGTTATCGCCAGGCATACACATTTCCTTATCAGCAGGAAGTGTAACAACACCAGTTACGTCTGTTGTTCTGAAATAGAACTGAGGTCTGTAGTTATTGAAGAAAGGAGTATGACGTCCGCCTTCTTCCTTCTTCAGAACGTAAACCTGACCAGAGAACTTTGTGTGGGGGTGAATTGAGCCGGGCTTACAAAGAACCTGTCCACGCTCAACCTGATCTCTTGTGATACCACGGAGAAGTGCACCAACGTTATCGCCAGCCTCACAGAAGTCAAGAGTCTTTCTGAACATTTCAAGACCTGTAACAACTGTTGTGAGCTTCTCGTCAGAAAGACCAACGATTTCAACCTGCTCGTTTACATTGAGCTTTCCTCTTTCAACTCTGCCTGTAACAACAGTACCACGGCCAGAAATAGTCATAGTATCCTCGATAGGCATAAGGAAAGGCTTAGCATCGTCTCTTTCAGGGCTGGGGATGTACTCATCTACAGCATTCATGAGTTCGATGATAGGAGCGTAAGCAGGATCGTTGATATCGTCAGGAGCATTAAGAGCTGCAAGAGCAGAGCCCTTGATGATAGGTGTATCGTCGCCAGGGAAATCATAGCTGGAGAGAAGGTCACGGATGTCCATCTCAACGAGCTCAAGGAGCTCTTCATCGTCAACCTGGTCAGCCTTGTTCATGAATACAACGATTGCAGGAACGCCAACCTGACGAGCGAGAAGGATGTGCTCTCTTGTCTGAGCCATAGGACCGTCAGAAGCAGCAACTACGAGGATAGCGCCGTCCATCTGAGCAGCACCAGTAATCATGTTCTTAACGTAGTCAGCGTGACCAGGGCAGTCAACGTGAGCGTAGTGACGAGCGTCTGTTTCGTACTCAACGTGAGCTGTATTGATTGTGATACCACGCTCTCTCTCTTCGGGAGCCTTATCAATCATATCGTAAGCTTCGTACTGAGCCTGACCCTTCATAGCAAGAGTCTTTGTGATAGCAGCAGTAAGAGTAGTCTTACCGTGGTCAACGTGGCCGATAGTACCGATGTTTACATGGGGTTTTGTTCTTTCAAATTTAGCCTTAGCCATTGGAAAATTCCTCCTTAAATAAGAAATTCAGAAATCTGTATATATATTATAACAGATTAATCAGATAAATTCAAGTGTTTTTTGAAAAATTTTTCTAAAACAAATGATTTTTTAAATAAGACCGGATCAACCCTTCTTGCGGGATGTCATGATCTTTTCAGCAATATTCTTGGGCACCTCAAGATAGCTGTGAGGTTCCATAGTATACTGACCACGCCCCTGCGTATTAGAACGGAGGTCGCTTGTATAGCCGAACATTTCAGAAAGCGGAACGAGAGCGTCAACCTGAACAGAGCCTGTTCTTGATTCCTGTCCCTGGATCTGACCACGGCGTGAGCTGAGGTCGCCGATAACTGTACCTGTGTAATCGTCGGGAACGATTACGGCAACCTTCATAATAGGTTCCATAAGAACGGGGTTAGCCTTTTCCATAGCTTCCTTGAACGCCATTGAACCAGCGATCTGGAATGCCATTTCAGAGGAGTCAACCTCGTGGTACGATCCGTCGTAAAGCTCAACCTTAACGTCAACAACTTCATAGCCGGCAAGTATACCGGACTTCATAGCGCCCTGGATACCCTTGTCAACAGCAGGGATGTATTCCTTGGGAATAGCACCGCCCACAACGGCATTCTTGAACTCGTAGCCCTTACCGGACTCGTTAGGTGAAACACGGATCTTAACGTGACCGTACTGACCCTTACCGCCTGACTGACGTGCATACTTCTTGTCAACGTCAGCGCTGCCCTTGATAGCTTCTTTATAAGCAACCTGAGGTGCGCCTACATTAGCCTCGACCTTGAACTCACGGAGGAGACGGTCAACGATAATGTCAAGGTGAAGCTCACCCATTCCGGCAATGATAGTTTGTCCTGTTTCCTCGTCTGTCCATGTTTTGAAAGTAGGATCTTCTTCAGCAAGCTTTGCGAGAGCGATACCCATTTTCTCCTGACCTGCCTTTGTCTTTGGCTCGATAGCGAGCTGGATAACAGGCTCCGGGAATTCCATAGATTCAAGGATGATAGGATGCTTTTCATCACAGAGAGTATCGCCTGTAGTAGTGTTCTTGAGACCTACGGCAGCAGCGATATCACCGGAATAAACAGTTGTAAGATCCTTTCTGTGGTTAGCGTGCATCTGAACGATACGTCCGAATCTTTCACGGTTATCCTTGGTTGCATTGAGGACTGTATCGCCCTGATTTACAATACCGGAGTACACACGGAAAAATGCCAGCTTACCAACAAACGGGTCTGTAGCGATCTTGAATGCGAGAGCTGAGAACGGCTCGTCGTCTGATGACGGTCTGTCTTCCTCGGCGTCTGTATCAGGATTTACACCCTTGATAGCAGGAACATCGAGAGGAGAAGGCATATAGTCGATGATAGCGTCGAGAAGCTTCTGAACGCCCTTATTTTTGTAGGAAGTACCGCAGGTTACGGGAACCATGTGGTTTGCAATAGTGGCGGAACGGATGCACTTCTTGATTTCGTCCTGAGTCAGCTCTTCGCCGTCAAGGTACTTCATCATGAGTTCTTCGTCCTGCTCTGCAACGTGCTCAACCATATCGTCGTGATACTGCTGAGCTTTTTCCTTCATGTCTTCGGGGATATCCTCAACACGGATGTCCTTTCCGAGATCATCATAATAAATGTAAGCCTTCATTTCAACGAGGTCGATGATTCCTCTGAACTGATCCTCAGCGCCGATAGGGAGCTGAATCGGAACGGCATTACACTTAAGTCTGTCCTTCATCATGTCAACGACACGATAGAAGTCGGCACCCATAATATCCATCTTATTTACATAAGCCATACGGGGAACTTTATAGTTGTCAGCCTGTCTCCAAACGGTTTCAGACTGGGGTTCAACACCGCCCTTAGCGCAGAGAACAGTTACAGAACCGTCCAGCACTCGGAGTGAACGTTCAACTTCAACAGTGAAGTCAACGTGTCCGGGAGTGTCAATGATATTGAGTCTGTGGCCTGCCCAGTAGCAAGTAGTGGCAGCTGAGGTGATTGTGATACCTCTTTCCTGTTCCTGCTCCATCCAGTCCATAGTAGCGGATCCTTCGTGAGTCTCACCGATCTTGTGATTAACGCCGGTGTAGAAAAGGATACGTTCTGTGGTTGTGGTCTTACCTGCGTCGATGTGGGCCATTATGCCGATATTTCTTGTATTTTCAAGCGTACAGTCTCTTGACATAATAATCCTCCTTCGATACCGTTATTACCAGCGGTAGTGTGCAAAAGCCTTGTTTGCTTCTGCCATCTTGTGTGTATCGTCACGCTTTTTGCAGGCGCCGCCTGTTCCGTTGATAGCGTCGAGGATCTCACCGGCAAGTCTTTCTTTCATTGTCTTTTCGTTTCTCAGTCTGGCGTATTTTGTTATCCATCTGAGACCGAGAGTCTGACGTCTTTCAGGTCTTACCTCCATAGGTACCTGATATGTGGCACCTCCGAGACGGCGAGCCTTTACCTCAAGTTCAGGCATGATATTTTCCATAGCCTGCTCGAACACTTCAAGAGCGTCCTTGCCTGTTTTTTCAGCTACGATTGCAAATGCATCGTAAACGATTTTCTGTGCAACACCCTTCTTACCGTCAAGCATTATGTTGTTGATAAGGCGTGTTACGAGCTTTGAATTGTATACAGGATCCTGTAATACATCACGCTTTGCGATATTACCTCTTCTTGGCATTTCGCTTCCCTCCTTCACATAGATTCATGAATTCATAGGTACTCGTACCATGCGGATTACTGCCGATTATCGGCGATTCTTCACCCGCCGGTTCCGTCAAGACCAATGCAGAGGCTCTATAATATATATAAAACTCCGCATTTATCCTGCGATAGTAGTTATCCTATTTTAATACACGGCATGATACGGTCTGCCGCCGACCTGATCTGTGATCTTACTTCTGCTTGGGTCTCTTAGCGCCGTACTTGGAACGAGCCTGAGCACGGTTTGCAACGCCCTGAGCGTCAAGAGTACCTCTGATGATGTGGTAACGCACACCAGGGAGATCCTTAACACGTCCGCCTCTGATGAGAACAACGCTGTGTTCCTGAAGGTTGTGACCGATACCGGGGATATAGGATGTTACCTCATATCCGTTTGTGAGCTTAACTCTGGCAATCTTTCTCATAGCTGAGTTAGGCTTCTTAGGAGTAGCGGTTCTTACAGCGGTACAAACGCCTCTCTTCTGGGGAGAACTCTGGTTGATCTGAGTCTTTTTCTTAGCGTTGTAGCCCTTCTGGAGTGCAGGAGCTGTAGACTTTGTTTCAAGATCCTTTCTTCCCTTACGAACGAGCTGGTTAAATGTAGGCATAATCTTCCTCCTTTTCTTAAAAAATAATCATGAATGCGGATATAAAATCAGCACACTTGTTTATTATATCCAAAAAAATCCGGCTTGTCAAGAGATATTCTTAAAAAAGCCGGAGTTTTATGATATTTTGTTATTTTCTCCACTAAAGCGGGGGTAAATCAGCGGCAGTTTGGCTGATTTTTCATGTTCTATAGTTTTTCATCCATTCTTCCAGCGAAAGCGTTTTTTCGCCTGTCGTCAGTGATGATAAATAAGTATAATAATTAAGTATAATGGTTGCGTCAGAGCCGGTTATTATGCCGTCTCCGGTCACGTCGGCAGCTTTGAACTGTATATCGGTCAATCCGTGCTCCATACCTGAGTTTACAAGCGTATATGCCTGTAAAGCAAAAGTTGCATCAGAGCCGTTGACGATTCCGTCGAGAGTGACATCGCCGAGGAGAAAGTCTTTGTCCGGCTTGTTTTCAGCGGCAGTAATAGTAACGGAAGCGGTAATTTCACCGTAATTCTTGCTGTTGCAATGAACAGTAAGCGTATCTGTTCCGGCGGAAAAAATCGTTATCTGACTGCCGTTTAAACTTGCGATGTTCCAGTTACTGAAAGTAAACCATACATTGTTGTCAAATTCACTGTTGTCGGAAAATTCATATTCTATAGTGACGGAATTTCCTATATAAAGCTGATCTTGGGCGGGCTGTTTGACGATGATATAAGGCTTTCCGGGAGGGAGCGTTGTGGTGGTAGTGGTCGATGTGGAAGACGAAGTGGTTGTTGATGTAGTGGTGGCCGATGTGGAAGACGAAGTAGTTGTTGATGTGGTAGTGGTCGATGTGGAAGTAGAAGAAGTCGTCGATGTAGTAGTGGTCGATGTGGAAGTAGAAGAAGTCGTCGATGTAGTAGTGGTCGATGTGGAAGTAGAAGTAGTCGTCGATGTAGTAGTCTGCGGCGAATCCTTTATTTCTACATAGAAATTATCACTGGCGCTTACCCATTCTGAAAGAACGTCGTTGTAGACCCGGTACGTGACGGTTATCAGGCATGAATGCGCATATGAACTGTCAAATCCATTGACATAATATCTGTCGGGGTGATCGGAAAAAGGATCGTTTTCATGGACGAGTACGTATTGCCCGAGGTATGTCTGATAGGCATTCAGAGTAAGTCCGGCTGCGCTGAATTGTTCTCCTATGATATATTCCGTTTTGTATGGCAGCGAAGCGATCTCTAATTTTGCACTGAATCGTGCATCAGGCGGCTCAGAAGTAGTGGTAGTTGTTGATGTAGTAGTAGTAGTAGTAGTAGTAGTAGTTGTTGTTGTTGTTGTTGTTGTTGTTGTCGCAGTATGCGAAGTGGTAGTAGTTCGTGGGGGAGGCAGTGGCACTGTCGTGGTAGTTGTGGGGGTGCTTCCTGAAACAGTGATTCTTCCGTCTCTAAAAACCGGGAAGTATGCCTGACCATTCGGTTCAAAGGCAGTCGTATCGTTTGATATCCATTTTACGTCATAGTCTCCGTTTGGACACCACTCCGGAACGTGGAAGAAAACAGAAAAAAGCGTGCTCTTATCCGCACCGCCGGATGCGCTTGTAGAACCGTTTACATCAAACATGATGGTATTTCCGCTGATTTCTGAGGTTATTGTAGCGTCATATGCCGGACAGGACGATGAAATGCCTGTGATCTGGACGGGGGACGCTACGGAAAGTCCGATATCGTTTATCTGACTAAGGGCAATAGGGTATCGCACGATAATATCCACTTGAACATCCGACCCCGGACCGGCTGTCTGGGAGACTACATACCACGTTGTACGGGATGATGCGGCAACGTTGTGTTCCGGTATCATATGCGTTACAGCTTCCGCTGTGCCAGGAATTATGCACATGATTGTGAGGAGCAGGCTGGTAAGAAATGCAGTGATCTTGTTCTGTCTGACTTTCATTTGTAAAACCTCCGTTTTATAAAAGTTGTGGGAAATCATTATTCCGGTTATTTTCTCTTGACTGCTAAAATCAGCATGATAGGATATATCTCGAGACGACCTATCAGCATATCGAAGCAGAGAACGATCTTTGAGAACGATGACATATCCCCGAAGCTTCCTGCCGTGCCGAATCGACCGACGCCGAATCCGATATTGTTCATGGTCGTTATGACCGCTGAAGCAGATTCCTCAATGGTGAAACTGTCGAGAGAGACAAGCAGTATTGAAGTGAACATGAGTAGAATGTAGATTATAAAATAAGACGTAACGCCACGGACAACGTCCCTTTCTACAGGCTTTCCATCCATTTTTACCGATGCCACTGAACGGGGATTGATGATATATTTAAGTTCCTTGACGCCGGTTTTAAACATTATAATGACACGTGATACCTTTAATCCCCCTCCGGTCGAACCTGCGCACGATCCGATAAACATCAGCGTAAGCAGCAGCGTCTGGGAGAAAACAGGCCATGTGTTCGTATCTATGACGGAAAATCCCGTTGATGTGATTGTAGAAGCGGTCATGAAGAAAGAATACCTCAGCGATTCAAGGAATCCGCCGTATATATTTCTCGTATTTACAGATATAAGCAGAGTTGCCGTAAGTATTATTCCAAGATAAGTTCTCAGCTCTTCATTTTTGAAAACTGTGGAAAAGCGTCGGATCAGAAGAAAATAGTAAAGGTTGAAGTTTACGCCGAAAAGAATGATGAAAACGGCGATCACCATTTCGACGTAAAGACTGTTGTAATGCGCTATGCTGTCGCCGTAAATTGAGAAACCGCCTGTTCCGGCTGACGAAAATGCGTGCATGAGAGCGTCGTAAAAGGAAAGTCCGCCGCACAGCAGCATGATTGTCTCAATGACTGTCATTGCGATATATATTCCATAGAGAATTCTGGCGGAATTGCCCGATTTTGATACGAGCCGTCCTACTTTCGGTCCGGGGCATTCAGCACGCATCATGTGCATAGTTCTTGAATCGTTGCTGGACATTATGGCGAGAACGATCATGATTATTCCCATGCCGCCCAGCCAGTGGGTGAACGAGCGCCAGAAAAGCGACGATTTTGAAAGCTCCTCAACGTTGCTTAGTATCGACGAACCGGTTGTTGTAAATCCGGAAACTGTCTCAAACAGAGCATCCACGTAGTTTGGGATATCGCCGGATATTACGAAAGGGAGCGCACATACGGCAGATATTACGATCCATGAAGCGGCTACGCTAATAAAGCCTTCCATAGAGTAGACGGAATTGTCTTTCGGTTTTTTTATTGTTACGGAAAATCCGGGAATAAGAAGCATCAGGATCGGGATTCCGAAAGAGACGATAACGTGTTCCTCTCCGTATATGAATCCAACCAGAACAGGCAGGAGCATTGCAAGCCCTACTACCTTTGAGATCTGTCCCATTACATATACTATCATTCGATAATTCATTGTACTTCCGGATGCTCCTTTAGTCAAAAATGTTGCTCAGGTCATGGAAACCTTTGCTGGTGGTGACAACGACAACGCTGTCGTTTACCTGTAAACAGTCGTCGCCCCTGGGGATGATAAGTTCGTTTCCCCTGACTATGCTTGCAATGAGTATGCCGCTGCGTATCTTTAGCTTTTTTAGCGGAACTCCGACGTAATCCTTTTTATCTCTGACAATAAATTCAATGGCTTCCAGGCGGTCGCCGACCAGTCTGTAAAGTGTGGTAACATTGTTGCCCAGAGAATTCTGCTTTGCTCTTACATACTGAAGAATCTGGTTTACGGTAATTGATTTTGGTGAAACTATGCTGTCAAGATTAAGCGTATCGGAGAGTTGTATAAGCGACATACGATTTACTTTTGTGACGACCTTTTTCACGCCGTTTTTCTTGGCAAGGAGTGAAAGCAGGATGTTTTCCTCGTCGATACCCGTCAGAGTAACAACGGCGTCGGCGTCATATACTCTTTCCTCCCTGAGCAGATCATGATCCGTTCCATCGGCGCAGGAGATGCTTACCTTGTTGAGATTCTCGCTTAGCTCAAGACAGCGCTGTTCGTCAATCTCTATGATTTTTACTTTCACACCCATTTCAATAAGCTGTTTTGCCAGATGATATGCCACACGTCCGCCGCCTATAAGTACGACGGATTTTACACGCTTTTCTCTGTATGCCGCACTTATGCTTCTGAAAAACTTTACCATTGCGCTGTGAGAAGCCGTTATATGAATCTTATCCCCAGCTCTGAGAACAAAGCTGCCGTTGGGAATTATAAGCTCGTCGTCCCTCTGTACGGCGCAGATAAGCACATCCAGCCTGAGGCGTCTGGAGAGCTGACTCAGTGCAACGCTGTCAAGTATGCTGCCTGAAGTTATCCTTATCTCTGCAAGATCTACCTGCCCCTTTGCAAACGATTCAATGTTTATAGCTTCTGGATACCGCAAAACTTTTGCTATCTCGTTGGCTGCGTTAAAGTCAGGGTTGACCATCATGCTAATTCCGAGTTCTTCACGCATGAAAATTATCTGTTTGCCGAATCCGGGACTGCGTACTCTTGAAACGCAGTGGCGTGCTCCTTTTTTTCTCGCAATAAGGCAGGAAAGGATATTTACCTCATCGGAATTTGTGACGGCTATAAAGATTCCTGTTTTGTCTACCTTGGCTTCGTCAAGAATATCCGTGTGAAGCCCGTTTCCTGCGATTCCCATTACATCGCAGTCGTTTGTTACCGAGTTTATCTTGTCCTCGCTGAGGTCGATAACGGTGATATTGTGTTCGCTGCTGAGGACTTCCGCCAGGGCGTATCCTACTTTTCCGCAGCCTACTATGATAATATCCATATGTCCTCCGTCTGTTTAACGCACTATTGCTCCCCCAACTAAACCTTGCCTTCAATACTTGTCAAAAAAAACAAATTTCTCTGTGTTTTCCTCCTCTACATACGCCAGTATGCCTTCGTCGTCATCCTTGATAAATTTGATTTTTGACTGCGTCCTTTGGCAATGTTTAGTTGAGGGAGCAATATATAATTTCTTGCATAATGCGTATATATAATATCTCAGTTTAATTATAACCCCGACGGTAAAGTTTGTCAAGAGATTTATGTGCACTTAACAAAAAATCTGCCGGGGGTAAATCCGGCAGATCTTGACTTTATATTATACGTAATTACTTTATGATTCTCACTCTGATAACACCGTCAACGGCATTGATCTTGCCCTCGACAGAAGCGGGAACTTCGCCTGTAACGTCGAGCATGGTGTAAGCGAAATCCTTCTTGCTGGCGTTTACCATGTTCTCAATGTTGATTCCCTCGTTGCCTACAGCAGAAGTGATAGAAGCGATAGTAGTAGGAACGTTCTTGTGGATAACACAGATCTTAGTGCCAACTGCGTTCATGGAAGCATTGGGAAGATTTACGCTGTTCTGGATATTTCCGTTCTCGATATAATCGATAAGTTCCTGAGCAGCCATAACTGCACAGTTGTCCTCGCTCTCAGGAGTAGAAGCTCCGAGGTGGGGGAGAACGATAATATTATCAACGCCAAGAACAACATCGTCAGCGAAGTCTGTAACGTACTTTGCAACTTTTCCGGCAGCAATAGCGTCAACAACTGCCTGGCTGTTGATAAGCTCGCCTCTTGCAAGATTTATAATGCGTACTCCGTCTTTCATCATTGCGATCTGCTCAGCGTCGATAGTGTTCTTTGTCTGAGGAGTATAGGGCATATGAATAGTGATATAGTCGCTGTTCTTATAGATCTCGTTGATGTCGGAAACAACCTTTGTTGTAGGGTCAAGGTGAAGAGCAGCGCCGATAGAAAGGTAAGGGTCGTAACCTATAACTTTCATTCCCAGAGCTTCGGCAGCGTTTGCGATCTGACCGCCGATAGCGCCAAGACCGATAATACCGAGAGTCTTTCCCTTGATTTCAGGACCAGCGAATTTAGCTTTGCCGCCTTCAACTGTCTTGGGAGCGTCAGGTGTTCCCTTGAGGGAAGCAGCCCATGCGGCGGCTTCTGTAATTTTTCTGGAAGCAAGGAGAAGAGCACATATTGCAAGCTCCTTAACAGCGTTAGCGTTAGCGCCGGGGGTATTGAACACACAGATACCTTCCTGAGCGCAGCGGTCAACAGGAATGTTGTTTACGCCTGCGCCTGCACGTGCGATAGCGATAAGATTATCGCCGAATGTCATATCGTGCATTTTTGCGCTTCTCACCATGATTGCATCAGGATTGGCGCAGTCGTCTGCAACGCTGTATTTGCTCTTATCGAAAATATCGGTTCCGATCTCGGAAATTTTATTAAGTGTCTGAATCTTATACATTTTAATTACCTCATTTCACATCTGATGCACATATTACCGTATGGCATCAGGAAATAACACGTACTATAATAATACCTATAACAGCGAGAACACCGCATACGGCTGCAATCTTCCCTCTGATCCTGTTTCTATTCTTTATGCGTTCTTTAGTTTCATTGCTTAACTGAAAACTCATGAATTTTCTTCCTCGAACTTCTTCATGAATGCAACAAGTTTCTCTACACCCTCGATAGGCATTGCATTGTAAATAGAAGCTCTCATGCCGCCGACAGTTCTGTGACCCTTGAGGTTTTCAAAGCCGGCTGCCTTTGATTCCTTAATAAACTTAGCGTCGAGTTCGTCATTGCCTGTAATGAAAGGAACGTTCATAAGAGATCTGTCTTTCTTTTCAACAGTACCCCTGAACATTTTGCTCTGGTCAAGGAAATCATAGAGAATAGCGGCTTTCTTTTCGTTGTGAGCCTTCATAGCTTCAAGACCGCCCATTTTCTTGATCCACTTGAATACTTTTCCGCAGATGTAGATGCCGTAGCAGGGAGGGGTATTGTAAAGAGAATCGTTGTCAGCCTGTGTTTTCCACTTAAGCATTGTAGGAGTGCCTGCAAGAACATCGTCACGGATAAGATCTTCACGTATGATAGCGATAACAACGCCGGCAGGACCCACATTCTTCTGAACGCCGCCGTAGATAACGCCGTACTTTGTTACGTCAACAGGCTCGGAGAGGAAACATGAGGAAACGTCGGCAACGAGATCCTTGCCCTTTGTGTCCGGGAGTTCCCAGTACTTTGTTCCGTAGATAGTGTTGTTCTCACAGATGTAAACATAATCTGCATCCTCGGGAATATCGAGGTCGGAACAATCGGGGATATATGAGAAGGTCTTATCGGCAGATGAAGCGACAGCAACAGCCTCACCGTACATCTGAGCCTCCTGGTAAGCCTTCTTTGCCCACTGACCGGTAATGATGTAAGCTGCCTTCTTGTTTTTCATAAGATTCATGGGGACTGCTGCAAACTGCTGTGAAGCGCCGCCCTGAAGGAAAAGTACTTTGTAATTATCAGGGATATTCATAAGATCACGGAGATCCTGTTCTGCTTCTTTAATGATATTGTCGTATACCTTTGAACGGTGAGACATCTCCATTACGGACATACCGCATCCCTTGTAGTCCATCATTTCGTCTGCTGCTTCCTGAAGAACTTCTTCGGGGAGAACGGCAGGACCTGCGCTGAAGTTATAAACTCTGCTCATTGTAAAAACCTCCACTTTAAGTATATAAATATGATAGAATGTGCCATATATCAGTAATTATACTCCTTTAGGAAAAATAAGTCAATAAGGGGTATGCATATTCGTCAATATGCACTAAAATGTTGATTCTTTTTCGTTGGTTAATATCCTAAAAAAGACGCCCCGGAGGACGTCTGTGCATTAATATTTCTGTTTGTCGATTTGTGGTACGGAAACCGGTGTATCAGAAAATTCAGTTGTTCTGGAGTAATTTGTAAGATTTCCGTTTATATCGTAACCCTCAAACAGAAGCATGATTCCTGTACTGTTGTCGAAATACATCGTAAAGGTGTCTGTATTGAGCTTTTGTCCGTAGTTTTTTTCGGTAGTTCCCGTTATTACAGTGACCTCTCGATCCAGATATTCATCCGTCCCCTTTATCTCCCAAAGATTCTGGTCGGCAAGAAATCCGAAGATCATTTCCTGCGGAAAGAGACTGAATGTCGAAGCGTAGTGCAGATTAGTCGGATTCATTCTATAGTTGTAGGATTTGATGCCGTTTTCGTCAGTAGTGATTCTTTGCTTATCGCTGGCAATAGTCTGATATTGTGCGCATTCCATGTTTTCTTCATAGTATGCTGAGCCGATGTGAGTATTATTTGTTTCGCTCATGTTATCTATAGTTATTGTTTGACCGTCAGCGGAGTAGACTTCTTCGTCAAAGTCGTTTGATTTTGAGTGCTGATATGATTCTTTGTTAACCATATCCACGCAATATTCTATGGTAAGAAGATCATCACCAGCCATATTTGTTTCAATTACGCCGTTTGCATAGTTAAAGTAATCAACAGAATTCAGCGTTTTATGATAACAAGACGGTTCATCAGTAATTGCAAGTGCACTGATTTTTCTTTCAGGAGCGATCTGTGCAGTTTCAGTTATGTCTTCAATCGTTGTTTCGGGCACATCATCATCTGGAACTATATCAACTAAAGCTGCGTTTTGCGAAGTATCGTTATTGCTGTTGGCATTGGAAACATTTTCTGTTCCGCAGCTGGATAAAGATGCTGCTGTTGATAATACAACCGCACATAAAATTGAACGAAATAAAATATTTTTCATCATAAATCTCCTTTATCAGTAAGTACATCTGAAATGAAATGTATCAGCTCCGGTACCCACGCCGCTTCTGCCTGAATTAGTAACACAAGCATATCATGGCTGCAAAGAACCTCCTGTTACACTTGGGCTTCCTTTATAATTTGAAATCGTTGTATATCCGCTTGGAGCTGTGTTTTGATTTATGGTGAACGATGCAAAAGGAATATACATATTAGAATCCTTATAGATTTCATATAGAGCAGCAGGGTCGGTGAATCTGCTGTCTGCAAGATAAACCTCGGCTGTCCAATGGACTCCGCCTTGAGTTGAGATGTTTCCATTCCAAACCCATTCGTATGATGCTTTTGTAGTCGATTGTCTCAATCTCGAATCTCCATTGTTGCCAGTATTCAAATAAGTACCCCATTCACCGCTGTAATGAGTATATGTATGACTGTTATTAGAATAACCGGCTACATTGGTATCGTTGTCGACATAAGCGTTTAATGATGCGGCGTTAGTGGATAATCCTATGGCAGAAGTCAGACAAAAACAAGTACCTATTAAACTTGACATACGTTTTAAATGTTTTTTCATAGTTTTCATTAAAGTTTCCCCCCTTCCTTATTTTTTAATGTATATACTATAGAAAGTACGAGTTTAATTTCCTATTCATAATAAATATCGCACATCGATATATACATTATATACCGCTTTATAATAAAAGTCAATACTCTTGCTGGAAAATATATCCATACGGAACAAAAATCTGCATACTATACAACACAGAAAAGATACTTTTGTTCATTTTAGGTTATAAAAAAATTAATTATTTATGCAGCTTGTTGACAAATATAAAACAGTGTGATATAATAGATGTAACATTTTAAAGCGTATCGCACTTTAAAGCAACGCAGTAAATTGCTGAATTAATTATATTCAAGGAGTTAGATATGAAAGAAGTTTCAAAATTAATGGATTTCAGACCTGATATCAAGGTCGTAGACGCAACGCTTCGTGACGGAGGTCTTGTAAATGATTTCAGATTTTCCGATTCCTTTGTCAAGGATCTTTACAATGCCAATCTTCGTTCCGGCGTTGATTATATGGAATTCGGCTACAGAGCCGACAAGGAAATGTTCGACGTCGATGCGTTTGGCCCATGCAAGTTCTGTGACGACGAGTACCTCTATTCCATTGTAGGCGAAAACAATACCGATCTTAAAATCGCTATCATGGCAGACGTTGGACGATGCAATTACAAGCAGGATATCCGTGACCGAAGCGAAAGTCCGGTCGATCTTATCCGTGTAGCTACGTATCTCCATCAGATACCCACGGCTGTTGATATGATTGAGGACGCAAAGAACAAGGGATATGAAGTAAGCTGCAATATCATGGCGATATCAACTGCACGTGAGTCGGATATAAATGCCGCCCTTGATATTCTCGGAAAGTCTCCTGTTGACGTTTTCTATATAGTTGACAGCTTTGGTTCGCTTTATCCCGAACAGATCGCAAGAATGGCGGCTCTCTACGGCGAATTTGCGGCAAAGTACAATAAAAAGCTCGGAATTCACGCTCATGATAATCAGCATCTTGCCTTTGCCAATACTATTGAGGCGGTAGGCGACGGTGTGGACTGGCTGGACGCCACATATTCAGCAATGGGAAGAGGCGCCGGAAACTGTGCTATGGAATTGCTCCTCGGCTTCCTTAAAAATCCTAAATATAATATTTACCCCGTTCTTCAGTTTATAGAAAAGCATATGAACAAGCTTAAGGACGGCGGAGCCGTATGGGGATATGATCTTCAGTACCTTATGACCGGTCTCCTCAATCAGCATCCGAGAACGGCTATCCAGTTCACCAAAGAAGGAAGAAACGACTACTCTGAATTCTATAAAGAGATCATTTCACAGGAATAACTAATTTATGATAGAAATATGAAATATCAGAAAAAGACTTGATTTTCTCTGGCGTATAGTGTTATAATATATTTATAACAGGAATAAGTCAGGAGGATAAATATGGATTATATCGGCGAAAAGTGCCCGGTATGCAGTAAGGAATTTACCGGTGACGATGATATCGTGGTATGCCCGGAATGCGGTGCGCCTCATCACAGAGAATGTTATAAAATCGAAAACAGGTGCGCTTATACCGATCGGCACAAGAGCGGTTATAAGTGGCAGCGTACTCCGGCAGGGGAATCGGACGGTGTTTCCGGCGAACAGGCAGTTATCTGTCCTGTATGTCATTCACGGAATTCAGCTTCGGTAAATTTCTGCGGTAAATGCGGCAGCAGGCTGCATCCGGCAGATTCGGAGACAGGATACGGAAGCTTCCAGGGACAGAGAACGTATCGGGGACAGCAAGGAACGTATCGCAGCAGCGATGGACGTGCCGACATGGAGACTGTGTTCTCATATCTGGGATTCGATCCCAATGAGGATATGGGCGAAGGCTCTACACTCAAAGATGTTTCCAGCTTTGTAGGCAGCAATACGCTTTATTATATCCCGATTTTCAAGAGAATGAAGGATTTTGGCACAAAGATATCATTCAATCTCAGCTGCCTTATTTTTCCGCATCTTTATTTCGCCAACAGAAGAATGTGGCTCTGGGCGATACTTGCAACAGTTATAAGCATTATATGCAGCCTTCCGACGATGATAGTTACTGTTGCGGAAATGATAAGCAACGGCGTAATTGATATGGCAGGAACAGAAGCTATAGTAAGCTTTGTCAGCAGTCACAAAAATGATTTGGCGTACCTTGGGCAGATATTGAGTATGGCGTCGTGGGCAGTGAATATGATCTGCTGCATTTTCGGAAACTGGTTGTATTACCGGTATTCTCTCAGATCTCTGAAAAAACTGAAAGAACGTGGAATAGATGGAACGACTAATCCGGTCGGCGTTATATCGGCAGGCGGTGTCAAGCCTATAAATATGATTATTGTAATGATTTTGATGGGCGTTATCGGCAGTGCGGTCATGGCAGGATTTATCTCTTATCCGCAGCTTCTTAATGTTTTTATAATATAACATAAAAGGCTTCTGTACAAAAAAGTGCGGAAGCTTTTATTATTGCCGAAATTTATCTCAGACTATTGACATTTTATGCGGAAGATGGTAAAATTGTAATAAGAAGTACGCTGAACAGTGATACAGGGCGGTGCAGCGCTGTCTTCAGCGAGACGCCGCCTTCAAGAAAGAGAGGGAAATATCATGAAAAATTTACTGAGAGCCGCAGCAGCGGTATCGGCTTCTGCTATGATGCTGACTTTTGCAGCACCGGCTGCTGTCACGGAAAAAGCCGAAACAAAGCTCAATGTCAGTGCTGCCGCCGTCGATGACGGCAATGATGACTGGCTTCATGCAAAAGGTAGTCGTCTTTATGACAAGAACGGCAACGAAGTCTGGCTCACCGGTGCAAACTGGTTCGGTATGAACTGTTCTGAGAATGTGCCCCATGGTCTATATGCCGCCGACGTTGACAAGTTCCTGTCCAATGTTGCCGACAGGGGAATAAACGTTATCCGTTTTCCTATTTCTACCGAACTGATTGTTTCGTGGATGGACGGAACTCCCAATCCGGTAAGTTCAGTTCAGGCATCCTATAGTCCTCCGACTGATATCGTCGGCGAGGACGGCAGCATTACTCCTGCCGGAGCATACGGAAATATTAACCGTGAGCTTGCTGAAGCCGACGGAAAAACGCTGAAAAACAGCGAGGATATATTTGACGTTATTCTTGCAAAGTGCAAGCAGTACGGAATAAAGGCGTTTATCGACATTCACAGCCCTGATGCCAACAACTCAGGTCATGACTATGAGCTTTGGTACGGAAAGGCTGGCGTTACCACGCAGGTATGGATAGACAGCCTTGTATGGATGGCTGAAAAATACAAGAACGACGATACTCTCCTCGGCTTCGACCTCAAGAATGAGCCGCACGGCAAAAGAGGCTATTCTGCGGATGTTCCTGAAAAGCTGGCAAAATGGGACGGCTCCACTGACGAGAATAACTGGGCATATGCTGCAACGACCTGTGCAAATGCTATTCTTGAAGTAAATCCAAATGCCCTGATCTTCATCGAAGGAGTCGAACAGTATCCCAAGACTGACAAGGGTTATACCTATGACACGCCTGATATCTGGGAAGCTCCTGCGGACGTATCTCCCTGGTACGGCGCATGGTGGGGCGGAAATCTCAGAGGAGTAAAAGATTATCCTATAGTTCCCGACAGCGGTACAAGTCAGATCGTTTATTCACCTCATGACTACGGTCCGTCCGTGTACGCACAGACGTGGTTTAACAAGGATTTTACCGAGCAGACTCTTCTTGACGACTACTGGTATGACACATGGGCTTATATCGGCGATCAGGAGATAGCTCCGCTTCTTATTGGCGAATGGGGCGGTCATATGGACGGAACGGATAACCAGAAGTGGATGGAAATTCTCCGTGATTATATGCTCAAGAACCATATCAACCACACCTTCTGGTGCCTGAACCCTAATTCCGGCGATACTGCCGGTCTGCTGGGGTATGACTTCTATGAGTGGGATGAAGTAAAGTACGGAATGTTTGAGAAAGTTCTCTGGCAGACGCAGGAAACAGGAAAGTATATCGGTCTTGACCACCAGAAACCTCTGGGAGTTAACGGCACGGGAATATCTCTTAATGAGTATTACTCGACGTATTCTGAAACGGAGGGAAGCAATATTGACGGCGGTACAAAGTCGCAGGGAAATGTTGATCCTCCTGAGTCATCCACACCGGGCGACGCTGACTGCGACGGCGAGGTACTTCTTAACGATGCTGTGCTTATTATGCAGGCTGTCGGAAATCCTGACGCATACGGAGTCGGCGGCAGCGAAAAGAGCGCTATAACAAAGCAGGGGATGGAAAACGGCGATGTTTACGACCCGGGAACAGGGCTTACCAATATGGATGCGCTTGCTATTCAGAAATATCTCCTGCATCTTATTGATAAACTTCCTGAATTATCATAAAACTGATATAAAACAGTTCAGATTATGGCTGCTGTACCAAATTAAGGTATGGCAGCCTTGATTATTTGTGCATACTTAACAATGCTGTGGAGTTGTTTTTGTGATATCGAATAAAAATAAAATAATATTAAATAATCGGTTCACTTTTTTATAATTTTATGTTATAATTAATATGGATTTTTCAGATTGGAGTGATGCGGATAAAAACCTTATATATATCAGATCTGGACGGAACGCTTCTTGATCCGGCAGGAGAGATAACTGAAAAAACGACAGAAATAATTAATTCTCTTGCCGACAAAGGGCTTAACTTCACTTTTGCTACAGCAAGGACTATTTATTCTGCCGCAGTCATTGCTGCCGGACTTAACATCAGCGCCCCTTGTATACTGATGAACGGCGTATGTCTATATGATCTGAAAAAACAAAAATATGTCAGCATAGAATCTGTTTCAACGAAGCTGTCGGAAAGAGTATTCTCCATTTTTGAGGAGCATGGGGCAGAATATTTTATGTTCCGTATCTGCGGGGAAAAGCTGACAACGTATTATACCGAACTGACCGAAAGGGTCATGGCGGGATTTGCGGAGGACAGACAAAAAAATTATGGTAAGCCTTTCATTCAGTGCTGCGATATGCGTGATGTCACGGATGGGGAGGCTGTTTATTTTACGGCGATGAGCGGATATGACAAACTGCTGCCGGTGCGTAATGCCGTTATAGAGACAGAGGGACTTGACTGCGCTTTTTATGAGGATACGTATACCGGAAAATGGTATCTGGAGGTATTTTCATCCGGAGCATCTAAGGCGAATGGAATTAAAAAGCTTCGGGAGATATACGGGTATGACAGGGTATTATGCTTCGGAGATAATCTTAACGATCTCAGTATGTTTGAACAGTCTGATGTCGGGATCGCCGTGGCAAACGCAAAAGATGAGGTAAAGGCTGCTGCGGATATTGTTATCGGTTCCAACGATAGGGACGGTGTGGCGGAATATCTCATACAAAACTTCAGAGAAGAAAGGAAAATGTAATATGAAAAAACTTATGCTTGGAAATGAAGCCTTTGCAAGAGGTTTATACGAGGCAGGATGCAGGGTTGTATCCAGCTATCCAGGAACGCCTTCAACGGAGATAACCGAGGAAGCTGCAAAATATGATGAAATGTACGCAGAATGGGCGCCAAATGAAAAAGTGGCTATGGAGACAGCTCTCGGAGCTTCAATTGCCGGAGCAAGGAGTTTCTGCGGAATGAAGCACGTGGGTCTCAATGTTGCTGCAGATCCGCTTTATACTGCGTCATATACAGGCGTAAATGGAGGTATGGTCATAGCTGTTGCCGACGATCAGGGAATGCATTCTTCTCAGAATGAGCAGGACAGCCGCCATCATGCTATTGCGTCCAAAGTTCCGATGCTTGAACCCTCTGATTCTGCCGAATGCAAGGAATTCGTCAGGACAGCATATGATATTTCCGAAATGTACGATACTCCTGTTATTGTGAGGATGTCTACCCGTGTAGCTCATTCACAGAGTATAGTTGAGCTGGAGGAAAGGCGGGACGACAGTCTTAAAGAATATGTCAAGTCTCCCCAGAAGTACGTTATGATGCCCGCTTATGCAAAGGGAAAGCACGTATTTGTTGAAGAGCGTACGGAAAAGCTTATTGAATATGCGGAAACCTCACCCTTGAACATAACTGAAATATCAGAAACGGCTGAGTTCGGCGTTATCACCAACGGAGCAGCTTATCAGTTCGCAAAAGAAGCTCTTGGAGATAAAGCGTCTTATCTCAAACTTGGAATGGTAAATCCTATGCCGGTTCGGCTTATACGTGATTTTGCCGCAAAGTATGAGAAGATTTACATAATCGAGGAACTTGACGGCGTTATTGAGCAGCACTGCCGCAATATAGGCGTAACAAATATACAGGGCAAGGAAATATTCGGTTATATCGGAGAGATACCCCAGTCGGTCATTGCAGAGAAGATTCTTGGCGAAAAAAAGGAATTTAATGCTCTTGAAGAAAATATTCCCGTGCGTCCGCCTGTTATGTGTGCCGGATGTCCTCACAGAGGTATGTTCTATACGCTGAAAAAGCTCGGAGTGACAGTTTCCGGCGATATAGGCTGCTACACCCTTGGAGCGTGTGCGCCTCTTGAAGCTCTCGATACGACTATCTGTATGGGCGCTTCCATTTCCGGTCTCCACGGATTTAACAAGGCAAGAGGAGCTGAAAGCGAGCACAGAAGCGTTGCCGTTATCGGAGATTCCACATTTATGCACAGCGGTATCACCGGACTTGTTAATATCGCTTACAATAATTCAAATTCTACTGTTATAATTCTTGATAACTCTATTACGGGAATGACCGGGCATCAGCAGAATCCTACTACAGGCAAAAATCTTAAAGGCGATCCTGCGGCTGCCGTTAATCTTGAAGAACTCTGCCGTGCTGTCGGCATAAAGAGAGTACGTGTAGTCGATCCATATAAGCTCTCAGAGTGTGAGGCAGCCGTAAAGGAGGAACTTGCTGCGGACGAGGCTTCGGTTATTATTTCAAGACGTCCCTGCGCTCTGCTCAAGTATGTAAAGCATAACGCTCCCTTTAAAGTGAACGGCGATAAGTGCGTTGGCTGCAAGATGTGCATGAAGCTTGGATGTCCTGCAATTTCCATGAGAGACGGAAAGGCTGTTATAGATCATACCCAGTGCGTGGGCTGCGGAATCTGCACGGAGATGTGTAAGATCGGCGCTATTGGCTGAAAACGGAAAGGAAAGATCTGCATGAACAACGAAATATACGAGGAATTCACTCACTGGCTCGATGATCTTCTGGAAAACGCCGATGTTCCTGAAAGCGCCTGCGCATGGTGCTTTAATCTCTATGAGGAATCCATTGAGGACAGCGTATATGCGATACAGCTTATAGCAGCGGATGAATTTGATGAAAATGACGACGAATGGGCTTGCTCGGAAGTCTGGTCGTCGGAGGAGAATATATTCTGCATAGAACTTTCCGATGAATCCGAAAAGGACTGGAAAGCTGCATTGAAGATCTTTTCCGGAATGGCGGAAGAATATATCAGAGACGGAAAATTTCGTAATATGCTCGCTGATTCAAAAGCTGTCGGAATTGGCTTTGTGGACGGCGATCTGGAAATTTTAAAAAACAACGAAAGGTGATTATATATGGAAACAAAATCAATAATGATAGTCGGCGTAGGCGGACAAGGCTCGCTGCTTGCCTCACGTCTTTTAGGAAACGTTTTGCTTGCTCAGGGTTATGATGTAAAGGTAAGCGAGGTTCACGGAATGTCGCAGAGAGGCGGCTCTGTTGTCACATATGTAAGATACGGCGATAAGGTGTATTCTCCGGTTATCGAAAAGGGAGAGGCTGACGCTGTTATCTCCTTTGAACTTCTCGAAGCTGCAAGATGTCTGCCGTATCTTAAAAAGGGCGGTCATCTCATTACTTCTACCCAGCAGATAGACCCTATGCCAGTTATTACGGGAGCTGCAAAGTATCCGGAAGATCTGACAGAAAAATTGTCAGCCGCCGGAGCTGATCTTGTGGCTGTCGATGCTCTTACGCTTGCAGAGCAGGCAGGAACTTCAAAAGCTGCCAATGTTGTTCTTATGGGAGTACTGGCGTCAAAAATGGATTTTCCGGAGGAACTCTGGCAGAAAGCTCTGGAGCAGTGTGTTCCTGCAAAATTTCTGGAACTGAATAAAAAGGCATTTGAACTGGGAAAGAACGCATAAATCATAGTATCATATGGTATGAAAGGGAGAGCCTTTTGAGTATCTTTCATACAGGCAGAAGCGTGAAACTGATGTTAAGATAGTGGAGACATTTGGTCTTACAATTAGCGGGGATCACACCATTACTCGTGACGAGCATAAGGGATTCCGCAATCTTTGCTGGACGATAAAACTCAACGATGCCGAGGTTCTCCAAAGAAATGCGGAGAATGAACTCAGCTGTCAGTATTTCGGCAATAGTCCGGGAAAATATACTATTTATCTTACCGCTTAAATAAACGGAACTTACATAAGAGTAGGCAATGTTATAGAATGTACAATTTAATTTTAAGGAGGAAATACCAATGGAAAGATACTGGAATGAAGAAATTGAGTGTATGTCAAGAGAGGATATGAAGAAATTGCAGGACGAACGTCTTGCAGCTCAGGTAAAACATGTTTATGAAAACGTAAAGTATTATCGTGACCTTATGGATGAAAAGGGCGTCAAGCCGGAGGATATCAGGTCTACCGACGATCTTCACAAGCTGCCTTTCCTCTCTAAGGCAGATCTGCGTGACGCATATCCGTATGGACTGCTTGCAAAACCGCTCAGCGACTGCGTGAGGATTCAGTCTACCAGCGGAACTACCGGAAAACGTGTTGTTGCATTCTACACACAGCATGATATCGACCTCTGGGAGGATTGCTGCGCTCGTGCTATTACTGCTGCCGGAGGAACAAATGAGGATGTATGTCAGGTGTGCTATGGCTACGGTCTTTTCACAGGTGGTCCCGGACTTAACGGAGGCTCTCACAAGGTAGGATGTCTTACGCTGCCTATGTCCAGCGGAAACACGGAGCGTCAGATTACTTTTATGCGTGATCTGGGTTCTACGATCCTTTGCTGTACGCCGTCGTATGCCGCATATATCGGCGAAACTCTCCATGATATGGGCTATACGACAGACGATATCAAGCTGAAAGCAGGAATTTTCGGAGCAGAGCCGTGGACGGAGGAAATGCGCCGTTCTATCGAGAAATCTCTTGGCATAAAGGCATATGATATCTACGGTCTTACTGAAACAAGCGGCCCTGGCGTCTCCTTTGAGTGTTCAGAACAGACAGGTATGCATATCAATGAAGATCACTTTATACCTGAGATAATCAATCCTGAAACAGGAGAAGTTCTCCCAGAGGGCGAAGTGGGCGAGCTTGTATTTACCAGCATCACCAAGGAAGCTTTCCCGCTGCTCAGATACAGAACAAGAGATCTCTGCGTTCTCAGCAGAAAGAAGTGCTCCTGCGGACGTACTCTTATCAAGATGAGCAAGCCAATGGGAAGAAGCGACGATATGATGATAATTCGTGGTGTAAACGTGTTCCCGTCGCAGATTGAAACAGTGCTTATCGAGCAGGGATACTCGCCCAATTATCTCATCGAGGTAGACCGTGTGAATAATTCTGATACGCTGGATATAAGCGTTGAGATGAATCCCGATCAGCTTTCCGACAAGGTAAAGGATATGCAGCAGCAGGAGAGAGCTCTTGCAGAGGCAATGAAAACCATGCTGGGAATCAATCCGAAGATCCACCTTGTAACGCCTAAGTCAATCACCAGAAGCGAGGGCAAGGCTGTCCGTGTTATCGACAGGCGTAAGCTTCATGATTGATAGGGGACAGGTTGATATGAAAAAAATCGTATCAGCAGCTATTGCAGGAGTATTATGCGCAGGAGCGTTTGTTTCTTGCGGAGACAAAGAAAATGAAAAAGGCAGTAAAGGCGATGCATTATCAACAAAGGGAAAAAGCGAGTATACGGCGATAATTCCGCTTGACACCAACATAAAAGCATTTAGGGACAGCATTGACAAGGGAATCAAGTATAGTATTAAACAGGCAAAGGAATTCCAGGAAGATACTGATGCAGAATACAATCCGTATGTTATAAAATTTTCTGGGGATAAGTTTGTAATGCCAGTACAAGATGGAGTATCGGAGTGGAATTATTATGACGGAACATTCTCGGTTGAGAATGGAATAATAAAGTTTTCTTATGAAAATTTTATTGTTCCTGACAATGATACTAAAACTAATATCGATGATAAGCTTGATGATGCAGATAATTCTCGTGTCGCTGAAGCTGTAATTGAGAGAATGCAGAAGCTGAACAAGATAGGTTCATATTGGAAATTAGTTGTTCCGCCAATGAATTTAATTGATAAATTGAGCAGTTTTACTGTGCTTCCATTTATTCGTTTTACAGGTATATCAATTGATACTGATTGTCCGAATACACTAAAAACTGTAGATAAATTTCTTTGCACAGACACATATGGCATCAAGTTAGCTGGTAAGTATAAAAAGGGCAGGGATTTTACCCTGAAATACAATTTAGAAGATACGGTTAAAGAAGATGAGCAGTTAATGTATCAAATTAAAGAAGTTGAGCAATCAAGGTATCAGATTGAAGAAAATCAGGAATGGTTAGAATGTGCAGAAAGTTTTTATCACGACCTTGATTCAACGATTCAATTCTCCGACGGCGAGTGGGAATGGTATAACGCCGACGATGAACTTCTGAATAACGGTAAATACGAAGAAAGCAAGAAATATCCCGGACTTATTAAAATGTATGTTGACGAAGAGTCGGAAAAATGTCCGGACTATGCAAAAAATACATATCCTCTCTGGTTCTATATAGCGGACGACGGAGAGATATACTATCCGGCATTTGTTAAAGTTGAATAAATTAATTTAAAGGAGGATTTTTTATGGCAAACGTAAGACAGATCTCAGTTTTTGTGGACAATAAACCTAATCGACTGGCAGGAGTAATGAAGCTTCTGAAAGAGAGCGGAATCAATCTCAGGGCGCTCAGCCTTGCGGATACAAAGGATTTCGGTATACTCCGCATTATCGTAAACGATACGGACAAGGCAGTCAGACTTCTCAAAGAAGCCGCATATGCCGTTACTGTTACGGAAATTCTGGCAATTTCCATTCCCGATTCTCCCGGACAGCTCAGCCGTGTTCTTGATATTCTGGGAGCAGACGGCGTTAATCTGGAGTATCTCTATGCTTTTATCGGCAAGTCGGACAGATCGGTTTCTTTTGTTATAAGGGTTGACGACAATATCCATGCAGCCGATTCTCTTACAAGAGGCGGAATTATTCAGCTTACCGAAAATGATATTGCTGAAATGTGAATAATTCACAAATTGTCGCTGCGTATTTAAATTTATTTTGAAAACGCTTGACAATAATCACCAGAATGTTGTATAATGATTATATAATATTTATAGATTTTCCGACAGGAGTGATGTACAATGGGTCTTCTTGATAAATTCAATGATGCAAGCAGAGGAGTGTCCGAAAAGGCTAAAAACATTTCTGAGGGTAATAACCTGAAGAGAAAGATTCTTTATGAGGAAGAAAGAATTGTTGAAATTTTTACTGATATTGGTAAGAAATACTACAAAAATCCTAATGATGATCCTGCACAGCTTAAACTGCTTTGTGATGACATAGATCAGAGACGCAGAAGAATCAAGAAAATGAGATATGAGCTTAATCAGATCAGGGGTTATAAGATCTGTCCCAAGTGCGATGCAGAGGTTAACGATCGTTTTCAGTTCTGCGGACGCTGCGGCGCAAGGCTTCCTGACATAGAGGACGAAGATTTTCTGTCACTTGAAGCTAATGATTACTATACAGAAAGCAGCAATAATTTCTTCAACGCAGATTCAAACAAGAATTATTAATCTCACAAGTGAAAGGCTGTTCCGTCAAAACGAACAGCCTTGTTTTTTAGGAGAAGTATGAAAAAATTAAAATTTATTTTAGAGTTTCTCTCACTCGTTATTTTTTGTAGCCTTATCCCATTATGGAATCTATTGCCGTTGGGTAATGCATTAAAGATTACGTTTACAATTTTATTCTCACTTGTTTATATATGCATAATTTTCAGAAATGGAGGAGAAAAATCCGGTAATAAAAAAATCAGGCGGCTTAACAGAGGAGTATGTATTGTTAGGCTCTCAATGTTTTCTATTGCTGCAGAAACTCTTATACTCACGGTATTCTTTGTTAAAAAACTTCAAAGCGGCGTGATCAATTCGATTTTTGCAGTTGTTATGCCGGTAGTTTCGGTCGGGATACTCATGTTTGCCGGAATTATACGCATTGCTTTGAATTCAAGGCAGATAAAAATTAAACATCATATTTTAATGATTTGCTTTTGGTGGTTTCCTATATTCAATCTGTTTTTGGTAAGAAAGTTTTATAAAATTGCTGGAATGGAATACATTGTTGAAAGCGATAGAATAGAGCTTGAAAACGCTCGTGCCGAAAGCAGGGTCTGTCGTACAAAGTATCCCATTATTCTGGTTCATGGGATTTTTTTCCGAGATTGGCAGTTTTTTAATTATTGGGGACGAATTCCAGCTGCGCTTATCCGTAATGGAGCAGATATTTATTATGGCAAACAGCAATCGTCAAGTTCAGTTGCAAAAAGTGCGGAAGAGATTCGCAGAACAATTCTGAAAGTTATTAACGAAACCGGTGCTGAAAAAGTTAATATTATAGCTCATTCAAAGGGCGGACTGGACAGCCGTTATGCAATAAGTTGCCTTGGAATGGATAAATATGTTGCAACCCTTACAACGATAAATACTCCGCATAAGGGCTGCGATATGGTCGATTATCTCCTTAATAAGGTACCTTCTTCCGTTGTTGCATTTATAGCTAAGAGGTATAACGGGATTTATTCAAAGCTTGGCGATAAAAATCCCGATTTTATGGCTGGAATACACGACCTCAGCGCTGTTCATGCCAGAAGTTATGATGAGCAGATGCCAGATTCTCCGCTTGTTTCTTATAGAAGCGTTATGACAGTGATGCAGTCGGCTTCTTCTGCTGGTTTTCCGCTTAATATAGGGTATAGAATGATAAAAAAGCTTAACGGTGAAAATGATGGTCTTGTCTGGGATAATTCCGCTGTTCATGGCAATCATCGTCTTATTCGTCCTGTAACCAGAAGAGGAATAAGCCACGGAGATGTAATTGATCTTAATCGTGAAAATATCAACGGATTTGATGTGCGGGAATTTTACGTTGATATGCTTGTCAGACTCTGTCGGGAGGGGTATTAGAAAATTTTTTTCTTATAAGCATACATAAATAATATGCCGGGATACAGAGTAAAAACCAATATACCGTAAAATGAGGACAAATTTGTCCAAGAATGTTCAGCGGCATATCTGAGTAATCCCAGACGTTCCAGCCCATTATGAGATTATCAAATATACCTACGGTAAACTCTACTGCAGTGATTATTACAGCGCCAATAAAACAGCTTTTGATAAGAGTCATGGCGCTGTGACTGTTTATGCCGTAAAGAATGGCAAGGATAGCACCGCCTGTCAGCGACATTGTCCAGTGGGTGTAGCCACGGTTAAGTATCTCGATTAGGCTATACATAAAATAGCCCATAAGAAAGGCAAAAGTGTACTGTGAGATCTTCATATGATTTCCTCGGTTCATTAAAAATTTATCATAGGTATTATTAACGAATAGTTGGAAAATATACTTTTTGATGGAGGTAATGTACAGCTTTGTCAGTTATCTCTTTTAGATTGAGTATGTAGCGGAATTAATGATTGGATACAACAATATGGTGTATTCCACCTTTGGCAGGGGTGTTGGGAGAGAGTCCCACTTAAGTTGATGATATTGCCGGAGACGGTGGAAATCTTTATTTCTATATAAAAAAGGAAGATCTCATAAACAGGCGGTTTGACAGAACTGAAATAACTCTGCAATGTTATTGAGATAAGTTAACAAGAGGTGTAAAAAATGCGAAAAAGCTGCATATTAATGCATATTTCAAGCCTGCCGTCAGAGTACGGTATCGGAAAAATGGGGCGTCATGCCTTTGAATTTGTTGATTTTCTGAAAAAATCCGGGGTAAAATGCTGGCAGATCCTGCCCCTTTCTCCTACAAGCTACGGCGATTCGCCGTATCAGTCATTCTCGGTAAACGCCGGAAATCCGTACTTCATTGATTTTGAGATCCTGGAGGGAGACGGACTTCTGGAACGTGACGAATTCGCTTCAATTATCTGGGAAAGCGAACCGGACAAGGTGGATTACAGCATTATCTGGGATCATTGCTTTGATGTTCTAAGAGTTGCGTATTCAAGATTCAGGGCGTCTAAATTTCCGCAGTACCGTAAATTCTGCGAAGCAAATAAACATTGGCTTGAAGAATACAGTCTTTTCATGGCTTTGAAGTTCGCACATGAAGGAAAAGCCTGGTATGAGTGGGAAAACGACATAGCTATGCACAAGCAGAAGGCTGTTGCCGCAGCAAAAAAGGAGCTTAAAAAGGAGATCGGTTTCTATAAATTTATCCAGTTTGAGTTCAGTCGTCAGTGGCACGAACTGAAAAAATATGCAAACGGCAACGGTATAGAAATAATAGGCGATATCCCGATATACTGCGCTCTGGACAGCGTTGAGGCGTGGGGAAACCATAAACTGTTCTGGTTTGACAGAAAGCATCGTCCCGTTTCTGTGGCAGGATGTCCTCCTGATGATTTTTCACCTACCGGTCAGCTCTGGGGCAATCCGCTCTATGACTGGGAATATCATAAAAAGACCGGATATGAGTGGTGGATAGACCGCATAAGATCTGCCTCGCAGCTTTACGATATTGTCCGTATCGATCATTTCCGTGGATTTGAAAGTTATTACACGATCCCATACGGCAGCAAGGACGCTACAGTAGGCGAGTGGAAAAAAGGTCCGAATTATGAGCTTTTCCGTCTTGCAGAAGAGAAGCTGGGCAGACTGAATATAATTGCCGAGGATCTTGGATTTATTACTTCGGAAGTGCGTGAAATGCTGGATAAATGCGGATATCCCGGAATGAAAGTTCTTCAGTTCGGATTCAGCGACGGAGAGAACGAGCATCTGCCGCATAATTTTGCAAGTACCAATTGTTTTGTATATACAGGTACTCACGACAATGAAACTCTCAGCGGCTGGATAGAAAAAATGGATGCGAAATCGTTGAAATTTACCAGGAAATATCTTGATGTAAAGAAGAAAAAAGAAATTGCGCCCGCTGTTATACGAGCAGCCTGGTCAAGCGTTGCGGAAGTCGCAGTGGCTCAGATTCAAGATTTTCTGAACAGTCCCCCTGACGGCAGAATGAATACGCCGTCAACTCTTGGCTGCAATTGGCAGTTCCGGACTAAAGAAAGCGATTTTACGCCGGAGCTTGCTAAAAAAATCAAAAAGCTTAATAAAATTTATAATAGATAATCCGGAGGTTTTATAAAATGGATAAGAATTTATTAAAGGAAAAATTAAGCGAGAAACTCAAAAACTGGCACGGTGATTCCGTGTATGAAGTGCATAATGCGGTTGGAGAAGCCGTAATGGAAATGTATTCGGAACAGTGGCAGAAAAGCCGTGAAAAGCATCTTTCCGGCAGACGTGCGGCATATCTTTCAATGGAATTTCTTGTGGGCAGAGCTATCCAGAATAATCTGATCTGTCTTGGAATATACGATGATGTTGCAGAAGTACTCCGCAATGATTTCGGATTTGAAATGTCCGAGTTTGAAGAAATAGAGGACGCTGCTCTTGGAAACGGCGGTCTGGGACGTCTTGCAGCCTGTTTTCTTGACAGTGCGGCAACGCTGGATCTGCCTCTTGACGGCTATGGAATCCGCTATAAATACGGTTTATTCAAGCAGTCTATCGTAGACGGATTCCAGCG
Source organism: uncultured Ruminococcus sp. (assembly GCA_947345935.1). Taxonomy (GTDB): domain Bacteria; phylum Bacillota; class Clostridia; order Oscillospirales; family Ruminococcaceae; genus Ruminococcus. The sequence continues at coordinate 47,186 of CAMZZN010000016.1, forward strand.
TGAAGAAGCGGACGACTGGTCGAGAAACGGCGATCCATGGTCGGAGCGCAGAGATGAGGCGGTTCTTGTGAGCTTCAACGGTCAGACTGTTAAGGCTGTGCCTTACGATATGCCCATATTCGGATGCAAAACCGATAATGTGGGAACTCTCCGTCTCTGGCAGGCTGAGCCTTTAAAAGAATTTGACTTTGAAACATTTAATAACCAGAATTATCTTGAAGCCTCAAAGGAAAAAATTTTTGCCGAGGATATTTCCCGTGTGCTTTATCCAAATGATGATACCAACGAGGGTAAAAAGCTTCGTCTTAAGCAGCAGTACTTCTTTAGCTGTGCGTCGTTGACGGACATTATTAGAAAGCACAAGGCAATACATGGAACAGTTGATAATCTTGCCGATTATATTTCCATTCAGCTTAACGATACGCATCCTGTTATCTCGATACCTGAGCTTATCCGTCAGCTTGTCGATTATGAGGGATATACCTTTGAAAAGGCTCTTGAAATGGCGAAAAAGATATTCAACTATACAAATCATACCGTAATGCAGGAAGCTCTTGAAAAATGGTGGATAGGTCTGGTCAAGGAGCTTCTCCCCAGGATTTACGAGATTATCATTCAGATCAACGAGTCTTTGATAGCTGATATGTACACTAAGGGAGTACAGAAAGAAAAAATTAACCGAATCAAGATAATCAAAGGAGAACTTATTCACATGGCTGACATGGCGTGCTATGCATCCAGCCATATAAACGGCGTGGCAGAGATTCATACTCAGATCCTTAAAGATACTGTTCTAGCAGACTGGTACAGCATCTATCCGGAGCGTTTCCTGAATGAGACTAACGGCATCACTCAGCGGCGGTGGCTTGCCCTGTGTAACAGCGAGTTGTCCGGTCTTATCACAGAACTTCTTGGAACGGATAAATGGACGGTTGATCTGGATATGCTTAAAGAGCTGGAAAAGTATGCCGATGATGAAGCAATTCTCCGCAGATTTATTGATATCAAGCAGGGGAAAAAGGTTCAGCTTTCCGGATTTATCAGGGAACACGACAATGTGGAAATTGATCCTGAATCTGTTTACGATATTCAGATTAAGCGTCTGCATGAATACAAAAGACAGCTGCTTAACGCTTTCTCGATTTTGTGGATATACTATGGAATCAAAGATGGCAGCATAAAGAATTTCACACCGACAACATTCATTTTCGGTGCAAAATCTGCTCCGGGATATAAGCGTGCAAAGGCTATAATCAAATATATTAACGAGATTGGAAGAATAGTATCATCCGACCCTGAAACCAAAGATCTTCTCAAAGTAGTTTTTGTTCAGAATTACAACGTTTCCTATGCTGAAAAACTGGTTGCAGCCGCAGATGTTTCCGAGCAGATATCCACTGCCGGAACGGAAGCTTCCGGCACGGGCAACATGAAGCTTATGCTTAACGGCGCTGTAACTCTGGGAACATACGACGGAGCAAATATTGAGATAGTTCAGGAAGCTGGCGAGGAGAATAATTATATCTTCGGCGCAAGAGTCGAGGAACTGGAAGATATTGTTCCGGAATACGACAGCCGTGCGGTATTTGCCGGTGATCCCATGATACGCAAAGTGGTTTTATCTCTTATTGACGGCACTGTATCTGACGGCGGCAGCGGTGATTTCCGTGAACTGTATACGTCTCTTCTTGACGGCGCAAGCTGGCATAAACCGGATCACTATTATTTGCTTGGCGATCTCAGAAGTTACGTTGATACAAAACTTCGCTGCATCAATGACTACAGTGCAGACCGTATTGCATTTGCACGAAAGCAGTGGCTCAATATGTGCAATGCGGGAAAATTCAGTTCTGACCGTACAATCGCTGATTATGCGGAAAATGTTTGGAAAATAAAATAAAAGCTTTAATATCAGATAAATCAAAGCTGCTCTGCTGTTTGCGCAATGTCATTAACTTAGGTGGGGACTCTGCTCCTGACAGTTGCCCGTGGTCTCACCTGTCGGTTCGGTCGGTGCTTCTCGCTTTGCGAGAGGTCTCCACCGGAGACCCGCACCCCTCT
>CAMZZN010000017.1 GCA_947345935.1 uncultured Ruminococcus sp.
CTCTGCATAAGGGCTTGCTTTTATGTTATTACTTGTAAAACCTTATATTAATGAACAATATCGGCAGCTTTGGATTTTTTCATACCTTATGGCAAATGTTTGTTTTTGCATATGTTTCTCTATAATGCCTTTTGATAATAATTACCAATAAATCGGGCAAATACTTGTTTAGCATTGTATATAATTACATCTTGTAAAATGTGCGATAAAGTGATAAAATTATTGTAGGGTGAAAAAAGGTGATGAGTTGTAAAAAATTCCATAATTTTGGTGGAACTTTTCACTTCTGAATAAAAACGAAAGCGAGGCGAAGATCATGTCGGATCCGTTGTGCGGTACTTATTATCCGAGTATTGACCAAAAGGGGCGTATGAGCTTCCCCAATAAGCTTCGTGAGATCCTTGGCCCGGAGTTTTATCTCTGTGCCGGCCATGATGATCGTTATATCGCCGTTTACTCCCCTGAGGAATTTCAGGTGTACAGAAGCAAGCTCTATTCCGTAAAAGGAAAAGCCGGAAGCGACATTCGCCGTCTGCTTCTTTCCTGCGCCGATAAACAGGTGCCGGACAAGCAGGGAAGGATCTTTATTACCCAGACTCTCAGAGATCATGCGGAAATAGGTTCGGAGGATGAAGTTGTGGTTATCGGTTCTGAAAACAGAGCCGAGATCTGGAACAGAGCGAAGTGGGAGGAATTCAGCAGCAGCATTTCTATCGGAGATATTAATGACGTGCTGGCAGATCTCGTCCTTTGATAAGATTTATATTGTCCGGTGTGCTTACAGTCAGGCCCGTGAAAAATCGGTGAGCTTAGAGGCGCTGCAGGCCCGGAAAAAGGAGAAACGAAGAATGGAATTTACCCATATCCCCGTGCTGGCGGAGGAATGCATGGAGGGGCTTAATATTCGTCCGGATGGTATCTACATTGACGGTACAGCCGGAGGAGGCGGTCACTCTTATCTTATAGCGTCCCGACTCAGCAATAAGGGAAGGCTTATTTCACTTGACCGTGACCCGGATGCCATAGCCGCAGCTACAGAAAGACTGTCGGAATTCGGCAATGCACAGGTCGTTCACAGTAATTATTCACAGCTTCGCAGGGTGCTGGACGAAATGGAGATAGACGCTGTTGACGGTATCCTTATGGATCTTGGCGTGTCCTCGTATCAGCTTGACGAGGGAAGCAGAGGCTTCTCATATCACCTGGACGCTCCACTTGATATGCGTATGAGCAAGGAGGGAATGAGCGCTGCGGATATTGTCAACACATATTCCGAACAGGAGCTGGCACGAATTATTTTTGAATACGGCGAAGAGAAATTCTCACGGCGTATTGCAGGAAATATTGTGAAAGAGCGTGCAGTCAGACCTGTTGAGACAACATCTCAGCTGGCTGATATTATCAGGAACAGCGTTCCTCAGAAAGCAAGACGTGAAAAAAACCCTTGTAAAAAGACCTTCCAGGCAATAAGGATAGCAGTGAATGGAGAACTTGAGCATTTGTCTCACGGACTTGACGATGCGTTCAGCAGCCTGAAGGCAGGAGGCAGACTTGCAGTCATAACCTTTCATTCTCTGGAGGACAGACTTGTCAAACAGAGATTTGCAGGCTGGTGCAGGGGATGTATATGTCCTCCGGATTTCCCCCAGTGTGTATGCGGGCGCAAGCCGCAGGGGAATCTTGTGAACAGAAAACCAATAGAAGCTAACGAAAAGGAACTGGAAAGAAACAACAGAAGCAGAAGCGCAAAACTCAGAGTGATAGAAAGGAGTGCGGAAGCAGATGGCTGATAATACCGTTTATTATTATGACGACGAGTACAGCTATGGATACTCCGGCACTCAGAATGAATACAGCGACGAGTCTGTCAAAACGTCAGAGCCTGAAACTGAAGAGGAAGAAAAACCGCAGATAAGCTACAGGCGCACCGAAGCCAGAAGAGGTTCGGTAATGAGGATTGTTATGCTCTCGCTGCTTGCAGCGGTGCTGCTCGGTTCAGTAATATATTCGCTTGACAGAAGAAATACTGTGTATAATAAGGTTTCTTCTCTTAATCACGAGTTGGAACTGACAGAAGCAGAAAACACAAGGCTGCATTCTGAGCTTGAAAGCAAAATGTCTGCTAAAAACGTCGAAGAATATGCGGAAAATGTACTCGGTATGCAGAAGATAGATCCTTCGCAGATCGAATTCATTAAGATACAGACTGGTGACGTAGTTAATATTCCGGAACAGAAAAAATCTTTTTTCGACAAGATCGGGGATTTTTTTGATAAATGTGCGGAATATTTCAAAGGGTAGTACAAATATAAATATTAAAAAGACTGCCTGTTAAATTGATAGAATACTATCGGCGAAACAATAAATTAAAGCCGAGGTTATATGTAGGACACGGAGATACAGCGAGTGGTCGGAATAAGGGATCACTTTCCCGGACTGCGGAATTAACAGTCCGGGAATGCGGTTCCACGCTTGAACAGCGAAAATCCTTCGTCGTATCAAATGGAAACGGACATCATATCTGATAAGATGTTCAAAGGCGGGGCAGATATAAAACCCTGCCTTATTCTATTTATAATTCATAACATAAGCTGTCCCATTATGAATTATCCGCCGCAAAGGAGGCTTTTATGGCAAATTATAATCCATCACAATCTATGAGATTCAGAACAAAAATTATCATGACGGCCGTATTTTTCGTGCTGTTTTTCCTTATTGCTCTGAATTTTTTCAAAATATCTGTTATTAACAATGATAAATATCAGGCCATGGCAAATAGTCAGCATTTCGGGTCCATAACGATATCAGCTCACAGAGGTTCAATTTACGACGCTAACGGAAACGTTCTTGCCAAGAGTGCAACGGTGTATAAGGTCTTTCTTGATCCGTCAATGTATAAAAACGAGCTTGAAGAGCTGCAAAAGCGTATAGATAAGAGGAATGCGGACAAAAAAAACGGCGACTACAAGCCCGAATATGATGAAAACGGAGTGGAAAAGAACGCTCTTCCCGAATCCTCATACGCTTTCAGCGAGCAGACTGTGGCTTTTCTGTCGGAAAAGCTGGGAATCGAACCGGATAGAGTCCGCAAGGCTATGGAGGAAGATACGCAGTACAGTGTGCTCCAGGATCAGGTTGAAAAACCTACGGCTGACGAGATACTCAGTTTCTTCAATAAATACGGATTTGTTTCACTTGCAGTTGAGGAAGATACGAAGCGGTATTATCCGCAGTCTGAGCTGGCAGCTTCCGTTATCGGATTTACTTCTGCTGACGGCAACGGAATGTACGGCATTGAAGCCTCATACGACGAGTATCTGTCCGGTATTGACGGCAGGACGATCTCTGCAAAGGATTCCAATGGAAACGAGCTTCCGTACAGATATTCTAAAACGTATGACGCCAAGAATGGCGACGACGTGTATCTGACAATAGATATGAATATGCAGTACTGTCTGGAACAGCATCTCCAGGAAATGGTTGAAAAGTTCAAAGTAAAAAACAGGGGCTGCGCTATTCTTATGAATGTCAAGACTGGTGCAATCTACGCTATGGCTCAGTATCCGAGTTACGACCTTAATAATCCGTATAAAATCGCTGAGGATAAAGAGGCTGCAATAAAAGCGCTGAAAAACGAGACGGAAGCTGACAAGAAGCTTGCCGAGGAGCGTGAGACGCAGTGGCGCAACAAAAACATTACCGAGGTATATGAGCCGGGTTCAGTTTTCAAGGTGATAACAAGCGCTGCGGCTTTTGAAGAAAATCTCATTGATCTTGCGAAGGATTCATTCTTTTGCTCCGGCGCTGTCAAGATTGAAGGTCATCCCGAACCGATAAAGTGTCATAAGCATGAAGGTCACGGAGCGCAGACATATCAGGAGGCGCTTACTCATTCATGCAACCCGGCCTTTATGGAAATAGGAAAGAGACTTGGCATTGAAAAATTTTCGTATTACCTGGACGCCTTTGGCATTGACCAGAAAACAGGGATCGATCTGCCTGCGGAAAGTTCGGGCATTATAATGGATGCCAAGGATATGACCAACGTTGACCTTGCGGTAAATTCTTTCGGACAGGGCGAGACTATAACGCCCATAGAGATGATAACATCCTATTGTGCAGTGATTAACGGCGGATATCTGCTCCAGCCCTATGTGGTTGACAAGATCGTGGACGATGACGGGAGCGTCGTTTTCAAGAACGAAAGAACAGTACGCCGTCAGGTAATATCAGAGGACACCTCCGCAATTATGAGGGAAGCTCTGTTTAACGTAGTCAGAGGCACCGGCACCGGCACTGGAAACGTTGCGATAAAAGGCTATTCTATCGGCGGAAAGTCTGGTACGGCAGAGCGACTGAGCGCAGGAGATATGAAAGACGAATATGCTGCTTCATATGTCTGCTTCACTCCCGCCGACGATCCTGAGATAGTTCTCCTTGTAATGGCGGATATGCCTGACAAGGAAAATGAGAGATACTACGGCAGCGTTGTTGCCGTTCCTACTGCAAGAGATATCCTTACCGATGTTTTGCCGTATCTGGGTATCAGTCCTGAATATACCGATGAAGAGCTTAAAAACCTTGATGTCAAAGTACCTCTTCTTGAAGGCTCTCTTGACGATGCGAAAAAGACTCTTGAGGGTATGGGCGTACAGTATGAAGTCATTGGCAACGGCATTGAAGTAGTTGCACAGTCCCCGGTAACGGGAAAAACTGTAGCAAAGGACGGATGCGTATATCTGTACACCGAGCCGAGCCATACGGTTGAATACACGACTGTTCCGGATGTAACAAACGGTTATCTTGAATGGGCAAACGAGCAGCTTACATATTGCCAGCTCAATTACGTTGCCAAAGGAGCTATAAGAGATGAGGCTGTTGTAAGCAGTCAGTCGATAGATCCGGGCACTACGGTTCCGGTGGGAACTACCATAGAGTTGGAACTCACCGTTTACGACAGCGGAGACTGATACGATATCACGGAAATTGAAACAAAAAATCTCTGATTTTTAAAAGGAGTGATTTGCTTGAAACTATGCGATCTTCTTGAAAATAATGCGGAAACAATGCTTGGAGACATTGAAATAAGCTCAGTTACCGACGACACAAGAAAAGTAACGGATGGAACTCTCTTTGTCTGCGTCAGAGGCGGAAGCTTCGACGGTCACAATGCGGCTGCCGAAATGCTTGAAAAAGGCGCTGCCGCAGTAGTATGCGAACGTGATCTGGGGCTTGGCGACAGACAGATTCTCACTGATAATTCACGTGTGCTTTACGGAAAGCTATGCGCTGCATGGTTCGGCCATCCGGAACGGGAACTTAAAATGATAGGAGTCACCGGCACAAACGGTAAGACTACCATTACCAATGTCATAAAGTATATCCTGACGGCAAACGGTCATAAAACCGGTCTTGTAGGCACGATACAGAACGAGATCGGCGATAAAATACTTCATACTGAAAATACTACGCCGCTTACATATGATCTTATGGCTCTGCTTCGCCAGATGGCAGATGAACACTGTGAATACGTAGTCATGGAAGTAAGTTCGTTCGGACTTGTCCAGAACAGAATAGGAAGCTCTCATTTTGATATAGCTGTTTTCACTAATCTTACTCAGGATCATCTGGATTATCATAAGGATATGGAGAACTATTATCAGGCAAAGAAAATGCTTTTTGATATCTGCGATACGGCGATCGTTAACGACGACGATGAGTATGGCAGAAGGCTTTTTGAGGAAATAACTTGTGATAAGCTCAGTTACAGTGTAAAGTCCGTCGCTGATTTTTATGCCGATGGTATAAAGATCAAGGCAAGCGGTTCAAGCTTCTGGTTCTGCGACGGTCATAAATCCTACCTGGTAAGATCACGTATGCCCGGCGCTTTCAATGTTTCTAATCTAACCGCTGCAATGGCTGTATGTCTTAAAGCCGGTCTTGGTATTGACAGTATTATATCTGCCGTTGAATCGTGCGTCGGGGTCAAGGGCAGATGCGAGGTGATCCCGACGGATACGGATTTCACGGTTATCTGCGACTACGCTCATACCCCGGATGCAGTTGAGAATATTCTTCGCAGCGTCCGTGAGTATACAAAGCATGATCTTATATGTCTTTTCGGCTGCGGCGGAAACCGTGACGCAGCAAAGCGTCCGAAAATGGCGGCATCTGCGGCTAAATATGCGGATAAGCTGATCGTAACGTCTGATAATCCCAGAAATGAAGATCCTGAAGCCATTATCAGCGATATACTTGAAGGGCTGAAAGACAGCAGCATTCCTTATGACGTTGTGACGGACAGAAAGGAAGCTATTTTCCATGCCTTGAAAATTGCGGAAAAAGATGATATAATAGTTCTTGCAGGCAAGGGGCATGAGGATTATCAGATACTTGCAGGCATGAAGCATATTCATTTTGACGAACGGGAGATCGTCCGTGAAGGACTGGAATTACTGCGCAGTGAGAAGTAAACAATCAAGGTAAAGAAAGGGAACACATAATGTCTTATTGGATAATAAATCTTGCAGTAACGCTGCTTTCATTTGTAGTGGCTGGAGTATCGGGAATTTTTCTCATTCCCTTTCTCAGAAGAATAAAATTTGGTCAGCCTATAAAAACGGAGGACGGACCCAAATGGCACGCCAGCAAACAGGGAACTCCCACAATGGGCGGATTTATGTTTATTATCGCTTCGGTGCTTTCAGCTATGATCGGATACTGGATTTACAGGATCAGAGGAGGTATCGATGTTACCTCCGAGGCTGTATGGCATTCATTTTACAGAATGCTGAGTGTTATAGTTTTTTCTGTTTTATTCGGACTGATCGGATTTATCGACGATTTTACCAAGGTGGCAAGAAAGAAAAACGACGGACTCAGCCCCATGCAGAAGATCGCCCTCCAGATGGTGTTTTCCGTAGGATTTCTTTTTGCATTGCATAAGTTTGGCGACAGTTCCACAAGCATAAACCTCGGATTCTGGCAGACGCCGTCACTCGGTATTTTCTACTATATAATAATGATACCCGTGATAATCTATCTTACAAATGCCGTCAATCTTACTGACGGCGTGGACGGATTGTGCGGATCTGTTACGTTTGCGGCAATGCTGATTTTTACTGTCTGCTGCGCTATTCTCAAGGAAACGGAGCTTTCGCTTTTTACTATGGCTCTTGCAGGCGGATGTCTGGGCTTTCTTATCTGGAACCTCAATCCGGCAAAGTGTTTTATGGGAGATACCGGTTCGATGTTCCTTGGAGCAGCCGTTACCAGCGTGGGACTTGTTCTCCATAATCATCTGCTGTTGTTCCTGACTGCTCTTGTGTATATTCTTGAAGCGCTTTCAGTTGTTATACAGGTTTCATATTTTAAATATACAAAAAAGAAAACAGGCGAGGGAAAGCGTATTTTTAAGATGACTCCGATACATCATCATTTTGAAATGAGCGGTTTCAGCGAATATAAAATAGTTATAACTTTCACGATTGCGGGCATTATTTTCGGAGTTCTGGGAATAATAACCTTGCTTTGAGCGATTATGGATCGACTTAAGAAAAAGTTTGACGGAACGATATGATCTCCGGCAGCTACGGAGAATAGGAAAGGAGAAACGCATGGCAACAGGCAGACAAAAGAAACAAACAACCTTCAATCAGCTATGGAAAACCTTTGTGGGTGAAGGAAGAAACAGCGATCTCAGCCTTTCCTTTTTTGCTTATGTAATGATACTTCTTGTGGTCGGCATTGTAATGATGTCATCCGCAAGCTATGCCTGGGCATACAGCGAACACGGCGGTGACGGTCTCTATTATGCGAAAAATCAGGCAAAAAATGCTGTTATTGGTTTTATAGCTCTTATTTTCTTTATGAAAATGGATTATCACAATCTGAAAAATATCAAGCTTCCAGTCATAAAGAAGTTCAATATAGCCGGACTTCTTTATTTTCTCGGCGCTGTTCTGCTTGTAGTCGTGTTGTTTTTCGGAAGCGACGAAGGCGGTACTATGGGCGCTAAAAGATGGCTTTCTCTTGGCTCGTCCCTGAGCTTCCAGCCGTCTGAGGTGGCAAAGCTTGCAATTATCATTTTTTTCGCATACAGTATGGAGCGTGACGGTAAGAAAATGGATAATTTCCGGGTGGGAATCGTAAAATACGCTTTTCTTATGGGTATATATGCATTCCTGCTTTTTCTGGAACCGCATTTGTCCGGTATCATTCTTGTGGCTTCAATTTCAGTAGCAATGATACTCTGCGGCGGCGCAAACAGGAAGCAGTTTCTTGTTCTGGGAACATCAGTGCTTGCTGCTGCGGTAATAATTATCGTTGTTCAGGCGAATATACCTGAAAGCTATGTTTCGGTCAGAATAAAGTCCTGGCAGAATCCTTTTGCCGACGTGCTTAACGATACCTGGCAGACTGCTAATTCAATTATAGCTATTGGTTCGGGCGGACTTTTCGGTCTGGGTCTTGGAAATTCACGTCAGAAGTATCTTTATCTTCCTGAAACAAAAAACGACTTTGTTTTTCCTATCGTCTGCGAGGAACTGGGATTTATTGGAGCTCTGGCTATAATTCTTGTTTTCTTCCTTCTTGTAGTCGAGGGCTTTTCGATCGCAGTGCGCTGTAAGGATCGCTTCGGAATGTTAATTGCTGTCGGAATCACAACACAGATCGGTATACAGACAGTACTGAATCTGGCGGTTGTAAGCAATCTTATCCCCAATACGGGAATCAGTCTGCCGTTTTTCAGCTACGGCGGCACGGCTCTTATAATGCAGCTTGCCGAAATGGGGATCATGTTGAATATTTCTCAGCAAAGATACTATCCCGAGGAACACAGGGCAAAGAAGAAAAAATCTGTCCAGAAGCAGAAAAAAACTTTATCAGACGGAAGAACGTCAGCGTAATGCGCCAGAACTTATCAGAAAGGTGACAATATGAAAGTACTCATCGCCTGCGGAGGCACGGGAGGACATATCAATCCCGGTCTTGCTATTGCAGATATAATCAAGAAAAAATATCCCGACTCCGAATTCCTTTTTGCAGGAACGCCAAGGGGCATGGAATCCACGCTTGTGCCGAAAGCCGGCTACAGAATTGAAACCATCAAGGTGGCGGGATTTCAGAGAAAGATATCGTTTGAGAATATCGGAAGAAACGCCAAGGCGCTTGCGTATCTGGCAGTTTCAGGAAAGCGTGCAAAAGAGATAATCAAGGGATTTTCTCCGGATATCGCTATAGGCACAGGCGGATATGCCGCCGGTCCCGTAATACGTAAGGCAGCAAAAATGGGTATTCCCACTGCTATACATGAACAGAACGCCTATCCCGGAGTTACAAACAGACTTCTTTCAAAAGAAGTTGATTACGTTATGCTTACGGTAATAGAGGCTCTGGAATTCATGGATAAGAGTAAGTTTGAATACAGTGTAACGGGACTTCCGGTAAGAAGTAATATCAATTCTGTCAGCAAATCTGAAGCAAGAAAAAAGCTTGGTTTTGACGACAGTTTCACGATTCTCTCTTTTGGCGGAAGTCTGGGGGCTGGATGTATAAACGACACTATGACCGAGACCGTCAGGTGGCACGTCCGGAATGGATTGAAGATCAATCATATTCACGGCTACGGCGGTATGGGAAAGGATACTTTTCCGAAAGCAATGGAAGAATCAGGAATTCCGCTGAAAAGCAGCCGTCTGCGTATAACCGAGTACATAAACGACATGGATGTATGTCTTGCAGCTGCCGATCTGGTCATCTGTCGTTCGGGGGCGTCAACTCTTGCGGAACTTGAATCGGCAGGAAAGGCTTCGATACTTATTCCTTCTCCTATTGTTGCAGGTAATCATCAGTATCACAACGCTATGGTACTCGGAAAAGCGGGAGCGGCCGTTGTCATCGAGCAGAAAGACGTTACAAATGAAAAGATTATCAGTGAGATAGAGCGGCTGTATAATTCGCCGGATACCATTGAGATAATGTCGCAGTGTGCCGCTGATCTTCATCTCAGCGATATAAATGAACGCATACTTGAAGTAGTTGAAAAGCTGTTGAAAAAGCGCAGCTAAGAATTCACACATACCCTGCCCGCAGCATAATATACAAAAAATGCTGTGAGGTGGTATAATGCAGAAATTGATTATAAACGGCGGCAGACGTCTCAGAGGAGAGCTGTCACTCCAGGGCAGCAAAAACAGCGCTTTGCCCATAATGGCAGCTTCACTGCTTTGCAGAGGAGAGTGTACGCTCCATAACTGCCCTAAGCTTACTGATGTATATTCTGCCGCAAGAATACTTAATTGTGTGGGATGCAGGTGTAATTTTTCAGGGAATACGGCTGTTATCGACTCGTCGGTGATAAGCGAAACGGTTATTTCCGAATCTCTGATGCGTGAAATGCGATCCTCGATCATTTTTATGGGTGCAATGCTGGGAAGCACAGGTGAATGTTCCGTAAGCGTGCCGGGTGGGTGTGAACTTGGTCCCCGTCCTATTGATATGCATCTTGCTGCACTGCGGAAAATGGGGGTGGATATTCGTGACGGAGGCGGCAGGATAGTATGCAGAACTCAGTCGGGAAGCGCAAGAGGGGCAAGGATCTCCCTTTCATTCCCGTCTGTGGGAGCAACGGAAAACATTATTCTTTGCGCTGTTACGGCAGAGGGAGAGACTGTTATCAACAATGCGGCAAGAGAACCGGAAATCTGCGATTTGTGCGGTTTTCTGCGAGCCTGCGGCGCTGATATTTCCGGGGACGGGGAGAGCAGGATAGTAGTCAAGGGGAAAAAAAGACTTCATGGCTGCGAATACCGCATCATGCCGGATCGTATAGCAGGGGCTACCTATCTTTCCATGACTGCCGCCACAAGAGGAGAGATCATACTTACAAATGCCTGCGTCGCTGAAATGGAACCGTTTCTGTCAGTACTGGAGCAGACCGGATGCAGTATATATACAAGAGACGACAGGATCTATCTGCGGAGCGGCTCAAGACTAAAGGCGGTCAGGGACAGGATACGGACAATGCCTCATCCCGGATTCCCGACGGATGCTCAGGCGGTGCTTATGGCTGCGCTGATAACGGCGGAGGGTACGAGCGTATTTGAGGAAAATATTTTTAACTGCCGTTACCGTCATACTGACGCCTTGGTAAAAATGGGGGCTGATATACAGGTTCTTGGAAAGGCCGCTATTATAAAAGGTGTTCCGTCTCTGAGCGGTGCGGCTGTTGAAGCGACTGATCTTCGTGGAGGTGCGGCTATGGCAGCGGCAGCTCTTTCGGCAGAGGGAATGTCGGAGATCAGTCGTATATCTCACATAGACAGAGGTTACGAAAAAATTGAAGAAGCTGTCAGAAAGCTGGGCGGTGATATAGTCCGCATCTGACTGTATATGGAGATAATATGAAAGACGTTGAGAAAAGAAATGTAGAGCGGAATAACAGCCGCAAGCGTACAAGACGCCGAAGCCGCTGGAATAATCTTTACGGATTGGCAGTTGTACTGATAGTACTTACGGTAGGTATTACAATTAGTTATACATTTTTATTTAATCTGAATGAGATACGGGTCTCGGGAGAGTCCGATATGTACTCCGCAGAAGAAATAGTTAATGCGGCGGGCATAGAAAAGGGGGATAATCTTCTGAGACTCGATTCCGAAAAAAGTGAAAAGAAAATACTGGACAAGCTGCTTTATGTTGAAACTGCCAAGGTCAAAAGAAAATTTCCGTCCTCAGTAGAGATTAAAGTGACACGCTGCATTCCTGCGTATAATGTTTTTTACAATGACGGCAGCGGCGTTCTTCTGGTGAGCAAGAAGGGGAAGATTCTTGACAATAGCAGTGGTTCTGACGTATCAAACGGACTGCCTGTAATTTACGGTTATGAGCCCTCCGTTCTTACTGCCGGAAAACTGATCTCAACAGAAAACGATCGTAAGAAAGAAGCGTTTGACGAACTTATAACCTGTCTTGGAACAAAAGGTGACAGTGATATAACCGCAGTTGATATGACAGATGAATTTAGCGTTGTAGTTACTTACAAGAACGGAATGATCTTTCGTATGGGAGGATGCAGTGATGTTGAATATAAGCTGAATCTTGCTGAAAGCGTAATGCAGGACGAATCTATAAGAGGAAAAAAAGGCTATCTTACGATGATAGGCACAAATCAGTGCAGTTTCAGAATAACCGACCGACCAGCTGATGTTCCCGGTGGAACAGGCAGTCAGAATACGGGCGGCGTTCAGGAAAGCAGTGTTCCGGCAGGAGAGTCAAATCCGGATCAGGAAGCGCTTTTTGAAGAACATAATAATCCGGTCAGTCAGCCGGAAACTACTTCACAGGCAGATCAGCAGCAGGGGGATATTTACGGTCAGACCTGGGACGACGGTACGGTACAAGCTGGAGACGCTGGTACAAATCAGACCTGGGATAATGGTGGATATTGATAGATATTTGTGAAAAATAGCTTAAAATCATGCACAGCTATTGTTAAATGTGCTGAAATTTGAAAACTTTAAATTATAACTTGCAAAAAAGCAGATATTATGCTAAAATAATAAGTGTATTTATAGTGTGTAATCATGTTTGGTTAAATATACAGGATAATACAAGTAGGAGGAGTTTTACAATGTCTGATTTCAATTACGAAGAATCGCTTGAACCCGATGTAAATATAAAGGTCATCGGTGTGGGCGGCGGCGGCGGAAATGCCGTGAACTGCATGGTCGATTCAGGAGTAAGTAATATTGAATATATTGCAGTCAATACTGATGCAAAGGCTCTTAACAAGTCGAGAGCTACAACAAGGATCCCGATCGGCGCAAAGCTTACAAAGGGCAGAGGCGCCGGAAATAAGCCCGAAATCGGTCAGAGAAGCGCAGAAGAAAACCGTGATGAGATCGAGACGCATCTTAAAGGCGCCGATATGATTTTCATTACTGCCGGTATGGGCGGCGGTACAGGTACAGGCGCAGCTCCTGTAGTTGCAAAAATAGCTAAGGAAATGGATATTCTGACAGTCGCTGTCGTTACAAAGCCTTTTCTTTTTGAGAGGGAGCAGAAAATGGCTCAGGCTGAAAAAGGTATCGCAGAACTGAAGAAGTATGTTGACTCCCTTATCGTTATTCCGAATGAAAGACTTCTCGTAGGTCTGGACAAGCCTTTGACAATGATGCAGTCTTTCGCTCTTTCTGACGATGTTCTCAAGACGGGCGTAAAGAGCATTTCTGACCTTATTGTCGAAGAAGGTTACATAAATCTTGATTTTGCAGATGTCTCAACAATCATGAAGGGCGCAGGTTACGCTCACATGGCTATAGGTCACGGTTCCGGAAAGGACAAGGCAAGAGATGCTGCAAACGCTGTTATTTCCAGTCCGCTGCTTGAGACTTCTATTTCAGGTGCTAAGAGGCTTCTTATCAATATCGCTATGTCCGAGGATATTCTTTCATCCGATGTTGACGCCGCTACAAAGATGATAACAGATACGGCGGCTGACGGAGTTGAATTTATTTTTGGTACTGCATTCAAGGAAGATATGCAGGATGAGATGACTATTACTGTTATTGCTGCCGGATTTGAAGAGGAAGATGTAGTTCCGGGGGCTGATGAAACTTCTTCTGAAGAAGATGTTATCCAGATCGATAATCCCCTTATTGACGGTCTTGGACTGAACGGAAGCGCTCCGAAGAGCACGTCTGCAAATCAGGATTACGATCTTGACGATATTTTCAAAATGTTGGGCAACTGATGTGATTGATTCGGCGGTTTCTCTTACAGGGAAGCCGCTTTTTGTCGTATGCGGATAATTTTTGAGATTATTACTATCTGTATAAAAAGCTCTTTTTATTTTATATTAAGTGCACTAAAATCAGCATGAAAATTCTACAGATTAATAGTTGAAATTTTATGTTGAATATGCTATAATTATTAAAAGGCATATTATTTCCTTGAATATATTCAAACCTCGTTCATTCGAGGGGAAATGGAGTTTTACAATGGCAGAATCAACAATCTTAAGAGAAACTAAAGGTATGCAAAAGGGATTCGTCAAGGAAGACGTTATGGCTTACATAGACGAACTTAATTCCAGAATAGTTTCCCTGGAGGACGAGATTAAAAAAGGCGCACCTGCAAGCAATGTGGATCAGCAGGAAATTATCAAATATCGCAATCAGGTAGATAATCTTCAGGAAAAGCTCAACGCTTCAAATAATGCGCTCAGGGCGGCAAAGAAAGAAAATGAGGAACTTCAGAAGCAACACGAATCTGATCAGAACCTTATTAATCAGTTGAAGGCAGGCGGACCAGGCGCAGCGGCCGCTGCGGCTCAGTCCAATTCCCAGACAGCTGCGGCTCTTGAAGCGGCAAAGAAAGAGATCGATAAGCTTAAAGCACAGCTACAGGAAGCTCAGAAGAAAGAACCTGCGGCTGCTCCTCAGCAGCAGAATGCACAGGCTGCTGCGGCTCTTGAGGCAGCCAAGAAGGAAATTGACAAACTCAGAGCACAGCTCAAAGAAGCTCAGTCAAATCCGTCGGCAGCTCCGCAGGTGGCAGCACCGGCAGAACAGGCTGCAAATAACGCTGAACTTGCCAAGACAAAGCAGGAGATTTCCAGACTTACAAGCGAGTTAGGCAGCAAAGCAAAAGAGATTGCAGAGCGAGACAAGACTATCGCTCAGATTAATAAGGAGAAAGATGAAGTCGCTTCTCAGATCAAGGATAAGGATGCTGAGATTAATAAGCTCAACAGCGAGATCGTTACACTTAAAGAAAGCGCTAATGATCCGACAGCTCAGATGGGGCTTATTTTTGCAGAAGCTCAGAAAACAGTCAATATGCTTAAAACTCAGGCTAAGACCGAGGCTGACAAGACAATGGCAGATGCAAATGAAAAGGCAGAAGCAATTCTGCGTGAAGCTAATTCAAAGGCAGAAAAGACTATTAATGACGCAAATGTTACTGCTGAAGCCTGCATAAAGGAAGCAAACGATCAGGCAAAGGCTACTGTCAATGATGCAAACAAGCATGCTGATAAGGTTAACGAGATGTCCTCTACTGTAAGATCAATGCTTCTTAATGAGATTGAAAGCGTGAATGTTAAATTCAATGATATCTCTTCTGTTCTCGGTCGTCTTACAAGTCAGGCAACTGATCGTATGAGCGAGGCACAGCTTATTATAGGAGAGGCAAAAAAGTCTGTAAGTTCCGGAGATACTGTTAAGAAAGCAGAAGCTCCCAAGGCTGATTTTAAGGCATCTGAGGCACCAAAAGCTACTTTTGCCGACCTTGGAAAGAATGGTTCATCATCTATGGATTCAAGAAAGTCTGCCGCTGACGCATCAGATCCTTTTGCAAGCATCGGTTCGGCAGGATCGTATGCAAGTAAGAATCATGGATATAATAATAATGCAGGAGCTTCGCACAGCAAGCCGGCATCTGCACCGCAGCCTAAGCAAACTCCTTCTCCAAAGAAGAATAATTTCAGTTTTGATATGGAAGCTCTTTTAAAGGCAGCTGAAGAGGAAGCAGCTAAGAATCCCGAAGAATAAGCATTTTCAGGATCCCGCACGATCCGGATTTCCGGATCTGCGGATGGATCCTGCTACTTTCCTTTTTCCGGGGAGTATGTTTCTTCGGATCAGATACGGCCGTGTAGCTTAAAAAGAGCGTTGAATTTCAAAGGTGCTGGTGCAAGTCCAACCGTGGTCAAAATATAATAAGAGAGGTATATGAAAATGTACGAAGACAAGACATTAGTCTGCAAAGAATGTGGAAATGAATTTATTTTTTCCGCAGGAGAGCAGGAATTTTACGCAGAAAAGGGTTTTGTAAACGAACCACAGAGATGTAAGGCTTGCCGCAGCGCCAGAAAAAATTCTGGAAGAACCGAACGTGTAATGTATACAGCTGTATGTGCTTCATGCGGCGGAGAAGCAAAGGTTCGTTTTGAACCCAGAGAAGGCAGACCTGTTTATTGCAGCGAGTGCTACACAAAAATGAACCAGGCTTAATCATTATAAGTCATCTTGGCACAGTCGGGCGTATTCCGGCTGTGCCCGGAGAGGTCATTACTGTATGCCGATATACTTCACTTGTTACAGACCGGATGGGCGAAAAGCTGTATCTGTGAGTTTTTGCAGGATGACTCCGGCAGAATGTCACAGGGACAGCGTCCCTTATTTATGTCAAACAATCGAAAGGATGAATTGAAATGCAGGTTACAAAAGAAACTATTATCGGGGATATTCTTGATGCTGATTTTGAAGTAGCGCCCTTTTTTCTTGAAATAGGAATGCATTGTCTCGGATGCCCCGCTTCAAGGGGAGAATCAATTGAGGATGCGTGCGCCGTTCACGGAACTGATCCGGATGCTCTCGTTGAAAAGCTCAACGCTTATTTTGCTTCTAAGTAATTATGTTTCGGCGTGCTGTGATCGATGCGGCACGCTGTTATTTTTTGATAAGAGGTGCATAAATGCTTGATAACAGACTGAAAATGTGTGCGGAATTGGTTTCCGGACGTGGAATAGCTGTCGATGTAGGAACTGACCATGCCTATCTTGCGGCTGATCTGATCCTGAGCGGAAAGTGCGGCAGGGTCATTGCTTCGGACGTTAAGGAAGGTCCACTTGAATCTGCACGAAAAACTGTTGAAAAGTACGGGATTGCTGACAAGGTCGATCTGATTTTATCCGACGGGTTGTCAAATGTCCCATATGAAAATGTTTCTGACATTATAATAGCCGGTATGGGCGGAGAGACGATAATTGAAATACTTAAACCGAAAGTTTATGAGCTTTACGGCGTTAATTTGATTCTCCAGCCTATGACAAAGCCTGAAATTCTCAGGAAATGGTTGTATGAATCCAATATTCAGATAAAAACTGAGAAGGTGGCAGATGTAAACGACAGGCTATATACGGTTATCTGTGCTGAAAGCGACATTGAAGCTTACAGCAAGCTGACGGAGTCTGAGTCTGTTTCCGGATTTTTTGATGAAGATGACGAACTTGGGAAAAAATATCGTCAGATCGAATCGAAGCGGCTTGAAAAGGTGAGCGAAGCTCTTGAAAAATCCGGAAAAATTAATGAAGCTGTTCATTATCGCTGCCTTGGAAAAAGGGTCTTGGAGGGTGTACAGCCTGTGGATATGAATGAACTGTATGCATTTCTGGATGAAAAATATCCTTTTTCTGCTCAGGAAAAGTGGGATAATTCCGGATTTCTGGTAAATTCTTGCTTTGATTCAGTCAGAAAAGTTCTGTTGACTCTTGATATAACGAATGAAGTGATTGAAGAGGCAGATAATAAAAGAGCAGATGTAATAATTTCACATCATCCAGTGATATTTGAGCCGCTGAAAAAAATAACTGCTGACGATCCTGTCTATAAGCTCATAAGCTGCGATATTTCTGCAATTTGTATGCATACTAACCTTGATATAGCGCAAAATGGCACTAATGGAGTAATTCTGAAAATGCTTTCAAAGAGTTTGGCTTTTTCTAAAGAGCCTGAACCTTTTGAGGAACTCGGTGGTGGACGCAGTCTCGGCTGGATAATTGAGCTAGATGAAAAGATATTTTCAGACAATCTTGCTCTTGAATTGAAACGGATCTTTGGATGCGAATACGTTCGTACCTCCAGGAACTCCAGAAAAATGATCTCCCGCATAGCATTCTGCTCTGGTTCCGGCGGTTCAATGCTCGGACTTGCGAAGCAGAAAAGATGTGACGCCCTTATCACCGGAGATGTCAAGCACGATGTCTGGGTGGCTTTAAATGCTATTGATATCACTGTATTCGACTGTGGTCATTTCCACACTGAAAATCCTGTTTTATGGGAACTCAGACGTGTTCTTGAAGAGAAATTTCCGCAGCTTGATGTTGAGATATCTGAACGTTCGGTTGATCCTGTAATTTATTTCTGAGGTGAAAAAATGAGCATTCTAATTTGTCCGGTCTGCGGAAATTATCTGAACATATCGGGAAACAGCTATATTTGCAGGAAAAATCATTGTTTTGATATCGCTAAAAGCGGCTATGTGAATCTTTTGCTTTCAAATCATATCGGAAAGACAGTTCACGGCGACAATAAACTTATGGTACAGGCACGGAGAGCTTTTTTGGAAAAGGGATATTATTCTCCTCTCCGTGACGAGCTGTGCGCTATGGTGGGGAGAAATTTCAGCGGAGGCGTGATACTCGACGCCGGCTGCGGCGAAGGATACTACACTTCTGCCATTTATGAATACTTACATCAGGCAGATGATACGCCGGAAATGTATGGAATTGATATATCAAAAATTGCTGTAGAAATGGCGGCAAAGCGAAGAAGGGAAATCGTTTACAGCACAGCAAGCGTATTTCATATTCCTGTGCATGACAGCAGCTGCGATATGGCAGTAACGTTATTTGCGCCTTACTGCGGAGAGGAATTCAGGAGAGTTCTTGTACCGGGTGGAACGCTGATAATGGCGATACCGTCAGAAAATCATCTGTGGGAGATGAAACAGGCGATCTACGATATACCGTATAAAAATCAGGTCAAACCATACGATCTCGAGGGATTCCGGCTTGCAGAAAAGAAGCGTATCACCTATAAAACAGCGCTTTTATCAAGGGAGGATATTCAGTCTCTTTTCACTATGACGCCTTACTATTATAGAACAGCGGCAGATCAGAAAGAACGGCTCAAACAATTTGACCTACTTGAAACGACCATGGATTTTGAACTTCTTGCTTATAAAAACAGCAAATAACGATGAGATCTTTACCGGATCACTGACCAAATTTATAAAAAGGAATGATTATATGGCTCTTGATGGAGCGTTTATATATGCAGTAAAAAAAGAACTCCAATCTCTTATCGGAGGTCGTGCCGATAAGATCTATCAGCCTTCACGTGAGGAGATCGTTATTATCATCAGGACAAAGTACGGCAGTAAAAAGCTTTATATATCGGCAAATGCCGGCAGTGCCCGAGTACACGTGACTGAAAAAAGCATTGATAATCCGCAGAGTCCGCCGATGTTTTGTATGCTGCTCAGAAAACATATTGGCGGCGGACGTCTTACTGATATCCGTCAGGACGGTCTGGAGCGTATATTATTTCTTGATTTCGAGTGTGTAAATGAGCTTGGCGACATAGTGACTATAACGCTTGCATGTGAGATCATGGGACGCTGCTCAAATCTGGTAATAATAAGTCAAGAGGGGCGCATTATCGACAGCATTAAGCGTGTCGATGCGGAAATGTCACGGGAACGCATGGTGCTTCCCGGTATGAATTATACGCTTCCGCCTCGTGACAGCAGACTGAATTTTCTTAGAGTCAGCGATGAGGACATTATATCTGCAATACGCAGTTCATATCCTGCGGAACTTTCAAAGGCTTTGATACGCATTTTCGAGGGAATCTCGCCGGTTCTTGCACGTGAATGGACATTTTTTGCCGGAAGGGGAAATCATATCGACAGCGATCTTATCACTGAAGATCAGCTTGGACGTCTGCTTTTCATAATTCGGCGGACACGGGATCAGCTTTTGAATGGCGAGTGTTGTTTTTCTGTTGTTCTCACGAAGGATGGGCAGCTAAAGGATTTTTCATTTATACGTATGTCACAGTTTGGAACGCTTATGTATACTAAGGAAATGCCTTCCGCCTCTGAACTACTTGACTATTTTTTCTATGAACGTGACAGTGTGCAGCGAACCAGACAGCGTGCTAATGATCTTTTCAAACTTCTGGTGAATCTTACGGAACGTGTTTCAAGGCGAATTGCAGCTCAGCGTGAGGAACTTGCAGAGTGTGCCGGAAAGGCGCATTTCAAGCTTTGCGGAGATCTGATCTCTGCAAATATGTACAGGATCGTCAAAGGTGATGATTCGTTTTCAGCGGAAAATTTCTACGAAGAAGGATGTCCTGTTGTAAAAATAAGCCTTGATCCACGGAAATCACCCTCTCAGAATGCTCAGAAGTACTACTTAGAGTATAAAAAATGCATTACTGCTGAAGAAAAACTTACTGAACGTATTGAAAAAGGCGAAGAAGAACTTCAGTATCTTGAAAGCGTTTTCGATGCTCTGACCAGAGCAAATTCCGAGAACGATATCGTACAGCTGCGTCTTGAACTTCGTGAACAGGGGTATGTAAAGTCGGCAGGCGGAAAGACGAAACCGCCGAAAGCTCTTCCGCCGGTCGAGTACAGATCAAGTGACGGATTTACGATACTTGTCGGCAGGAATAATTGTCAGAACGATCAGCTCTCATTGAAGTTTGCTGAAAAAAATGATCTGTGGCTTCATACTCAGAGTATAACCGGATCGCACGTTATCATTGTTGCTCAGGGACGGGAGATACCGGATAAAACTATTGAGGAGGCTGCGGTTATAGCCGCCTGCAACAGCAGGGGACGTGATTCAAGTCTTGTTCCGGTCGATTATTGTCTTGCCCGATATGTAAGAAAGCCTATGGGAGCAAAGCCCGGAAAGGTTATTTTTACAAACTACAAAACTGCGTTTGTCAAGCCGGATGTCGGGCTTGAAAAAGAATTGAGGGTATAATAATGAATAAGATATTGACACATGATTTTTTTCAGCGTGATGCCCTGGAAGTTGCTCCTGATCTCGTAGGAAAGATACTTGTAAGAACCCTGGAGGACGGAACGGAACTCAGAGAGAGGATTTCTGAAACCGAGGCTTACCGTGGCGAGGAGGATAAGGGCTGTCATGCTTCACGGGGCAGGACAAAGCGTACGGAACTTCTTTACGGTGAAAGCGGAGTTATCTACGTTTATCTGTGTTATGGCGTTCATTGGCTTATTAATGTGATAACTGGTGAAAAGGAGCAGCCTCAGGGTGTACTTTTCAGATGCGGAGAAATTCACAGCGGCCCCGGAAAGCTGACAAAATTTTTGAAAATAGACGGTAGCTTCAACGGAGAGAGTTTCTGCGGAAATGAGAAGCTCCGTATTGAGGATGACGGTTTCCGTCCGGGTATAAAAACTGCTCCGAGAGTAGGGATAGACTATGCTGGAGAGCACTGGAAAAACATAGAATGGCGTTTTATATCTGACGGGAAGTGACGGTATGAATATTTACAGCGTTGGCTTTCATTCCGTCTATGACTGTGGCTACAAGGTCAGACGGGAGACAGAGAATGGTCGGTATATCCTTATCCTGACGAAAAGCCGAGGGAAATTTGAGTTTGGTGAAGCTGCCGTTTCTCTTCCTGCCGGCATTGTGGTTCTGTACGGATGCGGATATGTGCGGAGTTATGAAGCGGACGGTGAACCGTTTGTCTGCGACTGGATAGACTTTGAAGGAGACGACGACAGGGAATTTCTGGATTCGCTTGAACTTGAAATAAATCGTCCCATACGTTTCCATGACACTGATTTTATCAGCAGTCTTATCTGTAACGTTGCATCTGAGTTCTATTCCATGAATTCAAGGCGTGTTAAAATGCTGGATAATCTTATGAAAACTCTTTTAATGAAGCTGAGCGGTGCCGGAAACCGCCGAGAAAATGTTCAGCTGTCATCAGAGCCGCATTACAGTTCTCTTACGGACCTGCGAGAGAAGATATATCGTAATCCGCAGATGAAGTGGAATGTTGATTCAATGGCTGCGGATGTGAATATGTCAAGGTCGTATTTCCAGCATCTTTACAGCGAGGTTTTTGGAGTGTCGTGTATGACTGACGTTATCAGCGGAAAGATCGAGAAAGCAAAGGAAATACTGAGCGAAACAAGCTGTACTGTATCGCAGGTAGCTTCAATGTGCGGCTATGATAACGAGGAGCATTTTATGAGGCAGTTCAAGAAAATTGTAGGCGTTACGCCGACGAAATACAGGCATAACAGGTAGAGGATGCCAGGTGAAAGGAGAAGAATATGACAGAATATCTGAAAAGATACATGGAATCAATAAATAAGCGTCTTTCTAATTACGGCAGCCGTGAGGAACTTGAAGAGATATTCAGCGAGCACAAGGATAAGATCGCCTTTATGCAGCATGAGCGGATCGTTCATTTTCTGGTAACTATGATGTTTGCCATTATTCTTTCGGTATTCATGACGGCTGTTCTGTTTCTGGAACATCCGGCAATGCTTGTGCTTGTTGCCATAATCATTGTGTTGTTGGGATTTTACATAAAGCATTACTACTTTCTGGAAAATACTGTTCAGGAGATGTACAGGGTTTACGACAGGATTTTTGAGGAGCGCAGAAAACAGTCGAAGGAGGAAAAGTCATGACCAGAAAGGAAATAGCGGCTCTTGCCTGCAAAGAGCTTGAAATTATATATCCTGACATTGACTGTACGCTGAACTACGAAAAGCCATATGAACTGATGTTTGCAGCCCGTCTGGCGGCTCAGTGTACCGACGCACGTGTCAATATTGTCACAAAAACGCTTTTTAAAAAATATCCCACCCTTGAATCCTTTGCCAATGCTGATCTTCAGGAGCTTGAACAGGATGTAAAGCCGTGCGGTTTTTATCATACAAAGGCTCTCAGCCTGAAAACAATGGCTTCTCAGCTTATTGAAAATTTCGGAGGCGAGGTGCCGTCAACTATGGAAGAACTGCTGACTTTATCAGGTATCGGACGTAAAACTGCCAATCTTATGCTTGGGGATGTATTCAAAAAACCGGCGATCGTTACTGATACGCATTGCATAAGGATTACCGGCAGGCTGGGACTTACAGATAACAAGGAGCCTGCAAAAGTGGAAAAAGATCTGATAAAGCTTATACCGCCGGAGATCTCTTCTCATTTCTGTCATCAGACGGTGCAGTTCGGCAGGGATATATGCAGGGCAAGAAATCCTAAATGCGGCGAATGTACGCTAAGTTATTTTTGCAGATATAATAAAAACAATCAAGGGGGAGTGTAAATGAATAAATTAGTAAAAAAAGCGGCGGCTGTTCTGATGTCGCTGACGGCTTCAGCGTCCGTTACAGCGTCAATGGCGGCATATGCAGATATGACGCCGAATCCGGTTATAAGCCGCAACTGTCCGGCATACGACCAGAGCGGTGAATCATATTCTGCCAAGCAGGGAAACGACGAGCATTATTTTTCGTTCTGGAACGCCAGCACACCAAATTATCTGGCGTATGATCTTTCTGAAGTTCCGGAGGAGCAGCGCCGCACCGTTATGGCAGTGTGGTACAATACAAGTTCCTATGACAGTATCGGACAGTATCAGTCACGCAATATGGAGCCGTTCAGCTATACTATTGAGGTAAACAAAGCTCCCGGCGGAGAATTTCCCGCAGACGGCTGGGAAACGGCTGTTACAGTTGACGATAATACGCTTAGTTCACGCCAGCACGTCGTGGATATGTCTGGATACAACTGGATACGCATGAACGTTGCTTCCTCAGACGGTGGAACAGGCTCTAATGTCAGCGTTAATTTTGACGTTCACGATATATCTGACGGCGTTTACGACAGTTGGCTGTTTCTTGGGGATTCCATTACCGCAGGCGGTATGAATAACTGTTATGGCACAGGTTTTGCAACTTATATGAATCAGCTTGACAGCAGATATTTCCCTATTCAGGAGAATGGCGGCATCGGCGGTATACGTTCTGTCGACGGCAGAGAAAATATTGACCGTTGGCTGTCTGTATATCCGGGGAAATATGTAAGCATTGCTTACGGAACCAACGATGCATGGGGAAACGACGGCTCCGGTGCCGAGACATATTATGAAAACACAAAATATATGATAGACGCTGTTCTTGAAGCCGGAAAGATCCCGGTGCTGCCTAAGATCCCGTATTCTACCAATGCAGATGTAATCGGACATCTCGGCGATTTTAACGGTATGATCGACAGACTTTATGAAGAATATGGCGATAATCTTATCCAAGGACCGGATTTTGAAGCGTATTTCCGTGAAAATCCTGACGGACTCAGCGGTGACGGCGTTCATCCGTCGTCAGAGGGGTATGACGCCATGAGACAGATCTGGGCGAAAACTATGTATGAGGCAGTTTATAAGGCAGAGCCGGATGATACTGATCCGCTTTACGGCGATGCAGATTGCGACGGTAAGGTGCTTTTGAATGATGCGATTCTTGTTATGCAGGCTATCGGTAATCCCGATGCGTACGGCGTCAGAGGCAGCGAACCCAGTCATCTGACTGAAAAGGGGAAAATAAATGCAGATGTTTCCGGCAATGGAGACGATCTGACAAATATGGATGCACTGGCTATACAGAAGTATCTTCTTCACCTTATAGACGAGCTCCCGGAATAATATACACGTCGCTGTTGCAATTATTCTCAAAAAATTACAGAAAACAGTTGACTATTTCTTAATAATAGGGTATTATAAATGTAGACAAAGAATAAAGGAGATAATAAATTGCATTTATTTAAAAAAATCAACTGTATTCTTATAGGTGGCATTCTTACTGGTGCGGCAATGGCAGCGTCCTGCTACTATTCTTCTGCAACAGTGAATCGGACGAAGTATCCGGTTTTCGGTGTTGACGTGTCCAATTATCAGGGTATTATCGATTGGGAGCGTCTGGAAGAACAAAATGTTTCATTTGCTTTTATAAAAGCTACCGAGGGCAGTGGCCACGTGGACGAATCTGTCAGGAGAAACCTGGAAAGTGCCGCAGAAACGAATATAAAACTGTCGGCGTATCATTTTTTCAGTTTTGATAGTCCCGGAGAAACTCAGGCTGAAAATTTTATTTCTGCTGTGTCCAGAAGCGATATAGATATGCCCCCGGTGGTGGATGTGGAATATTATGCCGACAAGAAAAGCAATAAGCCTTCACGTGAAGAAACTGAGACTATTCTCAGACCTCTTCTGGAGGATCTGGAAGAATACTACGGCGAAAAGCCCATTATTTATACCACTATCCCTGTTTACTTCCGTTATATAAGGGAAGGTTTCGGAGATTATCCTCTGTGGATAAGAAGTGTTAATATGGAACCTGATCTTCTTGAATGGAAATTCTGGCAGTATTGTGACTCCGGACGTCTTGACGGTTATAAAGGCGACGAGGAATGCATAGATTTTAACGTTTACAACGGTTCTATAGAAGAATTTATTGAGGAATACGGAGGAGAAAATGACGCCATTTGAACTTAAACCGACTATTAAGGATTATATCTGGGGGGGAACAAGGCTAAGAGACGAATTCGGTATGGAAAGCAGCCTTGAACGCCTGGCAGAAAGTTGGGAACTGAGTTGCCATAAGGATGGATTGAGCGTTATATCCGGCGGAGAGTACGACGGAATGACCCTTGAGGATTTTCTTGAAAAGCATCCCGAAGCGATAAGCGTAGATTGTCAGACCTATGAGGGACTTCCGATACTGATAAAGCTCATTGACGCAAGGGATGATCTGTCCGTTCAGGTGCATCCGGATAACGAATACGCCCGGAAATACGAGGGTGACAACGGCAAGACCGAAATGTGGTATGTTCTGGACTGCGATGAGGGTGCAGAGCTGATATATGGATTTAAGGAGAAAATCTCACAGGAAGAATTTAAAAGGGCAATAGACGAAAATACGCTTCTTGAAAAGGTGAACCGGGTCAAGGTTCATAAGGGCGATGTATTTTTCATTGAGCCGGGAACGCTCCATGCAATCGGAAAAGGAATTCTTATTGCCGAAATTCAGCAGAGTTCAAATGTGACATATCGTGTTTACGATTACGGACGTGTGGGCGCTGACGGCAAACCGAGAGATCTCCATATAGAAAAAGCTCTTGATGTTACAAGGCTTGATACGCCGTCCGCAAATTACGGTCAGCCTGAAATCGTCAGACTGCCGGATGCTGAATGCCGTCCGCTTTGCGGCTGTGACTATTTTTCAACAGCCAGATATGATATTTTTACTCAGTTTTCTATAAGTAATCCAAGTGTGTTTTCTCATATCCTGGTTATTGACGGAGAAGCTGATATCTACGATCAGATCCCGGAAGGCAGAAGGATCATGCATATAAAAAAAGGCTCAAGCGTGTTTGTTCCGGCAGGAACTGATGCGATTTATATAAAAGGCAAATGCAGTATAATTTTAACGACAATCTAAGGAGGATTTTAAAATGAAATATTATGCAGGAATTGATCTGGGCGGTACAAATATTGTTGCCGGAGTTGTGGACGAAGAGTATAATATCGTTGCCAAGGCAAGCACAAAGACGAATTGTCCACGTCCTGACAAGGAGATCGCCGATGATATGGCAAAAATGGTTTTTCAGGCGGTAAAGAATGCCGGTCTTACTATTGACGACATAGAGTGGGTTGGAATAGGAACTCCAGGAATCGCCAACAGCTCTACGGGAGTTATCGAGAGGGCAAATAATCTCGGATTTGAAAATACGCCTATGGTAAAGTATATCAGCGAATCTATTGACAAGCCTGTTTTTATTGAGAACGACGCTAATGCAGCAGCTTACGGAGAATATGTTGCAGGAGCTGCAAAGGGCGCTAAGGACGCCGTATGCATCACTCTTGGAACAGGAGTCGGCAGTGGTATCATAGTTGACGGCAAAATATATGCGGGATCTAACTTTGCCGGAGCAGAAATTGGTCATACTGTTATTGAGGTTGACGGCGCACAGTGTTCATGCGGCAGAAAGGGCTGTTTTGAGGCTTATTCCTCGGCAACCGGTCTTATCAGAATGACAAAGGAAGCTATCGCCTTGTTCCCGGACTGCGAAATGGCTAAAATGGCGGAAGAAAAAGGAAAGGTAACAGCACGCACGTCGTTCGATGCAATGAGAGCTGGAGACAAGAAAGCCAAGGATGTTGTTGATAAGTACATAAAATATCTTGCTGCCGGAATTACAAATACTATTAATATATTCCAGCCTGACATACTTTGTATCGGCGGCGGCGTATGCAACGAGGGAGATCCTCTGCTGCTTCCTGTAAAGGCTCTTGTTGAAAAAGAGGATTTTGCAAGCAATTCTGCAAAGCGTACAGAGATCGTAATTGCTAAGCTGGGCAATGATGCCGGAATAATCGGCGCTGCATTTCTGGGAAAAGCAAATTCGTAATGAATAAATCAGGTTAAGATTATCAGCTATATGTACAAATTACCATATGGTTTTTGTGCATATAGCTGATTTTTTATTTCACAATTGTCAATTAGTCTTATTTCTGACACTATATTCATGAATCGATTCAAAGGAGGGATTTGGATGAATGATTTCTCCGCAGATGTCCGACTTGCACAGCAAGGCAGCAGCGAGGCGTTTTCAAGGATTTATGCCACTGTATACAAAGATATGTACCACATTGCGTTATACAGTCTCAGAAGTTCTCACGACGCCGCAGATGCTGTCAGCGATACTGTTCTGGATGCTTTTTGTTCTATAAAAAAATTGAAGGATCCTGATTGTTTCCGGGGCTGGATAATGAAAATACTTTCCGCAAAGATTAAACGAATTCAGCGGAATTACTTTGACGTTCCCGGCGAGCTTAAAGACGATACTTCAATAAGTGAATTCGACTTCGAGTCAGTGGAACTCAGAGAGTCAATAGACCGGCTTAATACAGGATCAAGACTGCTGCTTTCACTCTCTGTTTTAGGGGGATATTCAAGTGAGGAAATTTCAAAAATCTGCGATATAAAAGCAAGTACGGTAAGATCAAGACTTTCTGCTATAAAAAAGTCCCTGAGGCTTGAACTTACCCCCGATATCACCTGAAAGGAGAAAAAATATGAGCGCAAACGATGAGAAGGTCAGAGAGATGCTTAATAAAGAACCTGTTCCTCAGGAGCTTGAACCTGAGAAGATAAAGATTATGCTGGACGAAAAAGCTCCGGCGAAAAAGAGAAGAAATATAAAGAAAACTGCTGCCAGAATAACGGCAGGTGCGGCTGCTTGTGCCGTTATCTGCGGAACGTCGGTGTATTTTGCAGGACAAAAGGATTTATTTAATAAAGGAAAGCTTGAATCAGACAGTGAAAGTCGTAAATCAGCCACATCGTCGGTTGAAGGAAAGAAACCGCTGCTTGTGAACACTCAGGCTGCTTATATGAGCGGAGCATCCGGTTATGAGGATGTATATAAGCTGTATAAGGATGCTGAAAAGAAGTATTCTGAAAATCAGAAAAAAACGTATGATTTTACAGAATCGACAAGAGAAGAAACAGTGGATATTTATGACGACGTTGTCATGAATGAAGCTCCTGCGGATACGGCAGCAAAGGGAGAATCGAATTTTGACGGTGAAACAGATGGAAACAACGCTGGCAACGGTAATATGGCGCAGCCTACTGTATCTGATGAACAGGTACGTGTCGAGATATCAACGGATGCACCGCAGGAAGAACCCGCAGAGCCTGAATATCAGCCGGATGACGATGAAGAAAGCGACCCGGAGCACTCTGAAACATACAATCAGGAGGAGGGCGTCCTTGAAGCTGATATCGTAAAAACTGACGGCAAAAATATATACTATTTATATAATAGCGATGAGGGGAGTTTGTCCTATGAGCTGGGATTCAGCGATTATTACTGCGGTACATCGGCAAAGCTGAATATTGCCGCAATCGAGAATGGAAAGTTCACAGATTCCCGTACAATAGATATCGGAGTTGCCTCTGATTATGCTTTCGGAGATGGGTATAAGGATACAAGTATGTATGTCAGCGATATGTATCTTTACAACGATATGCTTCTTGTAGTGGGCACTGTAAGCGGTGAAAAGGAGGAAGAGATAAAAGCTCCTCTGCTTGACAGGGTGTTCGGCTATGATGAGATTGAAACATACTACAGCAGCAAGAGCACCGTTTTTGTATCCGTTTACAGCACCGATGAGGATCACAGGCTTATTGACACGTATTATCAAGAGGGATCATATGACGACGTGAGAATATCTCCGGACGGATATATGTACCTTATATCGAGCTATATAACGCAGGATCTTGGTAATATTGACGAAGATCAGCTGGACGGATATATCCCGAAGTGCGGTGTGGGCAAAAATACGCTCTTTATTTCGCCGGAGGATATCCTTATGCCGGAGGAGGAACTTGCAGAGAGTGAAACATTCAGCTGCACCGTTATCGGCAGCCTTGATCTGAATGTTCCGGGAGAGATATCGGCTGTTGATTCAAAGGCTCTTGCCGGATATACAGGGGAGATATATAGTTCTGCCGGTAATCTTTATACAACTGTCGGCTGGGACGATACAGAGATTACACGTATTGCGATTGGCGAGGGCAATATCACGCCTGCGGCTAACGGAAACGTTGAGGGCAGGGTAAAGGATCAGTTCTCCATGAGCGAGTATGACGGATATTTCCGCATTGCAGCTACAAAGGACAGCTATGAGGATACCACAGAGGAATATACATGGTATGACGAGAATAATGTTCCGCACACAGAGAGCTATGCTGTTCATTCACGAACCAAGCGTGACAATCGTGTTTACGTTCTGGATATGGATATGAATATTGTCGGAAGTCTTGTAGATTTTGGTATCGACGAGGAGATAAAATCAGTAAATTTCAGTGGAAATACTGCGTATGTCGTAACCTATGAGCAGACAGACCCTCTCTTTGCAATTGATCTCAGTGATCCGGCGAATCCAACTATAATGGACGAATTCAAGATTCTGGGTTACAGCACCTATATGCAGCAGTGGCAGGACGGAATGCTTCTTGGTTTTGGTGTATCGGCGGACGAGGACGGCATCGAGCAGGGAATAAAGCTTACGATGTTTGATAATTCCGATCCGTATAATCTTAACGCTCTGGATACTTATGAGATCAACCGGGGCGAGGACTACGAAGACTGGATAAGTTCAGTGGCAGTGTGGGAGAGAAAAGCTCTTCTTATTGCTCCTGAGAAGAATCTTATCGGCGTTCCGGTAATGAAAGAATCATGGGACGACAGCGAAGACGGTTTTAATTCAGAAAGCAGCTACGTATTTTTCTCGTTTGAGGACGGCAGCTTTGTCTATAAGGGAGAGATCGGCGGCGATATAACCAATTATAATGAAAATGATATATTCTACAGATCTGTTTATGCCGGAGATTACGTGTATATTCTCTGCGGAAACAAGTTTGTAGCCGCTGATATTGCAACAATGGAAGTAACTGATGAAGTGATCTTCTGATAATGAAAAACGGGCATCGATCGATGCCCGTTTAGTTATAATATATTTGCCTTTTAAAGCATTTGCGCTCTGAGTTCCTCTCCGCTGAGTCTGGAAAGATATGCCGGAGCAATGTCAAAAGCGGTCATGCAGCCAGTTTTTCCCTCTGACTTCAGTCTTGCAAGAGCCCGTGCATAGCAGATAAGCACACTGGCAGTAAATTCGGGATTTGACTCCAGCTTGATAGCGTATTCGATCATCTGATGAGTTTTTTCGCCGTCGCCTGTGAGACCGCTTCTCATAACAAAACCGCCGTGAGGCATCTTGTTGTGAATAGAATCGAATTCTTCTTCGGTAATGAAATTAACGGTAGTATCATACTGATCAAAATAGTTTTTCATTGTTTTGATCTCATTCTCGATAGCTGCAAGGTCTGCTCCGTCTTCCGGAACAACAAAGCATTCCCTTGTATGTTTTTCACGTGTTGAAAGTTCAGGCTGACTGCCGGAGCGTACAGCGTCCATAGCTGATTCTACCGGAACAGTATACTGAATTCCTTTTTTTACTCCTTTTACACGTCTGATAGCGTCTGAATGTCCCTGGCTTACGCCTTTGCCCCAGAAAGTATAGCTTTTTCCGTTGGGAAGAATTGATTCGGCATAGAGTCGGTTGAGTGAAAACAAACCCGGATCCCAGCCGAGAGAGATAAATGCCAGGTGACCAGATTCCTTTGCAGCCTTGTCTACATTGGAGAAATGTTCGGGAATTCTTGCATGAGTATCGAAACTGTCGATAACATTGAAGTATCCGGCAAGTTCAGGAGTCTGTTGAGGCAGGTCTGTAGCGCTTCCTCCGCATATTATCATAACGTCTATTTTGTCCTGCATATTTTTTGCATCTTCAATGCGGTAAACAGGAGCGTTCTCTGTGACAGTCTTTACTGTTTCGGGGTTACGCCTGGTAAATATGCCGGCAAGCTCCATATCATCGTTTTGTCTTATTGCAAGTTCAACGCCTCTGCCGAGGTTACCGTATCCTGCGATACCGATTCTTACTTTCTTCATATTCTTTTCCTCCTGTATTTTATACTACAGCGTGTTCACATAAGAATGAATACTCAGTAAACAAGCATTTACTTTATTATATCATATAATCGTGGATTTGTCTACATTATTATATTGATCCGCTTAAAAACTTTATTTTTACAGGTGTCTCATCTGCATATGCTTTAGTACCGTACAATTATTTCATATGGACACGCTATAGAAACAAAAATCATTTAATATAACAGATTAATTTGTTATTCGATACTGACTTGGAGTCATTCCGGTAAAATTATGAAATTGACGCAAAAAATATTTGGTATCATGATATCCGCAATCGTCTGATATTTCTGATATTTTCAGATCAGTTGTCAGAAGAAGGTACTTTGCTTTATATATACGGCTGGCAATGCAATCATGAATAAAACTTACTCCAAAAAATTTTTTGTATATTACCCGAAGATAGCTGGGGCTGAACGAATATTTTTGACATAAATCCTTGGTTAAAAATTCCTTTTGAGGGTTGAGATAAAATTCATTGCGCATCTCAATTAATTGATTATAATGATTCACACAGCGCATTGCAAATGCGGCGTCTAATTTCAGATTGATTTTTTCAAGACATTTTTGTTTTATATCCGTATATGAATCTGTTTCATTAAAAGGTAAAATACAATATAAAAAAGAGCCGATACCATAAAAAGAAAGATATTCTTTGCACTGCGTAATGAAAGATAAAAAATAATCTTCGATTTGTTTAATAGATACGTCGTCTGCATACAAAATACATAAAAACGTGTTATCGTTAATTCTGCCACATGTTCCGCTTATAATTGATGTCAATTTTTTCAGTGCCTCTGCAATATCAAGAATGGAAGATATTCTATGTTTTTTTCCGATATCGTCAAAATCATCATAAAATAGACAGCATCTTATCATAATAAAAAAACGCTTTTTATTTTCATTATTAATATATAGAGAGTTATCAAATGTTTTTTTCATTCCGATATCATTATTTAATGCCGTTACGTTGTCTTTCATTTTGCTGATTGGCTGGCATTCTAAAAGGTAATTAATATCGTGTTTCAAACGAAGAAATTCAAGACCGTTTGAAAATGATTTTATCCAGAATTTGAAGTTGTAATCATAGGAATCAGGATTATCATATTTCAGTATCAGATATCCGAAAAGACGATTATCAAATATAAGAGGACTGAAATAGTATGCAGCAGGGGTTTCAGAACTTAGAATAATATCTGTCAGGCTATTTTTTCTCAGATTGAATACCGATGTATCAAACCATGGCATAATACTGCGGCATGACAAATTATCGCTTAATGTATAAGGATGGTATTCGTACCAGTTTTCATATAAACAAACGAAAATATTCTGCACATAACGTACAAGATACTGAAATTCTCCCATTACTTGAATTAATTCATCCAATGTGCGGCAGCTTGTGATTTTTTGATCCATATTACTGCTAAGACCCCACTGCATATACTGCATATTGGTTCTGGAGTATACCTGCTCCTCTTTAAGATCAGTACCAGAAAAATCGCATGGACAACTTAAACCATGTATTAGTCTTCCCTTAGGAGGTTGAAATTCAATGTCGATGTTAAGCTTTAATTTCTTATATAATATTTTTACAGCGTCTCTGCCAAGTTGTTTTCTATTGAACTGATAGCTTGTAAGCAATGGAGAATGACTTGTCCGATCCATGGAAAGATCAAATCCGATAAAAGAAAATAAATTTGTAACATTGATGTTCTTTTCGGTAAACTCGTCCTCAAGTCCGAATGCCATGTAATCATTTGCACAAACAAGAGCCTGCGGATAAGGACGGCAGCCCTCGATATATTCACTTGCAAGTTTTTTTCCTGATTCTGTCCAAAAATCTCCGTATATAACTTTTTCTCATCAAAAGGAATACCATGCTTTTCAAGTGAATTTTTATATCCCTTTACTCTGAGATGAGAAGCCTCTATGGAATCATATCCGGTAAGAATGTCGATATCAGTGAAGCCATGATCTTCTATCAAATGATCAACTGCCTCCTCCATATCTTTTTCATTACTTGTGTTTATTGATATTGCGTCAGGAAGCTCAAAATTTGGAAGCACAGATCCGGCAATAACAATAGGCGTATGTTTTTTAGATAAAAGATCCTGTATTTTATTTTTTAGCTTTTCACATAAAAATGGTTCTGAAAGCATTATAAAACCATCGAATACAGGCAGGTCTATCAATTCATATATGATATTTTCAAACGGTAGCTCTTTTTCATTGCAATTTTCATTAATAATATTAGAAATAACGGCAATATCAATATTGTTTTTTTGGGCTTCTTCAATAATTCCTGAAAGTAATTCACGCAGAGGAATATCACTGACTGAGGCGGCAACCACACCGAAGAGCATTCTTTTTTTAGATCTCACAGCCGTACCCCTTTCTATATTTCAGAATTCTCTGTACTTATTGTACCGTATATCGAAAGAAAAGTCAATATAAAATAAAACGTTTTGTCCACCTAAAAATTCGATTGTGGGTTGAAACAATCTTAGTCACTGTGCTATAATAATAAAAACAAATTAGTAATGGTGTTGATTTGTGTGAGTATATACAAATTCAAACATCAAAACATCTGGAGGAATGCATATGAAATTCAAAAAAATCTGTGCAGCTTTAATGTCGGGTGTTATGGCAATGGGCATGGTTACGGGAACAATTTCATTTAATAGAACGGCCGGCACTGATGACAATTCTGCAAAGGCACTATTGGAAAATATTTTTCCCAGCGTTGAACCAATGAATGCAAACGCTACGGTAAGCAGTAATTTCCGTCGTCCGATAAACAATGAATCTCCTGTTTGGATCGTACATATCGATTCGTGGAACTATCCCGACCCGGAGAAAATTATCGATCTTGTTCCGGAAGACGTACTTCCATATGTTGTATTCAATATTTCACTGTCCATTAACTGGAGCAGTACCGAACACAGATGGCTTATGGTTCAGGACGGTGTCGAATGCGCAAGATCATGGATGAAGGCCTGTGCTGATAAGGGCGTTTGGACTATGATACAGCCTGCAAGCGGCGGACAGTGCCATTTTCCTGATTATTCCGCAGACTATGATCTGGACAATACGATATTCGGAGAATTCTTCAGAGATTATCCGAACTTTATCGGATATAATTACTGTGAACAGTTCTGGGGTTTTGCCTCACAGGATTTTCCTGTAACATATCAGCAGCGTTACGATCATTTTGCAGCGCTTCTTAAGCTTTGTAACAAATACGGCGGTTACCTGGATGTAAGCTGGTGTGAAAATCAGTGGGGGTCCGCTCTTAATCCGGTAGCTATGTTGAAAACAAACGCAAACTGGGAAAAAGCCTGCCGTACTTATGCACAGAATTTTATTCTTGAAGAAAAATACACTCAGTTGAGTTATATTGCCGACGTTGAAAGTGAAGTTTACGGTGCATATATATCGGGCTATTGCGGTAATTACGGCGTTCGCTGGGACGATACCGGCTGGTCCGATTATCCTTGGAACGGCACTGATTTCGACGATCAAACAAAAAAACAGTATCGTTTATCAACAAGTATGCCTGTTTATCTTGAACGCATGGCTATGAACGGTATGACCGTTATTGACGGACCGGAGCTTGTCTGGGCAGACTGCATCAAGGGGCTTTGGGACGGTACTGACGCTGAGGGATACAAATACCGTCAGTGGGATTTCTACGATCAGTGCAAAAATGTCAACGTTGATTTAATGCGTAAATTTATTGACGGTTCTTTACGTATTCCGGACAGAAAAGAAGTTATTGACCGTACAAAGGTCGTTATAATTCAGGATGTCAACTCCGGCAGTAATGATGATAAGTATTGTTCATATAAAACGCTTTTTGAGGGCTTGTATCGTGCTGATAACGACGGCAACTATAAGGATAATCACAATCCTTATAAGAGTAACGGACGTTATCAGACAATTCCGACTGTATACGCCCTGGCAGATGATCTGGCAAAATCAATTCCGGTGCAGATTAAACAGTCAACAATAGCTTCACGCTGGAAAACCATAGCAGAAAAGCAAGCTGAATTCAATAAGCTTTATCCCGAATCTTATTACGCAAACTGCTATGTTGCGAATAATAAGAATACATGGATGACTTATTACAACAGCAAGGTAAGTGACGGAGACAGAGGCGCACAATTTGATCTTAAATACAATACCTGTAAGTCTCTTGACATAAAGCATCAGCTTTATGGTTCAGCGCTTATCAACGAATATTCCGATCACATAAATGTATACCTGAGCAACTACGATGAAGATGCGGCAACAACCCTCAAAACTGAATCTATTACGATTTCAGGAGCAAGCTCTAAACCAACATTTACCGCTAAGGACAGAGGTGTTAATCAGACTGCAAGCGTTGTGACAGAGAGCTGGAACAATGGAAAATATACCCTTACTGTTAAACACAACGGACCTGTTGATATTTCAATTAAATGCTCAGGAAATGAAACAGGACGTTTAACTTCTTATCCTCAGTCTGTGCAAAAAGCGCCGTCATTTCCAGGCTTCTATACAGGTGCACGTCAATATGAGGGTGAAAACTTTGATATGAAGAACGTTGAAGGCAATGTTACAAACGGCTGTTCAGACAAGAATGGACCTAAAAAATATCAGGGTATGGGATTTGTAAAGTTCGGCACAAAGGATACCGCAGCCGTTAAGGATACGGTAAAAACTTCAAAAGCAGGCACATTTAAATGGACTCTCCGTTATTCCGCTACATCCGACGTTAAATGCGTGGATCTTTATGTAAACGGTTCTAAAGTAAAAACACTTTCGCTTCCTAAAGGTTCAGGTTACGACGACTGGAAAACAGTCAGTGAAAATATCCCCCTGAAAGCAGGAGAAAACAAAATTGAGCTTAAGGCAAATACAACGCTTCCCTGTTCGCTTTATCTTGATAATTTTAAGGTTGAGGGAGATTTTGGAGATGCAGTAATTACAGTTCAGCCGCTTAATGGAAAGTTTATTAAAAATCTTATTGTGAATGATAAAGAAATGCAGTTGACTGGACGATCAATGAAAAGATTGAAAAAGGATCTCTTATATTTGGCGATCGTGATATTGCCGTTGTAGATATCCCTAAAAATTTAATCGGAGCAGAATCCGTTAAAACAGCCTGTGATTCTAAAATGTTTACAGAATCTCTGGGAACCTTTACAGCAGGAGCTGATATTACTGTTTATGTTGCAATCGATTCAAGAGTAAATCCGATTCCCGCTTGGTTGGAAAGTTGGGAAAAAACAGATTCTCAGATAACGTCAACAAGCAATCTGACATTTAAACTTTACAAAAATAATTTTAAATCCGGTGCAGAAGTCACACTCGGTATGAATGGCGGAAACGGTGATAATACAAATTATTTTGTTCTTGCAAAACCGGAGGAGAAGATTTTGAACGGAAAGCTTATTAAAAATCTCCTTGTTTATGATAGTGAAAATGCAGCGGATTGGTCGATCCAGAGCAATTTTGCAAATAACACACAGATTTTTGGAGATCGTGATCTTACTTGTACAAGTATTCCCTCTATTTTGGAAGGCTCCGAATATATCCGTACCGCCTGTGATTCCAAGCTTTATAAAGACGATCTGGCTGAAATGACAGCAGGAGCTGACATGACGGTCTTTGTAGCAATAGATACCCGTGTAACTCCTCTTCCTGAATGGCTGAAAGATTGGACAGAGACTGATTCAAGCATTTCAACTTCAAACGATGTGACAATGAAGATATATTCAAAATATGTTAAGAGTAATGATAAACTTATTCTCGGAACTGACGGCGGATTAGTCGAATCCGTAAATTATGCTGTGTTTGCCAAAGAAGGTAATATTGCCGTCAGAGGAGATGTGAATATGGATGGAAAATTTGATATTGCTGACGTTGTTCTTCTTCAGAAATGGATTTTGGCTGTTCCTGATACAAAGCTTGCCAACTGGAAAGCCGCTGACTTGTATGAGGACGGCAGATTGGATGTATTTGATCTTTCTCTGATTAAACGTATGTTGGTCGAAAAAAGCTAAAAACTCTCTATATCTGCACAATAGGAGAGAATATATAGGGTTTAATTCCAATATAACGGGACAAACAA
This sequence comes from uncultured Ruminococcus sp., assembly GCA_947345935.1. Lineage (GTDB taxonomy): Bacteria > Bacillota > Clostridia > Oscillospirales > Ruminococcaceae > Ruminococcus. The sequence goes on from CAMZZN010000017.1 coordinate 37,314, forward strand.
AAACTTCCGCAGGATCGTTCCTGCGGAAGTTTTTTATTTGTATGATTTGTTGATATAAGAGTGAGATTTGTTTTATCCTACAAATTAAAAAAATATTTATTTCTGTTCGTTATAAATGATATCATAATGTTTTTATGGTCAACATAAACATTCACATAAAATTAACAATTTTTCCATGGTCTTATCACATAAATATTATACAACAAAAAATAAATTTCTGAAACGGAGGAGTTTTAAGAGATCCTTAAAATACATTAAAAATGGATAAAAAAGAAATAAAAAGATATATTTTTATAGCGATTCTTGCAGTGGCTGTCTGCATTGTGGTGCAGAATTTCAGTCTGATACAGGGTTTTGCTGAAATAGCTGTCGGCGCTATGACGCCTTTGTTTATCGGATTTATAATGGCGTATATATTCAATATCATCATGAATTTTTTTGAAAAACATTATTTTCCCAAAAAAGATTCCGGCTTTGTAAAAAAAAGCCGCCGCCCAGTGTGTCTCATACTTTCCTTTGCAATCGCCATTGCTCTTATTGCTCTGATTCTCAATATTATTATCCCGGAGATCGTCAGCGCCGTCAAGCTTATCTCGGCGGAGATACCTCCTTTATTTGTCAGAGTAAAAGACTGGGCTCTTAAAAAGCTGGAGGAATATCCGGACATCTACAATGAACTGAGCAGTATTGAACTTGATACAGCTTCAATGGCAGCCAAACTGACAGACGGCGCATTTGGTCTTTTTAGCTCGGTAATATCATTTATAGGAGCTGTAACAGCTACTGTCACAAATATTCTTCTTGGTACGATTTTCGCAATATATCTTCTTCTCAGGAAAGATAAGCTTGCCAATGACGTGCGCCGCTTTATGAAGTTATATCTGAGTGAAAATACCGGATTCAAGATAAATCATTTCTGTTCGGTAGCTCATCAGACGTTCACCGGATTTTTTATTGGTCAGTTTATTGAGGCGATAATTATTGGTTCTCTGACTTTTATCGGAGCTTCTCTCCTTAGGCTGCCCTATGCAGCAATGACCGGAACCATCGTAGGTGTAACGGCTCTTATTCCAATTGTCGGAGCTTTTGTAGGCGCAGGTCTTAGCGCATTTATTATATGTACTGAAAGTCCGAAGCAGGCTTTGCTTTTCCTTGTTTTCCTTGTAATTCTTCAGCAGGTCGAGACAAATGCGATTTATCCGAAAGTAGTGGGATCGTCGATCGGACTGCCAGGAATCTGGGTGCTTGCTTCCGTTACTCTTGGCGGTGGACTTTGCGGTATTATGGGCATGATGCTTGGAGTTCCTTTGGCAGCTACCATTTACAAGCTATACTTTGAGCATATCAGTAAATGTGAGACTGAACTTGCTATATCCGTTTCGTCGCCTGAAGAAGTTTCTGTTACATTTCCGGATAAGATTAAACAAGAAACGACATCAAAGAAAAATTATTAAGACCCTGCTTTCATAAGATATATGCTCTCCTGATGTTCAAGGAGAGCTTTTTTGTAAATCTGTTCCATTTTTTGTCTGGATTTGCCGATATTTATGTTATAGTATACAAACTTAATTGGAATACGTTATTAAACCGTTGACAACTGCATAATATTAGTATATAATAACAATAGGTTAGAGAACACTAATATCATTATGAAAGGATGATTTTTATATGCCTTTGACACTCGCAGATACAGAAAAGCCATATATAATAAAGAAGATTGGCGGCTCGCCTGAGGTTAAAAAACATCTTGAGAATCTGGGGTTCGTAGTAGGAGGTACCTTGTCGGTAATCAATACGATCAACGGAAATATTATCGTAAATGTCAAGGAAACAAGAGTTGCCGTAAGCCGTGAAATGGCTATGAAAATAATGGTTTGAGGAGGTATCGTAATGAATCTTAAGGAAGTAAAGATCGGCGGCACTGCCAAAGTGAAAAAGCTTACCGGAGAGGGAGCTGTAAAGCGAAGAATAATGGATATGGGCATAACAAAGGGCGTTGAAGTAACTGTCCGCAAGGTTGCGCCGCTTGGTGATCCTATAGAGGTTACAGTACGTGGGTATGAACTGTCTATCCGCAAGGCTGATGCTGAAATGATCGAAGTTGAAATATAAGGGTCTTATCCTTTGCTATGAAATCCTCCCCGGAAGGGGGTTTCGTTTTCGAGAATTATTAGTAAAAGCTAACAAAAAGCCGTTTACCGGCGAAAGAGAGGTCTGTTAAATGAGTATTAAAATTGCGCTGGCAGGTAATCCGAACTGCGGCAAAACTACTATCTTCAATGGGCTTACAGGCTCAAATCAGTTTGTAGGAAACTGGCCCGGAGTTACCGTTGAGAAAAAGGAGGGAAAGCTTAAAAAACACGACGGAGTTGTTATTACTGATCTTCCCGGTATTTACTCGCTTTCACCCTATACCTTGGAAGAAGTGGTCGCAAGAAACTATCTTATCAGCGAACGCCCTGACGCTATTTTGAATATCATAGATGGTACGAATCTTGAACGAAATCTGTACCTGACAACTCAGCTTACCGAATTGGGTATCCCCGTAGTAGCGGCGGTTAATATGATGGATGTTGTGCGGAAAAACGGAGATAAGATAAATTCTGAACAGCTTTCAAAAGCCATAGGATGCAGGGTCGTTGAAATTTCCGCACTGAAGAATGATGGGGTTATAGAGGCTGCCGAGGCTGCTATTGCAGCTGCAAAAACTGCAAAGTCTGTTCCACAGCATACTTTTTCCGGTCCGGTAGAACACGCTCTTGCTCATATTGAAGAGGCTGCTCTTCACAGTATGCCGGAAGAAATGCAGCGCTGGTACGCTATAAAGCTCTTTGAACGTGATGAAAAAGCTATAGAGAAGCTTGATCTTCCGGAAAATGTTCTCAAACACATTGAAAGTGATATAGCAGCTGTTGAAAAGGAAATGGATGATGATGCAGAATCCATAATTACTAACGAACGTTACGATTATATTTCCAGGATAATCGGAAGCTGCCTGAAAAAGAAGAACAAGGGGGGGCTATCCACTTCCGATAAGATCGACAAGATCGTTACCAACCGCTGGCTTGGTTTGCCTATTTTTGCCGTAGTTATGTTTCTTGTATACTATATTTCCATGGTAACAGTCGGAACGGCTGCTACAGACTGGGCGAACGACGGGTTGTTTGGCGACGGATTTCATTTCTTAGGAATCGGAAGCAGCGATGCGGAGGAAGCTGTCGTAGAATATGGAGATACCGACGCAATAATTGCAGGCGGTCTTGAATTTGCAGCGTCCAGGGGGATAGATGTATCTGCCGCTGAAGCTGCTATTGATACTGAAGCGGATGATTTTGACGCCGACGCAGCAGCGACTCAGCTTGAGCGTATTGCTGCTGGATTCGGAATCGATGATGAATTTACATACGAACTTGAGGATGAAGAAACCCTTGAAGTAACGGAGGAAACTGCTGATATGGCTGATTTCCGAACCGCAGCCGCTATGTTTTCAAAGTATGACGGCGGCGTTGACCCGTCAAGTTATGGAAAATGGGTGCCCGGTGTTCCGGTTCTTGCAGAAAAACTGCTTGGCGACAACTGTCCTGATTGGCTTCATGGACTCATTATCGACGGAATTATCGGCGGCGTAGGCGCTGTTCTGGGATTTGTTCCACAGATGCTTGTATTGTTCCTGCTTCTTGCTTTTATCGAGGCGTGCGGATATATGTCACGTGTTGCGTTTGTTCTTGACAGAGTTTTCCGCAGATTTGGTCTTTCGGGAAAGTCGTTTATCCCAATTCTCGTAGGAACAGGATGCGGTATTCCCGGAATTATGGCTTCACGTACAATTGAAAATTCACGTGACCGCCGTATGACTATTATGACAACTACGTTTATTCCCTGCGGAGCGAAAACACCTTTTATTGCTATGATAGCAGGCGCAATATTCGGCGGTTCGCCATGGGTTGCAGTTTCTGCATACTTTCTTGGAATGGCAGCTATCGTTATATCAGGAATTATTCTTAAAAAGACCAGAATGTTTGCAGGAGAACCTGCGCCGTTTGTAATGGAACTCCCGGCATATCATATGCCTACTCCGAGTAACGTTCTCCGCTCTATGTGGGAAAGAGGCTGGTCGTTCATCAAAAAAGCGGGAACGATTATCCTTCTTTCAACCGTTGTCATCTGGTTTTTGACCTACTTTGGAACAGTAAACGGTTCTTTCCGTATGCTTTCTGAGGACGAACTGGACTGCAGTGTCCTTGCAACTATCGGCAAAGGTATCGCATGGATATTTATTCCGCTGGGGTGGGGCGACTGGCAGTCGACAGTTGCGTCCGTAACCGGACTTGTGGCAAAGGAAAACATCGTCGGTACTATGGGAATCCTCTTCGGTTCAGGCGATACTCCGCTTTACACGGCTCTCGGAGTGCAGTTTACGGCAGCAGCAGGGTATTCATTTATGGTATTCAATCTTCTCTGTGCTCCCTGCTTTGCAGCTATCGGAGCTATACGCCGTGAGATGAACAATCCTAAATGGACGGCTTTTGCAGTAGCATATCAGTGTGTTTTTGCATATATCGCTGCGTTTGTAATATATCAGCTTGGCACGCTTTTCGGAGGAACGGTTACAGGTCTCGGAATTATCGGAGCAGTTCTCTCGTTTGTCGTCATTGCCGCAGTAATTTGGCTGATCGCAAGACCGTACAAGGAGTCTTCAAAGCTTAATATTAAAGTAAAGGGATGATCCTATGCAATGGATTTTCGGACTCATATTTGTTATTCTTATCGTAGGACTGGCTGTTTTCTCTCTGATTCGTAATAAAAAACAGGGAAAAACTTCCTGCGGATGCGGTTGTTCTAACTGTGCCCTGAACGGAGAATGCCATAAAAATAATAAGATGAAATAACAGTAAATACCGCATAAAACTTACATTGTTTTATGCGGTATTGCTTTATATGTATGCATTTTTTTTCAGAAGCGCCGTGACAGTGCGTCCGATAATTGAAAGGTAGCTTATATCAGAAACAGACCATTTCTTAAAACGGCTGATATAGCAGAAAGATATCATTCCCTTGATAACGTTATTTTCCGTCATGAGATACTGGACTGCTCCGCCTATCTTCTGGGCAGTAAGCTGAGCGTAGGCGTTGTCGTCACGTCCTTCAAGTTCGTTTACGTTGTCGATAACGAATACGCCCTCTCCGGTAAAACGCTCCGTATAGCTGTTTTCAAACAGATATGCGGCGTTTTTGGACTGTGCATTTCCGCAGCTAAGGATAAGATTCATGTCTTTTCCGGCGTAGACACAGATATCGTCAATTGAGAACTGCGAGCGTATCTGTTCCAGAAGTACCGAAATATCCGGCAGTCTGCCCAATACCAGACTTTCGGCAAGCTGTCCCATAAATCCGAGAGTTTCATTGGATGCGTCCTTGCGGCTGAGATATACGATTTTGTTTTCAACATCCTTTTCAACCGGACCGTGTTTTTCAATATCATAGATAACGTAGCGGTTCTGACCTTTTTGCTGAGCTATATACAGAGCCTTGTCAGCCTGCATAAAAAGTTCGTCATAGTCTGAGCTGTCTTTCGGATGCGCTGAAACTCCCATGGAACAGGTCAGCCGGAAATTTTCAAAACGATCAGAAAATGCAAATTCCGTATTGGTTCGTATGGCTCTTAGTATGCCACGAAGGTTTTCTTCGTTCTTTGTATCTTCCAGCACGATAAGAAAACTGCTTCCGCTGATTCTTCCGGCAATTCCATGAGAACCAATTTCTTTTTTTACGATGCCGGCTACCTTGTATATTACTTCGTCGCCGAAAAGGTGACCATAGCTGCTGTTTATTTCGCTGAAATTATCTATATCCAAAATGACAAGAACCACGGTGTATGCCGGTTTTTCGGCCAGAAGTTTTGTTGCAAACGATGTCACAGCACGCTTGTTCAACAAGCCTGAGATAGAGTCCCTGTTAGCCTCGATAGTAAGATTGATGTCCTTATTTTTCTGACGGGAGCTTACGACAGAGATAATACCGCTGACTTTTTTGCTGTCCGGAGAATCATATCGGGTTATGCCACGGAAAAGACAGAGTTCTCTTGACTCTCCGGCAGTAAGTACAGAGGATTCTATTTCATAGTCAAATCGGTACACGCCGTTTTTTATGTCCCGGCAAAGGTTATTGAACGTATTGATATACCGTGGCTGGATGTATCCCGCTTCAATAGAGTCGTTCCGCCACTTTTCCAGTTCTTCTTTAATAAGTATTATTTCACGGCAGCAGTCAAACATATAAATTCTGATATTACTGGTCTCAAAGCTGTATTCAAAGGCAAGATCGCTTATAAGACTGAGAATGTAGCGATATTCCGAAATTTTACGCTGACGCAGGTAAGCCAGATTCTCCAGTGAAAGCACATCGCTTAAAGTAATGCTGAAAAGAGGTTCTTCGCCGTTCTGTGAGGGCATCTTTTTTATTGCAGCCAGAATGTATCTTTCAAGACCGTTGACGCCTTTCATGCGAATGACTGTCCGGCGTATTTCTCCCTCGGCCGCTGATTCAAGGCATTCAAGAATATGTGGAAAATCCTCATCGCTGATAGTACGCCGGATAGAGTATATGACATCGTTGCCGAAATACCGGAAAAAAACTTCGTCTGCGCTTTGTGTATGGAGACTTTTGTCAACTACAACACGCCCGATCCTGTAGAGCTTTTCGGTAAGGAATTCTCCGGAGATTTCCATGTTTTTTCCTCCCTTTACTTTTTTATAATTATATCATGTTATCAGATTAAGGTCAAGTTTGATTTTTGCGGAAAAGAAAATAATGAAACGTCTGGTCGTAATATGGGAAGATCTCTTCTGCGACGCAGGTATACAACGGAAAATCAGGATGCTTTCCGGAAGCGCTTCTGGTCACGATAAAGTCGGGAATGCCATCGTCTGCGCATCGCTGCTGACTTTTTATCATTTCATCAAGCTTCATGTTGTTGCAGCAGAAATACCGCTGTTCAGGGATGATATCGGCTGCCAGGTAAAAGCCTCCGTCAAGAAAACCGTAGTTCAGCAGCGACGGATCTTCCGTTTTATTTATGATCTCTGCAAATCTATACTGCGGAAGCTGATTTTTTTTATATTTCATCAGGTAAGTGTTGGGGCTGAGTATGAAAGTTCCAGCCATACATAAAAACAGACTGGCAGCAGCGGCAAAGGAATTTGAGTGCAGGAATTTATTATTTATGAAAGAGATCGCCGCCGCCCCGAAAATTACAGTGAACGGAGCAAGAATAAACGGATAATACCTGTAGCTGAGATGACCGGCAAATATTCCGAGAAAAGCTGTGAGCATGGATGCAAGACCATATGCGGTATATTTTTTCTTTCCGCTGAGAAGAACAGCAGCGATTCCGGAAACGATAAGCAGCGTTCCAAGGGGAAAAAATCTGATGGTAAAGATACATCCGTTTGTAAGATTTTTAAATATCGACGTTTTTTTTCCGCCATACACAAAGATATTATTGTAAAAATATACCTCTGCCATGCTGTACAGGGAGTTTTCGGCGGCAAAGTACAATATAATTGGCAAAGATACAGCAGCGACGCCCAATACAGCAATGCTGCACATCCTTATTATAGGTATTATTCCTTTTTTTCGGGACAAAAATGCAATTACAAGAAATGCTCCGGCGTAAAAACCAAGAAGATTAAACTTGATCCAAAGAATAATACCTGAAAGAACGCCAAACTGAAAAGCATTTTTATCTGACAGTACGGTTCCGTTTTCTACGGCTGCCAGACCAAGCGTAAAGGAGCAAAGTATGGCAGGCAGGCAGAATTCCTCAGCGCTGTCGCCGTGACAGAAAGCCTGTGAACTATAGACGATCATTGCAAAAAAAGGTACAGACCACAAAGAACTGCTTCCCGTAAATCTCCGCACAAGACCGCAGCAAAGCATTAGAAACCATATGCAGGCTGCCGTTTCAAGGAGGAAAATACCAAAAAATGAACTGTCCGAAATCAACGCTCCGATAGCGTGAAGAATATAAACAAGCGGACCTTTGTGCTCGAACAGATCACGGTACGGCATTTTTCCCTCCGTCATGGCACGTCCGACAGTCATGTAACAGTTAGCGTCAACCCAGTCGTTTGTGGGGTAAAGGGGAGAGGACTTTGTGCATATCAGCATGGTAATCAGACCTGTAAGAATGATAAATAAATTTTCAGAACGCTTTAGTTTCATAAATCACTGTCTTTCATAACAAATTTAAGGTTGCAGCTGTCGGCAATGTCATTAACTTAATGATTTATGTTTCTTTCAACATTGTCAAAGGTGTATTTGCTCTATGGACAATCACCACAATTAAATTTAGCACCTCTTTACGAGGCGCTAAATTTAATTAATATTGGGTTGCCAAAGGGAATGTACTTCCCTTTGGCAGGGGTGTGGGGACAGAGTCCCC
>CAMZZN010000018.1 GCA_947345935.1 uncultured Ruminococcus sp.
CTTATAAACGGGAATAAAATTATATTGTGCAGTTTGTAGAATATAATTGTTTATAACGACGAAATTGCCTGTATTCTCTTTTATTGCCTGTAAAAATATGTTAATATTGAATAAGAATATTGCTGATAGTATATAAAAAATAGTGAAATAAAGGAACGGAGGGAGCGTCAATGGACAAAATAATAAATCGTATGGTTTCAACGATTGCCGCATTGGCTTTGTCAATTGTGTGCCTGATGACTTTTCCGTTCAATATGTCGGGAAATTCTGTGGATGGAGCTGAAATGAATTCGGAAACAGCTGCTGAAATGATGGCTGCACGGATAAACGAAGAAAGAGCCGCTCTCGGTTTGCGGCCGCTGTATATCGTTCCTTATCTTAACGACGTTGCAGCTGTCAGGGCAAACGATCTCGTTACAGTGTTCGATCATAAGCGTCCGGACGGTACAGATGTGGCTGATCTTATTGATACCAGTATCGTAGATTACAGCAGAGCTGCTGAAGTTCTTGCAAGAGGCAGCTTTGATATAGACGCTGTTCTTAGTGCTTGGAAAAATTCCTCCGGTCACTGGGGATATATCACAAGAGCGGACGCAACTCATATAGGTATCGCCGTTGTTTATGCTCCTGAAAGCGACCGTAAATGGTACTGGGCTGCCGTGATCGTCAATATGGAGGATGGCATGACCCTGCCCGACCAGAAAATGCCCCTTGAAGATGCGATAGTTCCGACATACTGCGGCGATGTAAACGGCGACGGTCAGATAGATTCTTTTGATCTCGTTCTTCTGAACAAGTATATCAACGGTAAGGTGTACTTTAATGACGCACAGATCGAAGCTTCGGATATCCTGAAAGACGGCGTTATTACTTCTGCCGATGCAGCAATTTTAAGAAAGTATATTCTTGGCGAATACAGTAAACTGCCTTTAACGGTGGATATGCTCTTTTAATAAAAAATCCTGTACGCTTGCCGCATACAGGATTTTTTGCTGTTTGATTACTTGTTAAGTCTTGCCTCGATCTTATCAAGTTCGTCGTAGAGAGCCTGTGGGATCTTGCCGCCCTTGGCAGCGATATCGTCGTTGTAGTATCTTCTCATTTCAGCAATTTCAGCCTTCCAGAGATCCTTGTCAACATCGAGGAGCTTATCCATGATCTCAGGAGTAACCTCATCCTCGATGCCTTCAACATTGATGTCGCCCTTCTTGGGAATATATCCGATAGCGGTTTCGTCTGCCTCAACAGCGCCTTCACATCTTTTGATGATCCAGTCGAGAACCCTCATGTTGTCGCCGAAGCCGGGCCAGATGAAGTTGCCGTTCTCGTCCTGCTTGAACCAGTTTACGTTGAAGATCTTAGGAGCCTTGTCACCGAGCTTTTCGCCCATTTCGAGCCAGTGTGCCCAGTAATCGCCTACATTGTAGCCGATAAAAGGCTTCATAGCCATAGGATCGTGACGGAGTACGCCTACAGCGCCGGCAGCAGCAGCAGTTGTTTCGGATGAAACGGCTGATCCTACGTATGTACCATGCGTCCAGTCGAATGACTGATATACCAGAGGCGTTGTAGAAGCTCTTCTTCCGCCGAATACGATAGCAGAAACCGGAACTCCCTCGGGATTGTCGAACTCAGGAGAGATGCAGGGGCAGTTTACAGCGGGCGCTGTGAAACGTGAGTTGGGGTGAGCAAGCTTCTTGTTCTTGCCGTCGGCGCCTGTCTGAGCTGTCCACTCCTTGCCATTTGTCTTGATTCCCGTCCACTCTGTAGCGTCCTCGGGTGGATTTTTGTCAAGACCTTCCCACCATACGGTGTTGTCTGCATTGTTGAGAGCAACATTGGTGAAGATAGCGTTTTTCATAGTGGAAGCAAGAGCATTATAGTTAGACTTTGCATTTGTTCCGGGAGCAACGCCGAAGAAACCGTTCTCAGGGTTGATAGCGTAAAGTCTGCCGTCCTTGCCGGGCTTGAGCCATGCGATGTCGTCGCCTACTGTAAATACCTTGTAGCCGTCCTTGAGGTAACCCTCGGGAGGAATAAGCATAGCAAGATTTGTTTTTCCGCAGGCTGAGGGGAATGCAGCGCAGACATACTTTGTCTCGCCGTCGGGCTTCTGAACTCCGAGTATAAGCATATGTTCAGCCATCCAGCCCTCGTTCTTGCCCTGGAAAGAAGCGATACGGAGAGCGAAGCACTTCTTGGAAAGGATAACGTTTCCGCCGTAAGCCGAGTTGATAGACCAGATAGTGTTGTCCTCGGGGAACTGAACGATGTATCTGTTTTCGGGATCAACCTGAGCCTTGGAGTGGAGACCTCTTACAAAGTCGTTGGAATCGCCGAGCTTATCGAAAGCAGCCTTGCCCATTCTTGTCATGATGTTCATGTTGAGAACAACGTAGATAGAGTCGGTGATCTCAACGCCCACCTTGGAAATAGGAGAAGCAACGGGACCCATAGAATAAGGGATAATATACATTGTACGTCCCTGCATCACACCGTCGTACATAGGCGTGAGCTTAGCGTACATTTCCTTGGGGTCGCACCAGTTGTTTGTAGGACCTGCGTCCTCCTTGTTTCTTGTGCAGATGAAAGTTCTGTCCTCAACACGGGCTACATCGTTTACGGCAGTTCTGTGGTAGAGACAGCCGGGGAGCTTTTCCTCGTTAAGATGATACATCTTGTTCGGATCTCCGTCCGGGAGAGAAGTAACCTCTGCTGTAAGAGCGTCGAGCTGCTCCTTGGAGCCGTCGATCCATACAACCTTTTCAGGTTTGCAGAGAGCGATCATTTCGTCAACCCATTTTAATACATTGGGGTTTGTTGTCAGTGACATGGCGTTATACCTCCTGTTAAAGCTTTTTAGACGCATTAATGCATCCGAGGGATCGGATTGAATTCAGAACAAGAGCTTATTCTAAAAAAATCAATCGTATCTCAAATACTATTATAGCTTAATTTTGTCAATCTGTCAATAGATATTAAAATTAATTTGTCTGTTTTTGGTATCTGAAACATTATAATATGTTATATATTTTTCGATATAGCCTATTGTACAGAAAGCACTTCTCCGGGAAACTGAAAAGGTCTTTTTATTCCGCCGATAACAGCATCAAGATAAAGTCCGGATATGGCGTTCCATGTGTTTTCGTTTACGATTCCGTCTGAGGGAAGTCCGAGAAGCGTCTGAAGCTCCGTGACTTCCTTTGCCGTTACCGGTCCGAATCTGCCGGTTTCAGTCAGTACGGGAGCATATCCCAGTGATGTGTGGATATAATTGATATACTGTTGCAAAAGACGAACATCTTCGCTCGACATTCCTTCTTTCAGCTCGGTTGAAAACGGACGGGCAGTCGGAAGATCATCCCTGTAAAGCGCTGCGAATGTACGGTACAGAGAGTTCCAGAAAATTCTGTCCGACCGTCCGGTAACCGGCAGGGAGAACACTTTCTGAAAGCTTTTGACTGAATCGGCGGTTTTTTCATCAAAAACGCCTGACAATTCCGGAACTGTCACCATGGGATAAAATATACTCACGCCGTATAGCCAGGTCTGCATAAGCCTGACCTTGTCTCCGGAGATGTCCTTTCGCAGTTCTCCGGGGTACTGCGCCGGGATATCTTCGGTCTGTTCAATGGCAGATGAAAGTATCTGCGCCCTTGCAATTGAATTGTGGAGTACGTCGAGTTTTGTAAAGAAAGCGCTGCTGTCACTTTCGGCAAGCCCGAATATTCCGGAAAAGACGTTGGCGGCTTCTCCGTAGGAACTGCTGTCGGGTATCTTTGGGATATCCGGATAATTATAAGAGATTCTGTTAAGATACAGTCTCATAAGATCAGCTTCTGTTATACTCATTTATATCCTCCCTTTTGCTGTTAAATTGCACAATAGATGCTTGTACAAATTGTTAGAAACAGAGAAATTGACGTTTTTGCTAATAATTTGCTTTTTTTGTATTGAAAAATGTGCAGAATGTGGTATAATATATATATTGATACATTTCACTTTATGCTGTATGCGGTGAAAATATGCGAGAGCAGATTTTAATAACGGCGGGTTCGCAATGTTTTATTATGTAAAATGCTCTGATAGTTCAGGGGGTAATTCCGATGAAAAAGAATATAATAACGATAGAGCGCCAGTATGGCAGCGGAGGGAGCGTTATCGGAAAGCTTGCCGCCGAAAAGCTGGGGATAAACTGCTATAACAGACAGATCCTTGAAATGACAGCGGCAAAGTGCGGTATTTCGCCGGAATATCTTGAATCGGCAGAAGAAAATGTTCCTACCAGCTTTTTGTATTCTCTGCTGCTTTCGGCGAATCCGGCAAGGTCTATGGAAGATAGCCTTCCACTTTCGGATAAGGTTTTTCTTATGGAAAGCCGGATCATAACAGAAATTTCCGAAAAAGAGGAAAGTTTTGTACTTGTGGGACGCTGCGGAAGCTACGTTCTTGAGGATAAAGGCTGTTTTAGCGTATATATCTATGCAAATCCGGAGGAACGCATAAAAAGAGCGGTAGCCGATTACGGCATTGCTCCCAATAAGGCGGAATCCGTCATGAAAAAGGCGGATAAGAGGCGTGAAACTTTCTATAATGTCAACACGGGCAGACTGTGGCAGGATAAGGACAGCTATTCGCTCTGTCTCAACAGTGCGGTTCTGGGCGACGACTTATGCGCCGAGCTTATCGTCATGGCGTATAAGGAATATAACGCTAAAAATGCATAATTCCATCTCTCTATAAAACAAAAAGTCTCTGTAACGATACAGGGGCTTTTTGTTTTTCTGAATATTTTTATATTAATCAGAAATAATAATTATCAGTAATTACAAAGGAAAGGACTGCGCCTATGAGCATAATTTTTATTCGATCGCTTATACTTTATTTTCTTGTCATCTTTGCCGTCAGGCTTATGGGAAAGCGTCAGCTGGGTGAACTTCAGCCGTCCGAGCTGGTCATAACCATTCTTGTTTCAAATATAGCAACGCTGCCTATTGAGGACGCTGATATACCTGTAATACTTGGAGCTACCCCCATACTCTCACTGGTTTGCTTTGAGGTAATAACGTCATGGCTGAGTCTTAAATTTCCGAAACTCAGAAAGTTTATCTCGGGAAGTCCGAAGATAATAATACGGGAAGGAAAGGCGGATCCGCAGGTTATGAAGGAACTGCGCTTTTCCGTGGACGATCTTCTTACGTCGCTGCGTGGAAAGGATATCTTTGACATAAGCGAAGTACAGTACGCCGTTGTTGAAACTACCGGAAATGTGTCGGTAATGAAAAAACAGTCTGACGATACTCCCGTACGCAAGGATCTGGGAATAGAGCCTCATCCGGAGGATCCGCCGCAGCTTGTGGTTTCCGACGGACAAATAATTGAAGTTACGCTTAGATATCTCGGCTACGATACGCAGTGGATAAAAAAGATGCTTGACGAGGGAGGTATAAAATTGCAGGATGTGCTGATAATGACGGCAGACAGAACTGGTAAATGCTACATTGCCGGTAAGGACGGCAAGGCGCCGTATATCAGGGAGGGAGAACGGAAATGACAAGAGTAAAGATAAGTCTTGTGATCCTTTCTGTTATGTTGGGAACAAGCGTTTTTTTCGGAATTCTCATTAATGGAAAGTGCCGGGATTTTATTGGCAGAACGGAGACTATATGGGAACTTTATGATTCGGGAAATCATGAAGGAGCTTGTGAAGAGGCAAGGGAATTTGAAGAAAAATGGGAGGATTTTCGGAAATACTCCTCGGTGATGATAAACAATGAAAAGCTTACTGAGATCGATCGTATATCGGCAAGGGTGATATATCTGGCTGAAGGCGACAGCGAAGAACTGCATTCGGAGCTTATGGAACTGCGTCATATGGTTGAAGCGCTTAAAAAGAGCGAAATGCCCGTATTGGAAAGTATATTTTAAGATATGAAGAATTTTACTTTACAAATCCGGAAATAAATGCTATAATAATTAGAGCTAACATTAAAGGGGGAATCGCCGTGTTTGCAAATATTTCCAGCCTGGGACTTTTTGGATTAAATGCTTTTCCGGTAGACGTCGAAGTGGATATAAGCCGTGGAGCGCCTCAGTTCGATATCGTAGGATTGCCCGACGCAGTTGTCAGGGAAAGCCGGGAGAGAATAAAAGCGGCTCTCAGGTCGTCGAATATAAATTTTCCCATTGCCTCCGTAATGGTGAATCTCGCTCCGGCGAATACGAAAAAGAGCGGTTCCGTTCATGATATAGCCATATTTATGGCAGTTATACAGGCTTTGAAACTTATAAGCGTTTCTACTGATAACTGTGCGTTTATAGGGGAACTGTCGCTTAACGGCAATGTGAGAGCAGTAAACGGTGTTCTGCCTATGGTCATGCTTGCACGTGAAAAAGGTATAAAGTCTGTGTTTGTTCCGTATGACAACGCTTCTGAAGCTTCTGTAATAGACGGTATCGGAATATACGGCGTGAAGAACACGGAACAGCTTATACGTCATTTCAGGGGCGATGAATTCATCGAACCTTCCGGGCATTTTGTTCCTGCGGAGACAAGTTATGACGAGGTGTTGGATTTTGCCGATGTCAAAGGGCAGCATACCGCCAAAAAGGCGCTTGAAATAGCGGCGGCGGGAGGTCACAATGCTTTGCTGATAGGTTCGCCGGGAAGCGGAAAAAGTATGCTTGCCAAGAGAATGCCGTCTATCCTGCCGCCTCTGACCTTTGAGGAAGCGCTTGAAACTACGAAGATACATTCTATTTCCGGACTTCTTTCGCCGGAATATCCCCTTATAACCAAAAGACCGTTCCGTTCTCCGCATCATACCGTTTCATCTGCCGGTCTTGCAGGAGGCGGAAGTATTCCGCAGCCGGGCGAGGTATCGCTTGCCCACAACGGACTTCTGTTTCTGGACGAGCTTCCGGAATTCGACCGCCGCTCTCTCGAGATACTTCGTCAGCCTCTTGAGGACAGACGTGTGACCATAGCACGTGCTTCCGGTACGGTGTCCTATCCGTGCAGTTTTATGCTCATCGGCGCTATGAATCCGTGTCCGTGCGGCTATTTCGGACATCCAAGGCGTAAATGTGTCTGTTCTCCGAAAAAGTCGGCTGCATATCTATCAAAGATATCGGGACCTCTTCTCGACCGCTTCGATATGCATATAGAGGTCGCTCCCGTAGAATTTGAGGAGCTTTCATCAAAGCTGAAAACCGAATCGTCCGCCGAGATAAGAAAGCGTGTTATAGCCGCAAGGGAAATCCAGAATCAGCGGTTCAAGGGAACGGGGATCACCTGTAATGCGCTTATCACATCGGACAAGCTTCAGGAATTCTGTCGTTTGGACGACGGGGCGGAAACAATGCTCAAGGCTGTTTTCGATAAGCTTGACCTGAGCGGACGTGCCTATGACAGGATATTGAAAGTTGCCCGAACCATGGCTGATATGGACAGTTCAGAGGTCATCAGGAGACAGCATATAGCTGCTGCTGCACAGTACAGAAGTCTTGACCGGAAATACTGGTCACAGCCGTAAAGGGATACATACAAGTCCATATTGAAAAGGAGATACAATGAAATCGGCATTTAAATTAACAAAAAACAGGCATATTATCGACGCAGGGCTTGTTTTTGCCGTTACTCTCTGCGCTGTTATCAGTGTTCTGATGATTTATTCCATCTCGGAAACCGGTATCAGCGCAAATGAAGGCGTCGGCGAAAGCTATTGGAAAACGCAGCTTTTTTCTATGATAGCCGGTCTCGGCACGGCTGTGCTCATTTCACTGATCGACTACAGAAAGCTGGTAAAGTTATGGTTTATATTTGCGCCGGCAGCATTGATACTGGTCGGGCTTACCTTTACCTCGCTGGGCTATCAGCGTGCCGGAGCTGACGACCAGGCATGGCTTCAGATCGGTCCGGTGAACTTTCAGCCTTCAGAGATACTGAAAATCGCCTTTATACTGACATTTTCATATCATCTTTCACGTGATGAGGAAAACATGAACAAACCGCTGCATATGCTCATGCTTCTGATACACGGTGGTGTTCCTATTGCTGTTATCGGACTTCAGGGCGACTATGGAACGGCTATCGTTTTTGCGGCGATCTTTGTTTTTATGATCTGTTCTGCAAAGATCTCATGGAAATATCTTGCAGCCGCTCCGGTCGTTATCGGCGGAGTTATAGCGGCTATGTGGTTCTTTGTTCTTGATGATTTCCATAAAAAGCGTATACTTATCCTCTTCCAGCCCGGCAGCGATTCTGATATTGAATATCAGCAGGATCTCGGACTTGCAGCCCTTAAATCGGGAAAGATTTTCGGAAAAGGGATTCTGGGCAATGCGGAGGATTATATCTACGTCCCGGAGATCCACAACGACTTTATTTTCACTTATGTGGGTCAGGCGTTCGGATTTCTCGGAGCAATGGGACTTCTCATAATCCTGGCTTATATTTGCCTTAAAATTTTTGCGGACAGCCGTGTTGCCTGTGACAGACTTGGACTTTTTATATGCATGGGGGCTTTCGGACTCATGCTTTCCCACTGTATCCTTAATATAGGAATGGTGCTGAAAATGGCTCCTGTTATCGGAATACCCCTGCCTTTCCTGAGCGCCGGAGGAACAGCTATGGTAAGTATGTACGCTATTATCGGACTTGTGCTGAGTACCTACAGTCATAGGGCAGTAATATATAACGTATTTTATGATGCGAACGAAAAGGAACAGAAAAGGTAAATACAGCATTCCGTACATAATTAAAAAGTGCGGAATGTTTTTTGTTGTAATTGCTTAAAAGAATACTTTCTTTCTTGACATTGGCAAATCGCTGTGATATAATAAATAATGTGTGTTTTTGTCAATGATAGGGGGATAAAATATGAACAAGGATAAAAACAAGGAAAATAAAAAAGTAAAAACAAATCCCAGTCAGAAGTCGGGATTCTGCAAGAAGAATGAACTGACAATGCTTCTTATCAGTCTGGCATTCAGCTTCACGCTGTTTTTCTTTGCGCCGCTTGACGTATTCATAGGCAATCAGAAAGACTTTATAGTAGGCTTCGGGCGTGTGTTTCCGCCTATGCTGATAACGGCGGCAGTCGCTGCCGCAGCGCTTTTCATCTTCCAGAACTTGATGCTTCTGATACATGAAATTGCATATATCATATTCTCAAGGTTCGTTTTCGGACTTCTTCTGGCAGGTTATGTGCAGATGCTTTTCCTTAACGGAAAAATGACTTCGTTTACCGGAGACGCATATCATTATACGGACAACAAGGTGACAACGATACTGAATATGGCGCTTTTTGCTGTTCTTACGTTACTGCCGGTATTTCTGAGCCTTATGGCAAGATACAAGCCGGAAAGCAGATTTCTCAATTTTTCCGGCGGAAAGCTTTTGCCATATATGTGCGCCCTTTTCTTTCTTATGCAGCTTGCAGGCACGGGAACATCAATTATTTCTGCCGATTTCGGAAAGTATAAGAAGAATTATACTTCTTATCTTTCTTACGAGCCGGCTATGTCGCTTTCAAAGGATGAAAACATTGTGGTGTTCCTGGTTGACAGAATGGACGGCGACTGGATGGATGAAGCGGTTGAACGTTATCCGGAATTAAAGGAGAAGTTCGAGGGCTTTACCTATTATCGTAATAATATATCTCATAATACGCAGACTTTCCCGTCTGTTCCGCAGATGCTCACAAACTATATGTATGAAGGTACGGAATGGGCTGATTATGTCAGCAAGGCATGGGACGGTGACACTGTACCGAAAAACCTCAAGGAAAACGGATATAATGTAAATCTTCTTATAGATAACCTTACCACGTACAGCAGCGTTGCACAGCTTAAGGAGCAATGCGATAATATCCGTCAGTGCAGCGAGGATAATATCGACTACAATTATACGGGCAAGGGCGGAATCGTGCCCTCTATGACAAGGATCTCGCTCGCCAAACTTTCTCCATACGCACTAAAAAGTCTTTATACGGTAGGTATGGGTGCAAATCTATCATCTGACTTTATAAAATATAAAAAAGTCATGGATGATCGTATGCCTATGGCGACAGATGTTGAATCCGATCTTAGGTATAATGACTACATAAGAAATCATTCGTTCAATGCCGACAGTGAGAAGAAAGTATTTACGTATACTCACCTCAACGGAGCGCATAACCGTTCCGACAGACTGGTCGCTCTTTTTGATGAGACCGGAACAGAACCGATAGAGAGAGTAGAAACTCTCAGGGGAGATCTGGAGATAGTGTTCTACTATATGGAACAGATGAAAAAACTGGGGGTATACGATAATTCTACGATAATAGTTCTCGGAGACCATGGCAGACCGCCTGTTGAGATCGAGGCGGAGAGAGACAAGTATCTCAGCAGCCCGATCATGACTTCTCTTCTGGTCAAGCCTAAAAATGCAGACGGCGTTCCCATGAAGACTGACAGCGACGCCGAACTTACAAACGATTTCTTTCCGGCAAGCGTTCTGGAATATGCCGGCATAGACCATGATAAATTTGGTTATTCCTACAATGATGTCATAACTCAGGAGCTTCATCCGGTTCGCTATCTGCAAACGTATGATTTCAAGGGATACGGTCGTCTTGAAGCCAAGACGCTTTATAAGATAACAGGAAACGCAAGAGATTTTGAAAACTGGAAACCGGATGAAAAATAAGAAAGGAAAGATATTATGTTTAATCAGACAGCAGCAATGTATATAGACCCTGCTACTACAAGTCTTATCATTCAGATTGCGGCAGGCGTACTCATTGCCGTAGGTACGTTTCTGGGTATCTTCTGGAGTAAGATCAGAAGAGCCTTTAAAAAAAACAAGAACGAAGAGGCTGAATCTATTGACGCAGCCGAGATCAATGCGCTTCATGACGGAGAAAAGGACGTTATAACCGCTGATGATCTTCTTGCAGACGATGATGAAAAGTAATTTCCGGGGATCATACATATGGCTGTATTAGGTACAATTCTCGGATGGGTAATGAGTCTGATCTATGATCTGATTCATAATTATGGTTTGAGTATCATCGTGTTTACCCTTTTTACAAAGGTACTGCTTTTTCCTGTAAGCCTTCTGACACAGAAGAACTCAATTAACATGGTAAGGCTCATGCCGGAGGAAAACGCTCTTAAGATCAAATACATCGACGACAAAGATAAGCTGGCTGACGAGCGTCTGGCGCTGTATAAAAAACATAAGTATCATCCGATACTCGGTTCAGTGCCTCTGCTTATCCAGATTCCTCTCGTACTTGGACTTGTTTATGTTATTTACCGTCCGCTTTCATATGTTCTTCAGATTGACGGCAGCGTTATTGAGGGCATGAGGGACTGGTTCGTTCATGCTCCCGGAAGTTTCAACAATGAGGACAGCAGCTATCAGGTGGAGATAATCAGAAAAATAAAATCCGGTATTTTGCCGGATGGCAATGAGTTCGGCGGAGTATTTTCCGAAATAAAGGCTCTTGATATGCATTTTCTGGGCATAGACCTCAGTATAACTCCTTCATTCAAAAGGGACTACATACTTCTGCTGATACCGCTGCTTTCAGGACTTAGCGCATGGCTTCTGTGTGTTGTACAAAATAAAATTAATATTTTACAGATGGCTCAGGGAAATGCAAATAAAATCCTTACCACGCTGTTTATGGTGGCGTTTTCTGCATACTTTGCATTTCTTGTTCCGGCAGGCGTGGGGCTGTACTGGATATTCGGCAATATTTTCGCCATTCCGTCCATGTTTCTTACCAATCTGTGTATGCCGCCAAAGAAGTATATCGACTATGATTATCTCAACAAGATGAAAGAACAGCGCATTGAAAAAGAGCGTATTCACAAACTTCACGGCGCAAGAGAAAAGGAAGATTATAAAAAATTTTTTGCAAATGAAAAGATGCAGCTTGTGTTCTATTCGGAACAAAGCGGATTTTTTAAGTATTATGCCGGAATGATCGACTATATCTGCAATCATTCCGATATAACTATACACTATGTTACGAGCGATCCGGACGATGCTGTTTTCAACGATCCAAGGGAACAGATAAAGCCTTACTATATCGCATCTGACAAGTACCTTATTCCGCTCTTTATGCGTCTTGACTGCCGGATATGCGTCATGACGACGCCTGATCTGGAAAAATATCATCTCAAGCGTTCGAGAGTAAACAAGAAGATCGAATACATATACGCTTTCCATGGTATGGGAAGCACGGCTCTTACTTTGCGAAAGGGCGCTCTGGATTGGTATGATACGGTCTTTGCCGTTGGCGCTGACTGTGTCAGTGAGATACGAGACGCCGAAGAACTGTACAAAACCCCGAAAAAGCGTCTTGTTGAGACGGGATATCCGCTTATTGACGAAATGATAGAAAAGTATGAAAGCACAGATCATACCGAGAACGAGATCCCCAGGATTCTTATCGCTCCGTCATGGCAGCCCGATAATATCATTGATTCCTGCATAGACGAGATACTTGATTCGCTGGCTGCGACTGATTATGAGATCATTGTCCGTCCTCACCCGCAGCAGGTGCGCCATGAGCCGGAGAAGTTCGAGGTCATGAAGGAAAAGTACGAGAAATTTGCAAATATCGAGATACAGACCGATTTTTCGTCAAATAATCCTATCATGGAATCTGATATCCTTATTACTGACTGGTCTGATATTTCCTGGGAATTTGCCTTTGTCACCAAACGTCCCGTACTCTTTATAAATACTCCGATGAAAGTGATGAATCAGGAATGGGAAAAGATAAAGACAAGACCGATAAACATTACGCTCAGGGATGTTATCGGAGTTTCACTGGAGCCTGATGCACTTGGCGATATAGGTGAAACAGTTGGCAGAATGCTGTCTGAAAAGGAGCAGTATCGTGATATCATCACAAAAACTTTTCATGAGCACGTATTTAACGTCGGCAAGAGCCGTCAGCTCTGCGGAAAGTATATTGTGAAAAGTCTTACATAATATTAAAGGACGTCCATCAGGGCGTCCTTTTGTTGTATTATATTTATTTAATGTATATTTATTTTTTATTATCTTCCTTTACAGGAACGGATATCATTTTTGCTCTGATAAGAGCGAAACCTACAGCGCCTGCCACGATCGTTGCAGCAATCATTTCACAGACTGCGTTAAGGCTGATCGACGTAAGGATATAAATGATCGCCGATTTTACATTGCCGTTTTCGTCAGTCATGTACTTTTCAGCGAATCCGGCGTTATTGCCGAAAAGCAGTACCAGTGCGCTCATGAAAAAAATAGTATTCAGCAGAGCGGTGCAGAATCCGGTTATAAAACAGGATATTTTTGCGTTGGAAATTTTAGAGACGATTCTGAAAATACATCCTGCAAGGAATCCGTCGAGAACTCTTGGTACAAAACGCTGGATGAATGTGCAGAACGGGCTGATCTCAAAAGTAAATATGCCCATTGTGCTTGGAATGCCGATGCCGATACACTGTAAAAAGCTGAAAAGTCCAAAAACAGCTCCCATGGCAGCGCCGCCTATGGGGCCGAGGGCGATTGCAGCTATCGCAACAGGTATCACATTAAGGGTGATAACGAGAGGACCAATGGGAATAGAGCCTATCGGCGTGCACGAAAATACTCCGATGATCGCCGTCAGCAGACCCATCAGTACCAGTGATCTGGTAGAGATCTTTGCTTTTTCTTTCATATTAAATTTTCCTCCTTGTTACTATTCCTCATTGAGGATATAATACAACATAACTATGATATCACATTTTTCACCAGATGTAAAGTCTTTTCTGAAATTTTTTGTAAATTATCGTGCGGATCGGGCGCAAAATATTAAAATGATGTTAACAGCGTATATTATTACATATATTTATTAAAAATCAATGTGCAAAATCACCAAAAACACAGTCTTAATTTCTCTGTTGAATTGTTCTGAAAGTATTGAAATTATTATTTCATTGTGATATAATGATATTGCAAAATTTGTTAGGCTCTTTCTGCGTACACGCAGAACGGGTCTGAAATTTTGAGAAAATATAAATGAAAGGATGGAAAACCAATGAAAAAATCATGGGGAAAGCGGCTTCTAAGCGGCATTACCTCTGCGGCTCTGGCTGTTTCTTATATGATCCCGTCAGGGTTGCAGCTTGGCGTTGGATTGGTAGCTGATGCCGGCGAATCACTGGGCGGCGGTTCTGCTGTTGACGATGTTACGCTGCTTGTGGGAAAACAGCCTGTAAATCCGGACGGTGTGCCGTATGATAAGGCGTTTTCAAGTGTTGACGAAGCAATAAGCCAGTACGATAAGGATTATGCACTTGGTATCGCATCGCAGTTCTGCTTGTTCCTGCAAGGTGATTTTACTCCGACAAACAGCGACTCTGAAGGTCGTGTAGCCATAGGCGGTAAACTGGACTTTGCTGTGGCTAATAAAGATTGGAGATACGCCATAGGACGAGGAGATTTCCAGAATAAAACAACTTTGCCGGACGCTATCAATAACGGCAATTCTGGTTATGCTTACCTTATCTGGGACGGCGCAGCTGAACAGCCAATGTATGGTGTAAATATTACTCCGACATGTTGGATTGAAGGTACGAACGTCGTAGATAACGACTGGAGAATGGTCGTTCAGAACGACGCCGGAGCAGAGTATATCAAAAGCGACGCCGGTTCAGACATCGGTGAAAATCCGGAAGATAAAAGATATTCTACAAATTTAGACCGTGTATATCAGGCTAAGCTTTTTGATTTCAGTGAGCAATTCAATAAATTGAAAGACCGGTCGAATTCTCTTGGCAAATTAGCTGAGAGCAGCGGCGTAAGTGCGTCATGGAACGAGAATACGCTTCTCTGTAAATATGACGGAACCGATTCTGTAGTATATTTCAACGTTAACGAGTGGAATCCGAACGTCAACGAAATAGTTTTTGACGTTCCGGACGGTACATATGTTGTTGTAAACTGTAATGACGCCAATATCACTATAGGCGCTAATAACGATGATAACCAGATAAAAACAACATATGCAGGAAAAAGAATCGATAAACTGGGTGCGGATGGAAAAAATAACAATCCTGATTCGGATAAGATTCTTTATAATTTCCCTAAAGCTTCAGAAGTAAACTACAGCGCTTGCTTTAACGGTACGATTTTAGCGCCGTCAGCGGCTTTCAAGAGTACTACATCTGCTAATGGAGGCAATCCGCATCTTTCGGGCGCTCTGATTGCAGCAACTGCCGATGGTCCTGCTGAATTTGGTTACAGACCGTTCAGAGCTCCTATTTCACTGCTTGGTATGGAGTCGGCTTACACAATTGACCTGACAAAGGTTATCACAGGCACTGAAACTCCTCTTGCAGGTGCGGAATTCACTCTTACCCCTGCCGAGGGTTCTGACGGTGTTGAAGTGACAGGAATCACTGACGCTGACGGCAAGCTCATACTTGACATCCAGCCCGGCAGATATACCCTTAAAGAGACAAATGCTCCTGAAGGTTACGAGATCGATGACAGACAGGCGTATTATATTGAAGTCACTGAAAGCGATAAAAAGGATTATAAAATCCCTACAGGTGAATATAAAAAAGAACCAATTATTTACAAAGTTGGTGAAGATATTACCCAGGAAACAATTGACGCAAATCCGGAGAAATATACTCCTGCCGAATCTGCCAAGTACAGATATGAGTATACTTTAAAGTACAGCGATGATGGTGAAACTCTGAAACAGATGGCTTGGAACACAGGCAGCGCTCCGGGAATAACCATTGAAAAGCTTATCTTAAAGTATGCCGGCGTCAAAATGGACGTTTATACTTTGGGTCAGGACGGTTTTGAACTTACCGAAGAAAACAAAGCTCAGTATACTCCGGCTGAAGAACCCAAAACTCAGTATACATACACACTTGATTATGATGCCAACGGCAAAAAGATTCAGCTGATGGCATGGGGCGGTGCAGACTCGCCATCTATTAATCTTGATAAACTGATTCTGACATATGCAGACGGTACTGAGGGCGTAACAGAAAACGTAGCGTTTCCTCATGGAGGATCATATTGGAATGAATTTTCTGTTGATTCTTTTGGAATTAGTACTGATAATGTTACTAAGATTACTTTTGTAATGAGCGGCGACGTTGATGCAAATGCTGACAAGCTTAGAATCATAATAAGAGAAGATTCGAGCGAAAACAATACAATTGATAAAAATTTTTACGAAGATAAAAATAATTGGAGCAACGCTCAGGTCGATCCACAGAAATACTACAAACTCTGGGACGATGCAGCTTCCGCAGATAACGGTAAGGTTCAGGCAGCAGTACCAGGCACCGACGTAATCGTTGAAGCGTCTGAACTTTCTTCAAATGCAGACAAGGTACTTGAAAACGTTAAGTGGGAGAAAAAAGGCGATAATTGGCACGAATTTAATCTTGACGGTCTTAATGATGAAGACAAAAAGGACGTTTCTGAGATAGTATTTGTCATGACAGGCGATGTTGAAGCAAATGCTGACAAACTCGCAGTTATGGTAAAGTCAGATTATAATGATGCTTTCTATAAGGTATCGGAAAAGTTTGATTTGTCCAAGGCAGAAAAGGAACAGATCCCTTATACAAAGTACTATAAGATATATGAGGGAGCCGCATCACAAAATCCGGGAGAACCTCAGAATAATTATTTTGAACTAGAATCCGGACAAAAAGTTGAAGTAAATATGTCGCCTATTTATATTGAGCCGCAAGATATTGCTGACAAGGTAACAATTACAATTTACGACGATTCCAAATTTAGTGAAGTAACTGAGACAGCTACATATTCAACTCTTAATCCGACCAAGGTTTCGTATAATTTAGACGGTAAAATGGTTAATATTACCGTTGAAAATGTGGAAGGTAAGAATAAAGTAACTGATGTAAGATTGGTTGTTCCAGTTAAGGTGGAAAACGGTGAAGAGGGAGAAACAACCGACAAGGTAGAGTATAATCCTGACGATTTTGAAGTTATTAGTAAACCTGACTCCACTACAGATTACTTTATCTCTTACAAAGATAAGTTACTTGACACCAAAGTTGATTTGATGCAGGACATTGACACAGAATTGAAATTCAGCAATGCACCTGCGGATACGACAACGACGACTACGACAACAACATCTACGACTACAACCACCACAACGTCTACAACTACAACATCTACATCTACATCTACAACTACAACGTCTACAACAACTTCTACAACCACGTCTACGACTACAACTACGACTACTACAACAACTACAACCACCACTACAACTACGACTACTACAACTACAACGACAACGACATCTACAACTACGACTACAACGTCAACTACTACAACAACAACTACGACTACTACAACAACGTCTACGACTACAACAACTACAACCACCACCACAACTACTACAACTACTCTTGATGTTCTTGGAGACGGTTCAGACAGAACAAGGACTACTACAACGCCTGACGTTCTCGATAAGGATATCACTACAACCACGACGGCAGATGTCAATGGTGATGATTCCGAAAGAACCAAGACCACCACAACAAAGGCGCCTGCCAAGACAGCAACGACAACGACAAACAAGAAACAGTCACCTCCTAAGACGGGCGTTAACGGCGTCGGAACTGCATTTACTATTACAGTTCTTGCAGCATCAGCAGCATTTATTTCACGTTCCAGAAAAAAGGAAGATGACGAATAATTAAAAATTATCCCTCCTGCCTGATGCAGGAGGGATTTTTTTGGGAAAGGGGTTGTAAAACTACGGAAAATCTGGTATAATAATATTTGAAAAATAA
The DNA here is from genome assembly GCA_947345935.1 of uncultured Ruminococcus sp. Taxonomy (GTDB): domain Bacteria; phylum Bacillota; class Clostridia; order Oscillospirales; family Ruminococcaceae; genus Ruminococcus. Next base: position 17,830 of record CAMZZN010000018.1, read on the forward strand.
TTTGGAGGTGTACCATGAGTTCTGACCCTTACGGGAGTTTAAAAATCAAATCCCTATAATCCGGCGCAAGCTCATGCTCTCTGACTTTTGCCGGAAATTCTGGCGAAAGGAGCACTTATGCAGAACTTTTCTGCATGGGTATATTATACTATGATTAGTTATTTTACAACTTCAAACGGCAGACTTGTAAAACAGGATGAGCCCTCAACAGGCTGCTGGATTTCCGTTGTCAGTCCCACTTCTCAGGAGGTGGCTGAGCTTATCGATACTTACGGTCTGGACAGCGGATTTGTCAAATCTTCTCTTGATGAGGAAGAATCTTCACGTATCGAGCGTGAAGACGATCAGACGCTTATTATTATCGACACGCCTGTTTCAACGGTTGACAGCGACAAAACACGGAATTTCTATACTCAGCCAATGGGTATAATTATTACGGCCGAGTATGTTTTCACCATTTCGCTCAACGATATGCAGATAATCAAGGAGGCATCGCACGGGAGGATAAGAAATCTGCAAACGAATTTCCGTACACGGTTTGTTCTCCAGTTACTGCTAAGGATCGCCGCTTTGTTCCTTCTGTATCTTAAACAGATCGACAAAATATCATCCGCCGCAGAACAGGAACTGCACGGCGCTATGAAAAACGAGCTTCTTATGCAGTTATTGGCTCTGGAAAAATCGTTGGTTTACTTTTCAACATCTCTTAAAGCGAACGAAGCGACTATCGAGAAAATTTTCCGTGGACGTGTTATCAAGCTTTATGATGAGGATCAGGATCTTATCGAGGATGTTCTTATTGAGATGAAGCAGGCGATAGAGATGTCGAGCATCTACACGGAGATCCTTTCCAGTATGATGGACGGTTTTTCGTCGATCATCTCAAATAATCTGAATATGGTAATGTGGCGTCTGACTATTATGACGATTATTTTGCAGATCCCCAATATCATTTTTGCATTTTACGGCATAAATACGGTCGATCTGCCGATGCCGTATACATGGTTTGCCATTACGCTGGCGGTATGTCTGACTGGTATCACGGCGTTTGTGCTGATGAAATGGAAAAGAAAATAGAACAATAAGCTTCTCTGAACACCGTTCAGAGAAGCTTTTCTGCATATATGCATGATATCCGCACATAATAATTCCGGAAAAGAAAGGGGAAAGATTATGGATAAAATGCAGATAATGCCCGATTTAAAGCAGAATATAGAAAAAATAAAGGAGCTTTCAGGCAATTCCTCGGATATCCTTATAAATGAATTTGTGACCGGAGGCATAAACTGCGCTTTGCTGTGCTGTGAGGGAATGGTCTCAACGTCGGTAATTACTGAACTGGTTCTCGAACCTGTTACCAATATCCCGCAGCAGAGGAATGTCCGGGAACTTTTTCAATATATTCAGGATGAACTGCTGCTTTCTATAGATCGTCCTACAGCAGAAGATTATACGACCATGTTCCGGCTGCTGCATTCCGGTTTTGCGGTGCTGATTGGCGACGGAACCGGAAAGGCTCTTGCATTTGGCGTACAGGGATATGCCACACGTGGTATTCAGGAACCCTCCGGTGAAGGAAACATAATGGGCGCTCATGAAGGTTTTACCGAGACTGTAAGGACAAATATGTCGCTGCTGAGACGCCGTTTGAAAACGCCGCAGCTCGTTATGGAACTTTTCGTGAAAGGAGAAAAGAGCAAGACTGATCTTTGCCTTTGCTACATGAAAGATCGTGTGCCGGAGGGGCTTATGAAGAAGATACGCAGCTCCCTTGACAAAATCAGGCTGGAAACGATACTTTCAACCGGTTATATACGCCCCTTTGTGGAAAGCGATCGCTTTGAACTGTTCAGTTCTACGGGAACTACGGAACGTCCTGACGTGCTATGTTCAAAGCTTATAGAGGGACGTGTTGCGCTTCTGGTGGACGGCGTGCCGTTTGCCGTTGTGATACCAAAGTTGTTCTGTGAAAGTTTCCAGACCCTTGACGATTACGCTTTCAAGCCATATTACGCTACATTTATCCGCTGGATAAAATACGGTGCTTTCGTTATTTCCGTACTTCTTCCGGCGGTTTATGCGGCGATAGTAATGTATCACCCGGAACTGCTCAACAGTACGCTGCTGATGCTTCTTGTAGAATCGGAAAAGAAAGCGCCGCTGTCTATAATCACGGAGATAATGGGGGTGCTGCTTATGTATGAAGTTATACGTGAAGCAGGTATACGTCTGCCAAAGCCGGTCGGGGGAGCGGTAAGCATCGTCAGCGGTCTGATAATCGGAGACGCCGCCGTAAACTCCGGTCTTATAAGCACTCCGCTGCTTACCATAACTGCCCTTGCCGTTATAAGCGGTTTTGTAGTGCCTGAACTTAATCCGCCTGTGACTGTACTGAGATTCGCATTTTTAGCTGCCGGAGGCTTTCTTGGATTATTCGGGATAAGTCTCCTTGCCTGTGCCGTGCTGATAAATATATGCGCTACAGAGGATTACGGTTTTCCGTATACCGCTCCGCTTTCGCCATTTGCAAAACAAGGAATGGAAGATACGGCAGTGCGGTCGGGGATAAGAAAAATGCAGAGCAGAGGTTTTACAGTGGAGGAATATCATGAATGAGATCACAAGAAATCAGCTTGCCGCAATGCTGCTGATAACAGACGCTTTCGCACTTTTCTGCTTTACCGGCAGTATATCTCTTATGACAGCGGCAGGACTGACGGCAGGCGTCTTTTTGCAGATGCTTCTGGCTGTTCCGCTTATAAAACTGGGCGGGATCAGCGAAAAGCCGGCGTATATATTTTATCTGATCTACCTGATAATGTGGGGAGGTCTGCTGTTCGGGATGCAGTGGAAAACATCGAGGCAGATATATATACCCTACGAAAATTCCGGCAGTATCTGGGGAAAACTTCTTATATCCGGTCTTATCGCAGTAGTATGTCTGTATATTTCTTCAACCGGCATAAAGGCGATGGGCAGAGCCTCGCTCATAGCAGCTTTTATCGGAGCAGTATGTCTGCTGACGGCAGCGGTCAGCGGTATTATTCATCTGAATACGGAAAATCTCACCCGTGCGGAAAGCGGACGAAGTCTGTTTGAAGAGCTGACTACCGGATTTGCTCTCAGCGGAGGAACAGGAAGTTTTGCCATTCTGCTTGGAATAACAAAAGGAAGCTCATCCAAAAACGCTGCCGCATATTTTATTGGCAAGGCTGTTCTGACAGCGGCAGTAACGCTTACGGCGGTTATTGTGGCTGGTGGAATAATGGAGATAACGGATTTTCCTGTAGTTACGGCGGCTCAGGTATCTCAGCCCTTTCCGTCACAGAGGATAGATTCCTTGTTCCTCATTGTTTTCGCCATATTCGCAGTATTTTCAATAGCGGTACAGGCGGCGCTGAGCGCATATATCCTGGGCGAACTGATGCCGAAATTTGTCAGATTCCGCAGCAGTGTATCGCTTCTTCTCATGATAGGAGCAGCTTTCTTGTTGTGGAAAGTTCCGCTTAACAGTGCCGTTATCGGCATAGTAGCAATAGCGGCGCTTTTTGCAGTTCCGCTTGTCGTCATGATATGCAATGGACTAAGCGCCCGGAAAGGCAGGACATGATGATAAAAAAATTATTGATAGTTATATTTCTTGGAATGTTTTCGCTGACTGGATGTGCGGCAACAGGTCTTGTCCATGATAAGCATTACCTCAGAGCCGTTTCTATAACCGTTGACAGCGAAACGGAACTGACTATGACCTTTTTTACTGATGATAAAAAAACTGTTACGGCTAAGGGAAAAGATATTTCCACGGCAATGAAAAATGCGGAGATTCTCATCGGAAAACCGATCTTCACGGGTTATACAGAGCTTGCCGTGCTCAGCAGATGTGAATATGAGGAAACTCTGGAACTTCTGCTGAACGACTGGAAGGTGTCTCCCTCGTGTATCGTAGCGCACAGCGATGATGGCGGCAGAGTCCTTGCTGAAAAGGATGCCGAAGAACTGACAGGATCAGTAAAGCGTGCCGAGGATCAGGGAAAAGCTCCGGAATGCGATATCATAACGGTTCTTAGCGATCTCCTTGACGAAAAAAGCTCCGCCGAAATAGCGGAGCTTCATGAAAACGGAACAGTAGGCACATACCGGATACCAGAATAATAACGGGATTCCAGAGAGGGAGCCTCATACTGTCAATATCGTTGACTTAAGGAATTCTATTCCTCATGCTCTTTTCAAGGGGCATTAACCCTATGGGCACTCACCCTAATTCTTAAAAATCTCCCCTGCGGGGGTTTTTAAGAATTAATAATGGGTTTCCAAAGGGTGGATTCACCCTTTGGCAGGGGTACGGGGACGGAGTCCCCGCTTAAGTTGACGGCATTGTCCATATGGGGAGAATCCCACATCAGTTCTGATGTCTGACAATACCGTATTCGTCGTCAAGGCGATAGTAGGGGCAGCTGTAATTTGTACCGTTCAGAAAGCGGTACATCTCGTCCTCGTCAAGATCAACCATACATACATAGCAGTCGCAGTCCTCGTCATAGACATAATTTGTGCAGGTCTCGCAGTTTGAAGCAGTTTTTCCGGTCATGTCATATATCCTCTATAGATAGTGTGGCTGCGGCATTGAGACTTTCGTCGGCGATTATACCTGCAAGAAGATTGTAGCTTCCCTGGCAGGCTATCATTGCGCCGTTGTCGCCGCACAGACTTTTTTCCGGCATATAGCACTCGAAGCCATGCTTTTGGCAGGCGGAGGAAAGTGCGGCACGAACGCCGGTATTTGCTGAAACTCCTCCTGCAAGAGCAATTTTTTTATAGCCCAGCGACTGAGCGGCACGTATCGTATGATCGGTAAGTATTTCTGCGATAGTTCCCTGGAGACTGGCGGCAAGATCGTTCTTGTTGATCTCCGCCCCCTTTTGTTCCGCATTGTGCAGCATATTTATCACCGAAGTTTTAAGCCCTGAAAAACTGAAATCAAATTCATTTCCGGCAACTGCAGGATGCGGCAGTTTGAACGCTCCAGGATCTCCGATTTTTGCGGCATTATCGATATGAACTCCGCCCGGATAAGGGAATCCCATAGCACGGGCGCATTTATCAAAGCATTCTCCGGCAGCGTCGTCACGGGTACGACCTATAACCCTGAATTTTGTGTAGGAGATCACTTCAATTATATGGCTGTGTCCGCCGCTTGCCACCAGACAGAGATAAGGCGGTTCAAGGTCGGGATAGGTCAGATAATTTGTGGCGATATGTCCGGCGATGTGGTGAACGGGGATCAGCGGCTTTCCTGCGGACATTGCAAGAGCCTTTGCAAAGCTGACTCCGACAAGGAGAGCTCCGATAAGACCGGGAGCGTATGTAACGGCAACGCCGTCAAGATCGTCGGCAGTGATATCTGCGTCGTAAAGAGCTTTTTTTACAACGCCGAGAATATTTTCGCAGTGACGTCGTGAGGCGATCTCCGGCACGACTCCGCCGTATTTTTTATGTTCTTCTATTTGCGTGGATATCACGGACGAGCGTATATCCCGGCAGTCTTTTATCACGCTTGCGGCGGTTTCGTCGCAGGAGCTTTCAATTCCTAATATCAGCATATTCAGTCCTCTTTACATAGTATTATTGATTTTTTCATGACAACGGCGTTTTCACGGGGGGATTCATAAAAGTTTTTCCGTATGGAGACGGCTCCGAATCCGCACTTTTCGTAAAGGGAAATAGCAGCCGTGTTGGATTCCCTGACTTCAAGAAAGATATCCTCTGTATCATTCGGGAGCTGCTTTTCAAATTCCCGGATGAGTTTAAGCGCAAGACCTTTCCGGCGGCAATCAGGGTGAACGGCAACGCTTGTGATATCCCCCTCGCCGACTGCGTAATAACCGCAGATCAGTCCGGAGATCGTGTTGTTTTCCTCGATATACAACACTATCCCGTTTTTCTTGGCAGCTTCGCTTTCAAATGAAGCTGCCGACCAGCCTTCATTTCCAACGCAGAGACGGTCAAGTTCCGAAAGAGCTTCAAACAGTTTGCCATGATCGCCGCAAACGGCTCTTTTGATCTGAATTTCCATATTATCAGCCCTTTGCGTCATACCAGCTGAAACCGATATGGACATCGACTGTAAGCGGTACTTTCATATCGTAAACTTTTTGCATCTCTTCTTTAAGAAGCTCTGCGGCTCGCTGAGCGTCCTCAACGGAGCTTTCAAGTATCAGTTCGTCGTGAACCTGAAGAATAAGTTTTGCATCCAGTTTTTCTTCTTTGAGACGGCGGTAAACGTTTATCATTGCTATCTTGATTAGATCGGCAGCCGTTCCCTGAACGGGAGTGTTCATGGCAATTCGTTTTCCTGCCGCCTGGAGTATCTTGTTTGATGAGGAAAGCTCCGGAATACGCCGTTTTCTGCCGAGCATCGTGGTAACGCATCCGGTTTTTATTGCCTCGTTAACGATATCTTCGGTAAAGCTGTTTACCTTGGGAAAGCGTGCCAGATAGTCAGCGATATATTTCTTTGCCTGCGCCACAGAGATACCTATATCCTTTGAGAGCGAGAAAGCTCCTATGCCGTAGATAATGCCGAAATTTACAGCTTTTGCGGCACTTCTCATTTCCGGCGTCACCATGAAAACGGGCATATCAAATACCTGTGCAGCCGTGGCGGTGTGGAAATCCTCGCCGGAGGTAAAGGCGGATATCATGTTTTCATCGCCGCAGAGATGCGCCATTACACGAAGCTCTATCTGACTGTAATCGGCGTCTACAAGAGTTTTTCCAGGCGCAGCTGTGAAGAATTTTCTCATCTGCGAGCCAAGTTCCGTACGCACAGGGATGTTCTGCATATTAGGTTCGGTGGAAGAAATACGTCCCGTTCTTGTTTCCGTCTGCTTAAAGCAGGTGTGTATGCGACCGTCTGCGGCGATCTTGTCGGTCAGACCGGTAACATAGGTAGAATTGAGTTTCGTATACTGACGGTATTTCAGAACATTGTCAACAATAGGCGATTGATTCCGCAGTTCTTCCAGGACCTCGGCGCTTGTGGAATAGCCGCTTTTAGTTTTCTTTTTTGCAGGAAGTCCCAGTTCCTCAAAAAGCACGGTTCCTAACTGCTTGGGGGATGAGATATTAAATTCATGACCGGCATAGTCGTAGATGATCTGCTGAGTTTCTTCTATCTTTTCGGAAAGAGATACTCCGAATTCCTCTACGCCTTGTCTGTTGATGCAGATACCAATATCTTCCATCGAGGCAAGCACTTCGGTAAGCGGCAGCTCGATATTTTCGAGCAGAGGCGTCATTCCTTGTTCTTCGATATTACTGCGCAATTTTTTTACAAGACCATCGAGAGAAGCAATATCGGCATTTTCCTCCTGGTCAGAGTAGTAGAGGACGCCGTACTCGGCGCATAGTTTTTCGATTGCATAGTCGGAGGCGGAGGGATTCAGAAGATATCCGGAGACGGCAGCGTCATTTGTTAAATTCCGCAGTTCTCCGCCCTTTGCCATGACATAACGATAGTGCGGCTTTGCATCGTCAGTGGATTTCTTGCATTCCGAGTCAAAGAATTTCAGTATAAGTTCTTCGCTGTCTGCTGTGTAAATATTTTCACCGCTGCGCACGAATAGTTTGCCGTTTCTGAAGATGTAGCTGCATTCTGACAGTGAACCGATAATGTCGCTTGTCAGCGGAGATAATATCAGGCTGAGCTCTTCAGAGGGAGCTGCTTCTTTTTCAGGAATTTCAGAAACAGCTTTGGCAGCGGAAATGCCCAGTTTGTCCAGCAGTTTGAACATTTCCAGTTCTGACAGCAGGCGACTTATCGCCATTGTATCCTGCGGCGCTGGAATATATGCGGAGACGGAAGTTTCTACAGGGGCATTCCGGACGATAGTTGCCAGCCATTTGCTTTCTTCAGCAGACGCTTTTCCCTTTTCCAGTTTCGCTTTTACACCCTTGGTCAGGGAAGAATCTGCATATTTTTCATAGAGATCTTCAATAGCGCCGTATTCCTTTACGAGAGCTGAAGCGGTTTTTTCTCCGATACCGGGAACTCCTGGGATGTTGTCGGAACTGTCGCCCATAAGAGCTTTAAGATCGATGAGACGAATGGGTTCAAAGCCGTAATCTTCTGTAAAACGTGCTTTGTCGTAATGTATTGTTTCTTTGTTGGTCGCAAGGAGCACGGTAACGTTGTCGCTTATAAGCTGGAGACTGTCACGGTCTCCGGTGAGAACGAAGCAGTGATCTCCGCTGTCGGTGCAGGCCTGGGCAAGCGTACCAAGAATATCGTCGGCTTCAAAGCCTTCACATTCCAGTACCTTTACGCCCATATAGGTGAGCAGTTCTTTTATCAGCGGCAGCTGCTGAGCGAGTTCCGGAGGCATTCCTTTGCGGTTGGCTTTGTAATATGATACAGATTTGTGACGGAATGTCGGAGAGCGCAGATCGAAGGCTACGGCAATAGCGTCCGGCTTTACGTCTGCGACATTTTTTAGATAGATGTTCATGAATCCGAAAACAGCGTTGGTGAATACGCCGTTTTTATTGGAAAGCAGTTTTATGCCGTAAAATGCACGGTTAAGAATACTGTTTCCGTCTATGGCAAGCAATTTCATAGCATGTTCCTTTCAGAACTTGTGTTCATAGGATAAGCCGCACGTCTTTTCGTAAAAATTATGCTTGAAAATCCGCACAGCCTTCCTTCGAACACAGGTTCCCGGCTTTTTTTAGCTTTATAATATATACTATTATAACATAATATCAAAGAAATAGCAAATAATTTTTAAGCACAGCAATATTACTGCATTTCCGTGCGAACGAGAAATGTTTTTGTGCAGAATCATAAAAATAAATAAAATTACTTGAAAAAGTGTGCGAATACTGTTATTATATGAATTATAACTTATTGTTCGGGGATGTATAATGGAAAAATTCATTAAACTATGTGTGTCTGTTCTGCCAAAGCCATTGCAGAACATTTATTATAAGTATGAAGAAAAGTGGCTTTATCTTGTGTTTGGGGGATTGACGACCCTCATTGCTGTAGTCACAAAGCTGATGCTGTTCCGGATAGTTCCGGGCGAACCTTTCTGGGAAACTACGGCAGGCGTTGTGTTTTCGTGGATATGCGCCGTGACATTCGCCTTTTTTACCAATAAAAAATATGTATTCAAAAACGAAACCAAAACACGACAGGAATTCGGCAGGGTTTTCCTTTCGTTCTATGGTGCGAGACTTGCTACGCTTGCTATGGAGTGGGTCATTTTTCTGGTGTGCTGCGATTGGCTTCATGTAAGCAGAACGCTCATTACATTCCTTAGTCAGATATTTATTTTCGTTGCAAATTATATCCTCAGTAAGCTGTTCGTTTTCAGAAAGAAAGAACCGGGACAGAGCGATGACTGATACGGTAAATATCGGCGGAGTTGTCCTGAAAAAAACTGCCGCACTGGCGCCTATGGCAGGCGTCGCCGATCGTGCCTACAGGCTTATGTGCCGGGAATACGGGGCGTGTTATACGGTGAGTGAGATGGTTTCTGCCAAAGGAATATGCTACAGCGACCGTAAAACGGCGGAACTATGTACTGTTACTGACGGAGAGCGCCCTATGGCTGTACAGCTTTTCGGCAGCGAACCTGAGTTTATGGCGGAGGCCGTGGATATAGTCCTGCGTTACGAGCCGGATATAATTGATATTAACATGGGGTGTCCCGTGCCAAAGGTTGTGAATACCGGAGCAGGCTCGGCGCTTATGAAAAATATTGATCTTGCATCAGCTATAACTGAGGCGGCTGTAAAGGCGGCGGGAAAAACTCCAGTGACCGTAAAGTTCCGGAGCGGCTGGAACTCTGATACAATAAATGCGGCAGAGTTTGCAAAAGCCATTGAAAATACCGGAGCAGCAGCGATTACCGTTCATGGACGGACAAGAGATCAGTTTTACAGCGGTACTTCCGACCCCGGAGTGATAAAAGCGGTAAAATCAGCGGTAAAGATACCGGTAATAGGCAGCGGAGACGTTACGGATCTGCTGTCATGCATTAAAATGTATGAAGAAACGGGCTGCGATCTTGTAATGATCGGCAGAGGAAGTTATGGAAATCCGTTTGTGTTTCGTGAGATAGACAGCTGGTTCAATGGAGAACAGTACTCGCCGCCTGACATTGAAGAAAAAATGCAGGTGATGCTGCGCCATATCCGCCTGATCCTCAGCTTGAGTGAAAAATCTGAGGAAATGGCAATGCACGAGGCAAGAAAGCACGCCGCATGGTATATGAACGGTTATTACGGTTCGGCAAAATTCCGAGGGCGCTGCTATCAGCTTTCGTCCTATGAAGAGGCAGTCAGACTGTCAGAAGAATTTATAGAACTTCAGCACCGTCATAATACACAAAAAAAACGATAAAACTTTGTATAAACGCACAAAGTCTTTTCTCCGGACTGCTCAATGGTCTGGAAATTGCCTTAAATACGTCGTTTAGGGGCATACGACGTCATTGAAAACAGTGATAATCAAGCGATATCCGGAATAATTTGCAATTGCAAAATTCCAGATTATGTGTTATAATTATCATATGGCAATGGGGCTGCTGCGGCAGTACATAGGTAAAAACACACGCACCTCATTGCGTCGGTTCTGCCGATGCTCCGGTGATCTGACCGGTGCGGGGTATAACAGGAGAGAAAAATGAATATTAAAAAAAGTCATTCGCTTACAGCAGTCTTTGCAGCTATATTGCTGACCTTATCATCGGTAAGCTGCGGTAAAACAGAAAATGTCGGTCGGATTTCATCTGATCTGGTTTCAGGAGTAGACCCAGAGCAAATAACTACTGAACTGCCGCTGGATTCCGTTTCGGAAGCGACCACTGAGCCGGTTTCGGAGGATAAGGTGGTTCATGTCTGCGCAGCCGGAGATAACCTGATACACTATTCGGTATACAAAAACGCTGAGCAATATGCGCTGGAAGCAGGAGAAGGAGCGGCGTATGATTTTGCTCCGCTTTACGAGAATGTCCGCTATATAATCGAGGACGCTGACGTTGCCGTTCTTAATCAGGAAACAATAATTTCGCAGAGCAATGAAATAAGAGGAGCTAACGGAGGAGCGCTGCTGTTCAATTCTCCGCCGGAGGTTGCCGACGCTGTCATTGATCTCGGATTTGACGTTTTCACTATGGCAAACAATCATCTGCTTGATTTTGGCGCTCCGGCACTTGAGGAGTCGATAAACTTCTGGAATGAAAAGGCTCGGGAAAACGATCTTACGGTACTTGGGGCATATCTCAGTGAGGAAGATTCCAATAATATACGTATCCGTGAGGTAAACGGCGTGAAGATAGCCTTTCTTGCCTATGCAGAGCATATCAACGGGTTCAGCATACCTGCGGATTCTCCGCTCAGGGTGGTAATGAACAGTGAAGAGGATGTCATCGAAAGGCAAATCAGAGAAGCTTCCCAGAAAGCCGACGCTGTTATTGTTTCGGCTCATTGGGGCGTTGAGGACACAAATATCGTCAGCGATGACAGAATAGAGCTTGCCAATAAAATGGTGAACTGGGGAGCGGATGTAATTCTTGGCTGTCATACTCATACTGCTGAAACTATGGAATGGATCGAGCGTGACGACGGAACAAGAGGATTTGTCTACTACTCAATGGGAAATTTTATCTGTGCACAAACGGATAATTTTAATCTGGTAGGTGAGATACCGGAGTTTGATCTGGTGGTTGACGGTGAGACAAACGAGCTTACTGTTGAAAATGTTTCATGCGTTCCGACTATTATTCATTACGACGACGGTAACTTTTCAAATATGAGAATTTATCCGTACAGTATGTATACTCCTGAACTGGCGGCAAGCCATGGCATTCCTTATGCGATACCATATGGTACGTATAATACTTTCAGCTGGGATATTCTGAACAGCATAATCGAGGAAAGCATTCCGGAGGAATTCAGAGACTTGGACAGATGATTTGTTTAATTCATAATTTATTCAGAAGTGATGCTTTTTTTGATGATTTACAGAAAATAATAGTTGTGCAAACCGTTCAAAAAATAATAGAGATGTTTATATAAAATACCAAAAACGATATAAAGCTATTTACTTTTTTTTGAGGTTGTTATATAATAAATTTGAGAATAAATATAGATTTGGGATTAAGTATCTCATCACGGCAGTGTGATGCGTCTTTCGTTGCGGCTGCTGCGCAGAGAAAAATTTGTGACCGCTGTTTCAGGTCGGTTTAAACCAATTTCTGTATATCTTTATGTGTAACAGCACGGTCAGAATTCGTTCCTGATGCGGACGGTTTTGCGGATACGGCAGAAGGGTCTGCCGGAATTAAGACACGATATAATCAAAGGGGCTTCCCGTTCCTTTGTTATATAACATCAATGAAGAAGGAGGAAAAAATAATGAAGACAAAAAAGGTAGTCGTTGGAGCAGTTGCTGCTGCGATGCTTTCACTTTCCGTTTGTTCGATTGCCCCCGCCGTAGCTGCCGGCGAAACAGTGCAGATATCCGTTGGTTCAGCTGAGGCTAAGGCAGGAGAGCAGTTCACAGTGGACGTATCACTGGCTGATATTCCATCTACCGGCATCCAGGCAATTGACTTTTCAATTGTCTATGACAATGCACTTATCACAATTGATAGTGTAAAGGCAGGCGCCATCACATCTACAATGGCAGAGGGTTCTGATTCTACAAACGGAGAAGCACCCATATTTGACAGTTCAATTTTGAATGAAGAGGGTTGTGTAAACCTTGTTTGGTCAACTGCGCTTGAAGATTCTTCTTACTGGCTCAGTAAGGACGGCGTTTTCTGTACAATTACCGGTACTGTATCTGAATCAGCGCCCGAGGGAACTGTAGCTGATCTTAAGCTCGTTCCTGTTAATCGTGAGACGTACCCTGGTTCAGGAGTTCTTATTGATAAGATCGCATGCGGTTATTTCAACGGTACAAGCAAGGTCTCATACGAAGTTAAGGCTGCTAACGGCAAGGTAACAGTGCCCGGCGCTTCTAAAGTAGTGAGAGGAGACGCCGACTGCGACGGTCAGGTTCTTCTGAACGACGCTATACTTATTATGCAGGCTGTCGGTAACCCTGATGTTTATGGTGTGAACGGAAGTGCCGATTCTCATATCACCGAGCAGGGCGTTGCTAACGGCGATGTAGCCGGCGGCGATAACGACAAGGGCGGCGATCTGCTTACAAATGCGGACGCACTTCGTATTCAGGAGTTCTTGATTCATATTGTTGATGAAATCTGATTTCATGATTATCTGATTTGTCCCCCTTACAAAGGAATACGACCCAATTTTAAATTTATTAAAGGCTAAAAACCTAAAGAAAGGAATTATTACAAATGAGAAAGTTTATTTCTGCGGTTACATCAGCTGTAGTAGCCGCATCAATGGCAAGCGTTCTTGTTCCGGCTTCAGTGGCCGCAGAGGACTCGGTTAAGGGATTGTCTCTTGAAGCATTTGCAGAGGCAGATTCCAAGTACAGCAATATGGGCTCCGATATAACAGTATCCGCTGAGGATATTGCTGCAGGCGACGTTACAATTCCCTGCGCTCTTTATATTGACGAGACTACGAAATCTAACGCAATCTGTGCGTCTTGGATTGTAAACGGCGGTGCAGACGCTGAAAAGATCACCGGTAAAATGTATAGCCCTGAAAAAGATTACTGGGCATCTCCCAAGGAGTATACTTTAGCAGACGGTTCTACAGTCAGCACAAAGAAGTATGTTGCTTTTGCAGGCGCTTATGACGATTTCACCGAGTCCTACAAAAACGCAGGTTTGTGTGGTAATATCGCTAGCAAGAAGGGACAGAGGGGCGTTACAGATAATTACTACTTCAACATAGGTGAGACTCACGTTCGCGATTATACATATACCGGTGCTAAGTCTACCGACCACCCGTTAGTAGTATTCGACGTAACTCTTCCTAAGGGAATCGCTGCCGGCGAGTATACGCTTGAGTTCACAAGCTTCAATACAACCGGTAATCCCGACAAGGTAAACCCTGCAACATTGATCGAGACTACTGAAAGATTTACTGAAGAAAACGGAAAGCTCAAGCTTCAGAACATGACTATCACTGTTGAAGGCTCGGTTGATCCTGGTAAAACAACAACTACAACAACTACAACAACAACAACTACAACAACAAAGAAGCCTGACGGCTCAACAACCACCACCACAAAGCCTCCTGTAGGCGACGCAGATATCATCTTCGATTTCGGCAACCACACAGCAAAGCCTGGCGACCTGGTAAAGGTAAAAGTGCTTCTTACAGCAAACGGAAACAAGATTGCCGGTATTGATGCAAATCTTAAGCAGGATTCACCTATCCAGCTTACAAACATTGCAGAGTCGTCACCAGCGTTTGGTGATGCTAGTATCCTGACTAATTTAGAGTACAGTTCATTCAATTTTAGTACTCTTGACGAAAATAATGAGCCAGTGTTAGTAGAAGACGGTCTTACAGTATTATTACTCGGATATAAAGTACCTGCTGATTGTCCTGACGGAGTATATGAGATCGGCTTTGGCGACAAGTGTATGGTATTCATGGACAACTCGGCGGCTACTTACAAGACAGCTAAGGTAAACGGCTTTATCACAGTAGGCGATGCTCCGAACACAACAACAACTACTACAACAACTACAAGCAAAACAACTACAACAACTACAACTACCAAGAGTAATCCTGGTACTACAACTACAACGACGACAACTACCATTCCTCCTGTTGACGGCGAAGCACAGTGGGTAATCCCCGAAGTAAAAGCTGAGCCTGGCGCAAAGGTAACAATGGACGTTGTTGTTAAAAACTCTGACATTGAAGTAGCAGGAGCCCAGTTCAATATCAACGCCGCAGCTCCTACTGTATATGTAGGCGCAGCACAGGGCAATGCTTACGACACAGTTTTCAGACAGAATGCAAACGAATATGCATTTTGTGAAGGAATCGGAAAGGGCATTAAGGCTGAAAACGATTCTGTAATTCTTACACTTACATACACAGCTCCTACTGAACCCGGAAAGTATCCCGTTGAGTGGTCAAACGTATATGTAAGCGACACAAACGGCAAGGAGATCACGGACAAGATCACTTGCATTCCTGGCGCTATTATTGTTGAAAAGGAAGATCCCGATCCGTTTGACGGAAAGATCAAGTGGGTTCTTGACAAGAAGACAGCAGCTCCCGGAGAAACTGTAACTATTAACGCAGTTGTATCAAATCCTGATTCAGCTGATCTTCCTGTAGCAGGCGCTCAGTTTAATGTTAACGTAAAGGATCCTATCGTTTACGGTTCTGCTTCAGGTACACCTTACGGAAATAAACTCGTAAAGAATGAAACATTAAAGGAATTTGCATTTGCAGAGGCTAATGGTGCCGGCAATCCTTCAATTGACGGCGATGTAATTATCTCTATCAAGTATGAAGTTCCGGTAAATTGTCCTGAAGGCGTTTACCCTGTAACATGGGCAAACACATATATCAGCGACACATACGGCAGACCGATCACTGACAACGTTACTCTTGAAGACGGTTCTATCACTGTTAAGAAGAATATCGCTGAAGGTGAGGTAAGCTGGGTTATTCCTGAAGTTGAGGCAGAACCCGGTTCTGACGTAGAAATGGTTGTTAAGGTATCAGGCAGCAGCGATCCCGCTCTTGAAGTAGCAGGTGCTCAGTATGATATTAAGGCAGCTACACCTATTGAGTATACATCTGCTTCCGGAACACCTTATGGCAACAAGCTTGTTCAGAACACAGATGCAGCAGAGTATGCATGGGCTGAACCAAACGGCGCAGGTAAGGCAGCAGCAGATGACGACGTACTCTTCACACTCACATATCATGTACCCGATACAACTGAGGACGGCGAATATCCTGTAACATGGGAGAACGCATATATCAGTGATACAAACGGAAATGATATTACCAGCAAGGTAAAACTTGTTGACGGTAAAATTATCATTAAAAAGGTAACTACCACAACAACTACAACAACAGGTACAACAACAACTACCACAACTACAACATCCACAACAACGACAAGCACAACTACAACGACAACTGCAACGCTTCCTGCCGGAGCGATTGTATGGGATATCAACGAAGTAACAGCTAAGCCTGGTGATGAAGTAACGCTTACACTTAGTGTAAAGGATCCTAACAAGGTAAATCTCCCTGTTGCAGGAGCTCAGTACAACATCACAGTAGCAGCACCTATCGAATATACATCAGCTGCAGGTACGCCTTACGGCAACAAGCTTGTACAGAATACTGAAAAGGCTGAATTTGCATGGGCAAATGCAACTGGCGCTTCAACGGTAGCTGCTGACGGCGAAGTAATGATGACGCTTACATTCAAAGTTCCTGATGATGCAAAGCCTGGCAGATATCCTGTAGAGCTTATCGACAATTATGTATCAACATCTGACGGTCTTGATATGACAAAGAATATCATTATTGATAACGGCGCTATCATTATCGAAGATACAACAACAACAACAACAACAACTACTACTACTACTACGACAACGACATCTACCACAACTACAACATCCACAACAACTACAAGCACAAGCACAAGCACAACTACAACGACAAGCACAACTACAACAACTGGTACAGGTACAACAACAACTACCACCACAACAACTACCACCACAACAACTACCACCACCACAACAACAACCACCACCACCACAACAACAACTACAATTAATAAGGATCAGATCATCTGGAAGGTTGACGACGTTTATGCTCACGCAGGAGATAAAGTTAAGGTTCAGGTGAAGGTACAGGATCCTAATGCTAAGAAGCTTCTCGTTTCTGGCGCTGAAATGACGATCGAGCTCAGCAATGGATTTACATTTGTTGACGCAAGCGGATCTGAACTCTACGCTCCAGGTACACTTAGATGGAATGCCGATACAAATGAATTCGCATTTGGTAATGCAAACGGTACCGCAGTTGCTTCTGAGGACGGCGGAATCGTGCTTGAATTTACAGTAAAGGTTCCTGACGATGCAGCAGTAGGCAAGTACCCTGTTGATCTTACTATTACGTATGTTTCAGGTGAAAAGGGCGAAAAGTATACAAACAACAACGTAGTTGCTGTTGACGGCTCTATCACGATTCTCGCTCCTGATGATCCGCTTCCGAGTTGGCCTGATCCGGAGATATATGCTGAGATCGAGACTCAGGTAGGATTCTACTTCAGCCACGATAACGGCGAACGTGACGGCAAACAGATTGGCGGCTTCAACAAGAAGCAGGTTACATCACTTAAGCTTTATCAGAGATTTGTTGATGAAGACGGCAGCATACTCCTTGAAAGGGAAGTAAGCAGTTCGCTTGACAACATAAACTACAACGGACTTACACCTCAGAAGGTATACAGCGAAGATCGTCTGAACTTCACATATGATAAGGACGTACAGGTATATTACATGGATAAGGACAGCAATGGCAACGACGTAAATCGTGCTCTTGTTGACAAAGACGGTAATCCGCTCTACATCACGGCCTATATTGGATTAAAGGGTGATATTACTCTTGATAATATCGTAAATGGTTCTGATGCAACATACGCACTTCAGTACTATACTGTTCTTAACTCCGGTACAGGTGCTCTTGATCCTCGTTCAGTAATCGCTACAGCTAACCCGCTGGTTACAAGCGGCGATGACAACCTTGATCACCTTGCAGTATTCCTTGCTGACGTTACAGAAAATGAGTACGGTGAAGATAACTGGATGCTCAGAAAGCAGGACAGACTCTTCAACGGAACAGATGCAACATTGATTCTCCAGTACTACACACTTCTGAATTCAGGTGGACTTAAGGATCCTCAGGAATGTTGGAATACGGTAGTTCCTAATAGATTCGGTGACATTGCAGCTAACTGATTCTCAAAAAAGAAAGCAGACCTTCGGGTCTGCTTTTTTTGACATAAATTCCCCCTTGACATTCAAATAATGCAGTGCTATAATGAAATAGTCGAAAGGAAATATAAAATTTATTGAAATGTTGCTTATAATTGCAATTATTGTGAAATAAGCACAAAAAATCAAACGATTAATCGTGAATTATTTTTTGAAAAAAAGCTCATATCTTATTGACTTATTGATAAGAATGTGCTAAAATAATATTATGAATTTTAGGCCGAGTTATAGGCAAAAGTCTGGACGGACTAAAATTAAGTCAGAATAAAGTATCGGACAGGTGCTTGAATCTGAAAAAAATTATAGAGAGGTATAAAACGATGAAGAAATCTTTTTTCAAAAGAGCAGTCGCAACAGCAGCAGCAGTTCCGCTTGCTCTGACACAGTGTCTGACCTCATCTTTTGCAGAGACATCGACTGATACAGCTTCACAGGCAGGTATCAGCAAAGCTGAGGAGGGCAAAACGTACACACTTGAACAGCTTCTTAGAATTGAGCCGAATGAGAAATATTCTGATTGGAATGTTGATCTTGATAATGCTTTGATGGCTGTTTCTCTTGCTGGCAACACATCCGGTACAATTGACATAAGCAGACTTGTTTCGCTGGTTGCAGGCAGTGCAAGAAGCTACAAGGAACTTGCAGAAAATGTACTTGGTCAGGTAAAAAATGCACAGTACACAATTGATGCAAAACGCAACATTATTATTACAGCAGATGTTGACAATATCTCTGAGGCACTTTCAAGAGATTTTGATAAGTCCCTTGGCAGCGCAGTTAAGAAGCTTGCTGAAAGTGTAGGCGTTGATGGAATTCTTGATATTGACTACACAACAGTTGATGTATCTGGTAAGATTGAAATCGTGATTGGCACATCCAATCTCGGCGCAAGCACAACGATTCCTGTTTCGTTCACATTTACACCTAATGGCGGTTCGGCTCTTGATGTAAATGGTTCTATTCAGTATGCTAAAGATGTTATCGAGCAGTACAGACAGATTTCTTATGATAAGATCGACGAGTATGCGGCTTATATAGATGCAGAAGCTGCAAAGGCTGAGATTGATAAGTCATTTGATCTTTATCTTGGTAATATTGATAAAGCAGCAGATTATTATAACAGAATTGCCACAAAGACACTTCCGGCTGATAAGGCTTATGCAAATGTAACGGAGTTTATTGCTGATCTGAATGCAAACCTTAAGAAGAACAATATTAACAGAAAAATTCCTGAATCAGGTGCTGCAATTGCTGCAAATGCTACAGTATCTGCTGCATATGACGTAGTTATGGATGTTCTCAATAATGCCGCTGGTTCTGTCGCTTCATTTGATATTCAGATCTCAGAGATAGGCGCATTTGCCGATGGTTTAAGAAATGTAAATGTTTCTGCAAATAACGGTACATATACACTTACAGGTGAATTTGACGATGCTGAGGCAGATGAAGTAGCAGCATATTACAACAGCACTCCCACTGAAGGTGACTATGTGAATTCTTACAAGATCTTCACAGGCGTTGCTGCAATTGGTGGTGACAATTCTGTAGATGTTCAGGTTGAGAGAGTTGTAGTAACAAAGCCTAAGACAACAACAACGACTACTACCACAACTACTACGACAACTACAACAACTACAACCACAACGACTACTACCACAACTACTACGACAACTACAACAACTACAACCACAACGACTACTACCACAACAACTACTACAGGTGCAGTTAAGGTTACCGGAAAACCATATGCAGAGGTAGAATCGGATTATGGTTTCTACTACAGCTATGAAGAATCCTTTAACACAAAGCAGATTGGTGAAGCTACGCTTTACACACCTTATGACAATATTGCTGTTGATGAAAACAATGATCCCGTTCTTGATGAAGACGGTAATCAGATTGTTCTGAGCAGCGGTGTTGATCAGGAAGATATTACAGGAAATGTAGATTTTGGTGCGAATACACCGGAAAATACATTTGATGTAGATAATACGACGTTCCGTTATGATATTACCTTATCATATAACGGCGAAGAGCTTACAGATGCAAACGGTGAGCCTATTACAGCCGAAGTTTACATTGGCAAGAGAGGCGACGTTACACTTGATAATGTTATCAATGGTTCAGATGCGACATATATGTTAGCAGCATACACTCTTATTAACTCGTCATCCTCCGGACAAATTGATCCTAATACAATATTGTTCACAAGAGAGGATGTAACCAGTGATCCAGCCAGTGTTCTTGACCAGTTTGCGGCATTCCTCGGAGATATTGACTGCAACATTACAGACAACTGGAAGGCAACAAAGGATCAGAGATCTATTATGGCTACAGATGCTACTTACCTGCTGAATGCATATACTATACTTAACAGCAACTACAGCGGTACCGAAAAAGAGCTTTGGTTCAGTATAACTGGTAAGTAAAAATACGTTTATCTTATCTGCCACTGATACGGCGGCAGATAACATATATATTCAAATAACTGAAAGGAAATGAAAACAATGAAGAAGAATACACTGAAGAGAGTATTTTCAGCTATTGCTGTTTCTGCTGTAGCTGTTTCTACAACATCTGTCTTTGCTTCTGCTGAAGCAGGAGAGAATTACTGCAATAAGCAGGATAATAAGGAAGCTCCTTATCAGGATTATTACTCATCAAATCCATACACAACAATTGATGCTGCAGATGCAGCAAATGCTACTGTTAAGCCTCAGATTACTATTGATAAGATCGAGCTCACTCTTGACGAAGCTAAGGCTAATCCTACACAGACAGTTAACTTTACACTTGGTGCAGGATGCGACGATAAGATTTGTACAATTGGTATGCACCCAATTTGGGATACTCGTCTTACACCTGCTAAGAGTGGAAGATCTTATGTTAAGAGAGGAGAGGCTTTTGACAACTTCCAGTTCTCAGAAAATTCAGATTACTTAGATGAAGGTTTTCTTACAATAAGCGGTATGACTTCTCTTCCTGAGCCTGATATGATCGGTTATAATACAGCTGGCGTTATGTTCTCAATGCAGTTTACAATTCCTGATACTGTAAAGGCTGGTGACCTGTATCCTATCGGTATCAGATATCAGAATCCTGGTAACACATCAGATCAGTTTACATCCTATAAGTATAATAGCGAAGAAAGCAAACTGATGGAAGCTTATACATTCACACAGGGTATTACAAACGGATACATCAAGATTGCAGGCGGCACAACAACAACTACTACTACAACAACTACTACTACAACAACTACAACTACTACGACCACAACTACAACAACATCATCTACAACAACAACTACATCTTCAACTACAACAACTACAACAGGCACACCTACAACAACTACAACGACTACAACAGGTAAGCCTGTTTCTAAGACAACAACTAAGGCTAAGACAACAGCTAAGCCTAAGACAACAACAACTAAGAAGACAGATCCTCCGAAGACAGGTGTTGCAGGCGTAGGTATTGCTACAGCAGGTCTTGCAGTTGCAATTGGCACAGCATTTGTTCTCAGAAAGAAGGAAGACTAATTAATTAGTCCAAAATCTACTGAATAAAAAATATCCTCTCCGTAAGGAGAGGATATTTTATTTTGCAGGACCCCAGCCGTCAAGTCCGAAACGCTGCATTGCGCCAAATATCCGATCTTTAATACCTTCATATGTCTTATCAGCCTCAGCCAGGAACTCCTTTGTTCGCTGTCTGTTTGTATGACCATTTGCCGGGCAGCTGGAAACAATGATTGGCAGTTCATTTTTTATTGCAGCCCTTTTTACGTCTTTTTCCGGGGCATAGACCAGTGGACGTATCATATGTATATTTTTGCGCTCCAGATACGAAATTGGTGAGAAACATCCGATTCTTCCTTCAGTAAAAAGATTCATAATAAAAGTTTCCACAGCATCGTCGTAATTATGACCCAGTGCGATTTTGTTGCATCCTAAAGATACAGTTGCGTCGTGCAAAGCCCCCCGGCGCATTCTGGCGCAAAGACTGCATGGATTGGTCTCTTTCCGAACATCAAAAACGATCTCGGCAATATGCGTTTTTATGACGTGATATTCAATTTCCTTGTCACGGCAGAAGTCAGCAATCGGAGAATAATCAGTTTCAATACCACTGAATCCGGGGTCAAGTGTGACGCCGGTAATCGTGTAATTTATGTTTATAAATCGTTTGAGAAGGTGAAGCCCATAGAGCATAATGACGCTGTCTTTACCGCCGGAAACGCCGACGCATATTCTGTCGCCGTCCTGAATGAGCCTGTATTCCTGAATAGCCTTCCTCATATATCCGAGAATTTTCTGCATGAAATTCCTCCTTGAAAAATATTATGAAAATAGTATAACATATTTTTAAGAAATTTGCAAATATATCTTGAAAAAATCAAAGAAATATATTATAATTAAAGTATATAAAACTTGGAGGTTTATAATATGTCACAGATTCTTGTAACAGGCGGAACCGGGTTTATTGGCAGCCACACATGTGTTGAACTATTGAAAAACGATTATGATATCATTGTTGTCGATAATCTTTGTAATTCTAAAAGGGCGGCAGTCGACAGAATAGAAAAAATAAGCGGAAAAAAGATAAAGTTTTATCAGTCTGATATCTGCGATTACGATTCGCTGAACGCTGTTTTCAAGGAAAATGATATTAGCGCCGTTATTCATTTTGCAGGACTAAAGGCTGTGGGGGAATCTGTCAGGAAGCCCCTTGAATATTACACAAACAATATTTATGGCACTTTGGTTCTTCTTCAGGCTATGCGTGATAATAACTGCAAGAGAATTGTTTTCTCGTCGTCGGCAACGGTTTACGGAATGAACAATAAAGCTCCGTATACCGAGGACATGCCTACTTCTGCGACAAATCCCTACGGCTATACAAAGGTTATGATAGAGCAGATTCTCAGAGACTGCTGTGTTGCCGACAGCGATATGAGCGTTGTTGCCCTTAGATATTTTAACCCCATAGGAGCGCATAAGAGCGGTCTTATAGGCGAAGATCCCAACGGCATTCCGAATAACCTTATACCTTATATTGCGCAGGTAGCAGCCGGCAGACTGGAACAGCTCAGCGTTTTCGGCGATGATTACGATACGCCCGATGGAACAGGCGTCAGGGATTATATCCATGTTGTCGATCTTGCTGCCGGTCATGTATGCGCTATTGACTATGCCATGAATCATAGTGGATTTGAGGCAGTGAACCTTGGAACGGGTAACGGCTCAAGTGTTCTGGAGGTTGTTGCCGCTTATGAAAAAGCGTGCGGAAAGTCGATAAATAAGCGCATTGCTCCCAGACGTTCGGGTGATATTGCTACTTGTTTCGCCGACGCTTCAAAGGCTAAGGCACTTTTTGGATGGGAAGCAAAATCTGATATTACGGAAATGTGTGCCGACAGCTGGAATTTCACGAAGATGAATCCCAACGGCATAGAATAAAATTGTTTTAACTTATGTTGCAGAAAGGAGTGTTAAAATGTCACCGCAGCTAAAAAATTTATTAATCCTTCTTGCCGGGATGGTAGTAATACTCCTCATTATTATTTTGCTTTTCAGCGGAAAAAGCCCTTTCAGAAGATTTTTGTCTGTTTTTCTTGAAGATCAGGTTGACAGGGGAAGTGATGGTGTGCGCAGGTCAGACAGCGTGAGAAACACTGAACCGTCTCGGAACGACGCTCAGAAGAAAGTTTCCGGACCGGTGGTTGAAATGGCAACCCTTATAAGGAAGTGCGACGACAGGCTCAGGATTATTGAGAGTACCGGCAAAGTTGAAATCAAGGACGCTTATTACGAGCTTATATTTGTCACCAGAAAGGGCAGAAACGTTACTATTGAATGCTCTCCGGAGGCATACGAGAAAGTTCCCTTTAATCAGAAGGGTTCTCTGACGTACAAGAAAAATACTCTTGTAAAATTCAAATATTATGAGGATACGGTTTATAATTAATTATGGTAAATTTTAATAACGAATGGGATGATCTTCTTAAAGAGGAATTTACAAAAGAGTACTATATCTCTTTGAGACAGAAACTTATCAATGAATATAGAACGCAGAAGATATTTCCGGGAATGTACGATATCTTTAATGCAATGAAGCTTACTTCTTACAACGATGTAAAGTGCGTGATAATCGGGCAGGATCCGTATCACGGCGAGGGACAGGCACATGGACTGAGCTTTTCGGTGTGCCGTGGAGTCACTCCGCCGCCGTCTCTTGTGAATATATTCAAGGAGATACGTGACGATCTTGGCATTAATAATCTGGGTAAACATGGAGAGCTGACAAAATGGGCGAAAGAGGGGGTTCTTCTGCTTAATTCAGTGCTTACCGTGCGTGCAAATCAGGCCAGAAGCCACCGTGGACTTGGCTGGGAGGAATTCACTACTGATGTGATAAAGCTTCTTAATCAACGTGAAAAGCCGATTGTCTTCATGCTTTGGGGCGGAGACGCAAAGACAAAACAGCAGTTTATAACAAATCCGGCTCACCTGGTGCTTAAAGCGGCACATCCAAGTCCGCTTTCGGCGTATAACGGCTTTTTCGGATGCAGACACTTTTCACAGGCTAACGAATTTCTCAGGTCAAATGGGATGACGGAAATTGATTGGTCAATTGATTGAATAGAGGAACATTATGCGTATAAAGGATATTTTTAAAGAAAAAACAGTTTTTTCTTTTGAGGTTTTTCCTCCTAAGAAAACAAGCAGCATAGACGTTATATATAAGACACTGGATGAAATGAAGGATCTAAAACCTGATTTTATCAGTGTGACTTTCAGCGCAGGAGGAAGCGGAAATGGGCATTTTGCCTGTGATATTGCCTCGTCGATCAAAAAAATGGGGATCACGCCCGTTATACATCTTCCTTGTATAAACAACACCAGAGATGAGATATCCGAGATTCTTGAGGAACTGAAAGCAAAGGAAATTGAAAATATCCTTGCGCTTAGGGGGGATATTAACCCAGATATACCGCCAAAAACAGATTTTCTTCATGCAAGCGATCTGATAACGTATATTAAAGCGCACGGTGAGTTTGACATTGCCGGTGCGTGTTATCCTGAGGGACACCCTGATTCTGACAATCTTGTGGATGATATAATTAATCTTCGCAAGAAGGTCGAAGCAGGTGCGGAGCATCTTATATCTCAGCTTTTCTTTGACAATGAGTATTTCTATGACTTTCTTGAGAAAGCTGCAATTGCCGGTATCAATGTGCCTATAGAAGCTGGAATTATGCCCGTGGTAAACAAAAATCAGATCGAGCGCATAGTTACCACCTGCGGTGCAAGTCTGCCGAAGAAATTTGTAAAGATCATGCAGAAGTATGAGCACAATCCGGAAGCGCTTCGTGATGCAGGTATTGCTTACGCTGTAAATCAGATAGTTGATCTGGCTGCAAACGGTATTGACGGAATTCATCTTTATACGATGAATAATGCCTACGTTGCACGGAAGATCAGCGAGGCGGTTTCCGGAATAATCAATTCATGATAAGACTGAATCCGGTTTCGATCAGTGAGGCGGCACGTTATATGGGCGTCAAGGGCGAACCTGATGACGCTGTACGAAAACTGATAGAGCGAGCCGATGAAATTGCACGGAAAAACATAGTACCGAAGTATGTGTACCGTATCAGTGAAGCGGAATTATTGGACAGCGGTGTGATGCTCGTGAATCTTGGACTTCTTCTGACCGGAAACGACATAAAAAAGCATCTCAGCGGATGCAGAAAAGCTGTGGTTTTTGCAGCGACTCTTTCGTCGCAGGCGGATAAACTGATACGTCAGGCAGGAGTAACGGATGTGGCAGATGCGCTTGCAATGGACTGTGTATGCAGTGCTCTTATCGAACAGGTCTGCGATAAGGCAGAGGAGGAAATATTCGGTGTGGTAAAGGTCGCCTATAGAACGTGGCGTTTCAGTCCCGGTTACGGTGATCTTCCTATAACCTTGCAGGAAGATCTTCTGAAAGCCTTGAATGCGCAGAGACGTATCGGACTTACAGTGACATCGGAGAATATTATGGTGCCTTCAAAGTCTGTGACTGCGATCATAGGAATATCGGATGTTCCTGTAAAGGATAAGCCGGGAAAGTGCGAATTGTGCAATATGAGAGGAAAATGTTCGTTTTCCGTTGAATGTCGTAAATGACAGATCTTACCCTTATATTATAATTATAAAAGAGATTTTTTCTTTAAATTCCTTTTGAAGGAAAATATTTTCTGTCTGGATTTCACCCTGATTCTTTACAATCCCCCTTGTGGGGATTATAAAAAATTGATAATGGGCTTCCAAAGGGTGACTCCCCACGGTGTGGGGAGATGTCACGCAGTGACAGAGGGGACGGGCGCCGGTAAGGCGTGTACTCCCCTTTGGCAGGGGGTT
>CAMZZN010000019.1 GCA_947345935.1 uncultured Ruminococcus sp.
CACGAACATAGAAGTCAGCCTCATATTAATTTGCTTTTATAATAGATACTCTTGGAGGGAATGCAGATAAAATATCTATTACATCATCTGACAACAAAAATACATAATGAAGAATTTTAAAGTTATTGTAGATATTGTAGGTTTCTTTGTTGAATTTGTTGGCATATCTTGAGTTTTCTACTATGAAATAACTTTGATTTTTATAAAAATCTGTACCATATTTTTTGTCTAATTCATTTATTGTTTTTAAACGTCTACCCTCATCTGAACAACAAAAGGAAAGAACCTCACCATCAAATAAAAATTTTAAAGCAATATTTTGTTCCTCACTTTTTAATAAAATCTTCATTGCACCTTTGGTTTTAATCAATTCTTCTAAATACATCTTTCCAAAGTCATCATTAATGGGATTCCATTTCTTCCATACTTCTCGCACTTAATCTAAACCCTTTCAATCTTCATATCTGATCTTTATACTGGACTTACCATCTTGTATTTCTAAAGTCGGTGTAGAATAACTACTTTTTGCTCTAACGTTTACAGTTCTCCCATCTGGTAAAGTCCCAACCTTTCCGTATGGAATATCTCTAACATTTATAACACCCATATCAGCAAAATCATCAAGAGCTTGTGCATATCCACCAGTTTTAACATATTGTATTGCACGCCCCTTTGTAACTCTTCCTGGTGTAGCATCATCCAATATTTCATCAATAGACTTTACAGTTGACTTAACTGACGTGCTTGCATTTTTATTTTTACTTCTTACTTTGGTTGCACCTGATACAACTGAACTTAGCAGAGTGGCAACGCCCAATGAATCCATAAAATGATCAAAAGAGCCTGGCTTTTCTGGCTTAAAAGCACCTTTAAACATATCAGGTATTCCAGATAGTGCCCAATTTGCATAACCATACAAATCATCTGCTTCTTGATATCGTTGATTACATGCGCTTACATACCCATATGACATATAGTCAAGAAAATTCGTGAAACTTGGCTTTTCACAAAGTGTATTCCAACGTTCGGTTTGTGCATTAACAAATTCTTTACCTGTAGTTAATGCATCACTGACGAACTCAGTCCCCCACTCTTTTACATCATCAACTCTGTCATCAATCCAATTACCAACACTTTTTATCCATTTTGGACATTTAATATGACCACTCGGATCAAAATTAAGAACAGGATTATTGTGACAATAAGTATAAAGGTTAAGACTCAGCGGATCTTCATTCTTACCTGTAACAGAATCTCTGCTAATAAATCTACCAATAGTCGGATTATAATACCTTGCCCTAAGATAGATCGTACCCGTTTCAACATCGAAATACTCACCGCAGTAACGGAACGAATTAGCATCGGAATCATCAATATTCTTTTCAACACCGAAAGCGTCGTAAGTGTACTTCTTAGTAACTTCTCCGTCGGCATTGGTAATATTTACAACATCGCCATGAGCATTCTGAGTGTAGTAGGTATATTCAGACTTAGCGCCGTTTACAAACTTATACTTTGCAGCAAGGCTTGTTCCACGAACATAGCAATTTGCGTTATACGTGTCACCCTCGACAATATCGGCAACGATCTGCTTGCTGCCGTCCCAGACATGATTGATACGCTGACCGTTGACAACCTTTTCGATTCTTAGATTTACAATAGTGTATTTTTATAAGAGCCACATATATCTAATTGCTGATTTTTGAATTGCGTTTATATTTTATGTATTAGCAGTTCATATAACTTGTTTTTTGTATTTGTAAACGATTTTTACACTTACTTACAATTACAAATTTCAACAGATTTACAAATAATTTTAAATCTATCTCCTGAATTTATTAATATTTCCACTCCAAAATATTCATGCAATTTCATATACGAATGATTTTCAGAATTACTACTATATGATTTTGCCTTTTCCACTCTTTCTAATCTAAGCAATTTGTCAAATATTTCTGTAGTATCTAACAATGACCACTCAACAACATAACAACCTCCGCCCCAAAAATCACAACAAATCATTTCGTGATACAATACATCATAAAATTTTATTATAAAATCACCGTCATTCCACTCTCCCTCTAATTTAACAACAATTTTTTTACTATCATAATCAAAAAACATATTATTAAATGATGCATCATGTAAGTGAATTTTATCAATATCACAGAGATTACTAATATTAATAATCATATTAAACATCCTCTCAATATAACCTGATTCCGCAAAGTTTGTCATTTTTCAATTAGCATCAAATAACGTAGCAGTTCCATTACTTAACCATAAATTTGCCTTAAATTTTTTCACCCGGCTGTAAATAAAAAAGAAGTATTAAAATATGTTGCAAATAGCACAGCTGCATGACTTATTAGGATTCATAACATTTTGGATTTTGCGGAATCAGGTATAATTCTATTAATATCCCCTATACCAAGTTGCCCACGGCTCTGGCATAACAGTTCCTGGATAATAATGAATTATATTTTTCTTATTACCACCTTCACTGTGTTTTCCATTCCATTCTGGAAGCATACAGTGATAATGATTGCCGTTTTTTTTATCATAGTCCCATTCAAATATTGGTATCTTTTCAGTATATCCCCATTTAATAATTTTCCCATTATTATACAAATATTCATGCATACCAAATGGATTAAAATCTACAGGATTTTCTGGAAAGAAAACTAAAGGTTTCATTGGCGGTAAAAAAGTAGTTTTTTTCTTAGCGACCGTCAAACTTTCTTCCTGTGCAGATGTTTGAGGGAGTGCATCACTCCACGATGCATACCAATCTTGTAAGTTTGGTACATAAGTAGTTGAGTCGCTAAAAAAGATGTCCCCTAACGAATTCCTTCCAACTGATTTTTGAGATGCAAGATATCTTTGTGCTGCATTATCAAACGCATTATATGCTTTGGATAATAGTCCACTATCAAAAACCGCATATGCTATACTTGTTACAGCCAATGCATCTCCCACACCCGGTAATGGTCCATCAGATAACGCCATTCCGATTGCTTTAGTAGTTTCTTTTGCAATTTTTTCAAGAACATTTACAAGTGCTGTTGCACTATTTCCACTCGGATCAACATACAGAATAGGATTATTAGCACAATAAGTATAAAGATTCAAACTCAGCGGATCGCCAATATCACCCGTAACAGAATCACGTGAAATGAATCTACCAGTATTCGGGTTATAATACCTCGCTCTAAGATAAATCGTACCCGTCTCAGTATCAAAATATTCACCGCAGTAACGGAACACATTTGTATCGCTGTCAGAGATATTCTTCTCAACACCGAAAATAAATGGTGCATCTTAATCGCAAAATAATGTGTTAATCATAGCCTTTATCAGTAAGTAAAAAATCTAACCATTTCAAATCATAAACAGTAATAAAATGTTTAAAAGGTATTCTGCATGAATAATCATCTCTTTTTACTTCATTTGATATTTCCCATCTTCGACTATTTAGTGTATAAAATTCCTCATCATCTTCTTTAGTTAATTTGCCATAAATAATAAATTCTGTTTCTGAATCAGTTATATCATATGAAAGAATACTCTTAGGATTTTTTCCTTTAAAATCAACATATATTTCATCTTCAAACATGCCATTATTGCTCCCAAGAACTATCCATACTCCGCCATCTGTTGTGCCTTCTGATATACAACTTGCTATATAAAATTCCCTTTTCTTATTTATATTTTCTGGATTTTTGGTGAATCTTATCGGAAGAACTGTTAAAATGATCGGAAGAAATATAACAAATAAAATTATTCTTTTTTTTATTTTCTTTGGATTCATTTAATATTCCCCCAAAATATAGTTTATTCATTTGGATAAAAAGTTTTCCATTTTCCTGTTGGATAATTCTTACATCCAGATGTGTCAAATCCATACACATATCTTGCTTCTTGACGTGGTGTTCTGCCATATCCCAAAAGTGAACAAATAGTATCTAATCCAGGAATCACGTTAGGGTAAATGTTTTTATAATTAGTTCTGTTAGTAGCTGCTTTGACGGTTCCACCAGTTGCATTTGCCCATTCTTGTGCAAATGTTATGTTATTGAAGGATTTTCCTGTTCTACATGAGTAAAAAACAGTTGATGAATTATTTGCAAAAGAATCACGATTAATTTTATTAATATCCGATGCAAAAATATTAAGCGAATTATTATGTTCACTATGTCCTCCATATCCAAGAGCTACAGCATATTTATTTTTGTATCCAGGATTTGAAATACCTCTTACATCAAATGCAGTGCCATGAGCAAAAAATGACATTGCTTCTATAGGATCTTTTTCTCTATCATCTTTATTAATATAATCAAAAAGTTCCTGCTTATCACTTATAGTCATAAAATTAATATTATGTTTAAGTGCAACATTCCTAAATGATCTTATTTGATACTCTTGATAATTCCAATCTGCAACAATCCAAGTAATATCATTCTCTGGAATTGGAGTTCGTCTGTCCAATACTCCATAAATTCCAAGTCCCCATGAATCAGCCCGCCATTCAGATACCTGTTTTAATGCAGTTTCAACAAACTGATACGGAAATGCTTCTTCACCATCTATTCCACCAGAAACAACAATTCTTTCATGCCCATTAGAATCCACAAAGCCAATGGGATTATTCTGACAGTAAGTATAAAGATTCAAACTTAATGGTTCTCCTGGCTTTCCAGGATTAGAATCCCGTGAAATAAACCTACCCGTACTTGGGTTATAATACCTCGCCCTAAGATAAACAGTACCCGTTTCAGCATCAAAATATTCACCACAATAACGGAACGCATTCGTATCGTTCTCGTCGATGTTTTTCTCAACACCGAAAGCATCATAAGTGTACGACTTAATTACATCACCGTCAGCATCTGTGAGGTTTACAACGTCACCGTGAGCGTTCTGAGTATAGTAAGTATATTCAGATTTACTACCGTTCACATACTGATATTTTGCAGCAAGGCTTGTTCCACGGACATAGCAGTTTGCATTGTATGTGTTGCCATTAATAATATCAGCAACGATCTGCTTGCTTCCGTCCCAGACATGATTTATCGTCTGTCCGTCAACAGTTTTCTCATAGCGCAAGCCGCTTGCATTGTACTTGTAGATTGCAGTTGTTTCTCCGTCTGTAAATCCGATAAGCTGATTCAGCCCGTCGTAATTATTGGTTTCAGTTTTTCCGTCAGCAGTCTTTGTAATCTGATTGCCGTTTGCATCGTAAGCGTAAACTGTCTGCTTAACATTGGAATTATTTCCGTCCTGAACAGTCTTGATCTCTTTCTGAAGAAGCGCTGTATAATTGCCCTGAGCGTCATTGTAATTATATACAGTTACATAATTTTCAGAACCGGTTGCTGTCATTTTGGAACGGTTTCCATAATCATCATACTCGTATGCGTAAGTATCTGTAGAATTACCTATAGTTACAGCTTCTTCAACAAGTCTCCTTAAGCTATCATACTCATACTCCGTAGTTTCTATTATACCATTTTCACTGCGCACTTTGCAAGAGTCAGAACCATCAAGATAATAGGAATATTCGTAGCTCGATATGGTAATATCGCCGGATTTGTTTTCAAGATTTGTGATTCTGTTTGCCTTGTTGTAGGTATATGTCGAAACTACGCCGTTTCCGAGTGTCTCAGATTTCTTGTTTCCGTTTGCGTCATAAGTGTAGGAAGCAATCTCTTTTCCGCTCTCTTTAACCTTGGAAATTCTCATCTCCGAATCATATTCATATGATTTAAATGAATAAGAAAGAAGATTGTACTGTCCTGTGAGCTCTCTGCTCACATACGGCGACACGCCCTCATAGAAAAATCCTCTGAATACGGAGTAATGCGAACTGTATTCCGATTCCGAATATTTTCTTCCGAGACTGTCATATTCGTATGTTGTTGTGCATCCGTTGCTTGAAGCAGATTTGATCCTGCCCATATTATCATAGATATATGTTTTTGAAACATTCTTTGATGAATCATCAGGATTTACCGTCTCAGATTTAATAACACGATTGAGTGCGTCGTAAGTATTTGTCGTAATATTGCCGTTTGCATCAGTTGATGTGAGAACATTTCCATTCAGATCATAAGTGATCGTACCCGAATTGTAGCCTGTACTGTCGGTTGTACGGATAAGTCGCATGAAGCTGTCATATTCATACTCTGTAATCAGATATGTATCATCGTTTTCGGAGGACATACCTGTATACATCTTCGTCTGAATACCGGCATTGTTGTAGAAATATTTTGTAATATTCTTTTCGCCGTTTGCAGTACCGTCGCTGAGGATTACCTTGTCAAGCAGTCCCATTGCGTTGTACTTGTTCACGGTTACGCTGTTTTTGTTATTGTCAAGTTTCTGTGTTGTTTTAACGAGATTTCCGATCTTGTCATATTCGTTGATAACTTCCGAATTGCGCTCGTCAACAGGCGAAATTGTCTTAGTCAGCTTGTTCAGATAATTGTATTCATATGTTGTTGTATTATCAAGTGCATCGGTAACTTTCGCAAGCTGTCCGTTGGCATAATATGCGCTTGTTCTCTTGGTTTCGCTGTTAGTTTTTTCTTCAACGGGATTGCCTCTGAAATCAGAAAGAGTTTCCGTTATCACCTGTTTATCGGCTGTAATATACGAGGTTTTCTGCGTTCTGAGACCATTGTAAGAGATATTTCTGAAATTCGATACAGAATTGTAAATCGTGAAATTATTATCTTCAAATTCATATGAAGTTTCTGTAAGGATCTGCTTGGGATTACTGCTGCCGGCTTTGAAATATGCTGCTTTTTCACGCTGTAATCCGTCATATTCGGTGATATTTATCGTACCGTCTGGATTAGTTTTCTGAGTTACATTTCCGTATGCGTCATACTTGAACGAGGTTACATTTCCGAGAGCGTCAGTCTGATTTTTCACTGCACCGCTCGGATAGTAAGCAGTAAGCGTTCCGTGACTCTTATCAGCAGAATATTTCGGCGAATACTCGGCAGTTTTTCTGCTCAACAAATCATATTCCGCAATTGTAACAGCAGGAGTATTTCCCGTACCGAAATCACTGATTTTCGTTACGTTATTGAATTTATCATATTCAAATTCTTTTACAGCATAAGTATTTTGAGAAATATCAATGCTTGTTTTTTCTTTTGATACCTGAAGCTGTGAATTGTACTCGTATTCAACCGAATTTACAACAGTATTTCCGTCCTTGATTTCTTTTTTGATCGGAAGTCCCTTTGCATTTCCTGAAGTACCGTAAGTATACTCGGTTACATGCCCTTCAGCGTCTGTAATTGTGCGGATAAGACCTGCAATCTCAGCAGTTTCGCTTGCCGGATAATAGGTGTAAACAGTCATTGCATAATTAGATTCATTGATTACTGAGTCGATGCTGAAATTATTTACAAAAGCCGACGCATCGCTGACAGCAGATAAACTTTTATAGTTTTTTACAATGTTTACTCCTGTTTCATCATACTGAGAAATTGTGATATTTCCGCTTTCATCAGCCTGAATTATCGGCATATTTTTATCATTGTATTTTGCAAGAGTAAATGTGCCGTCGGGATTGATCGTCTTTGTAACGTTGCCGTTTTCATCACGTTCATACTTGGTTGTATTTCCCATGATATCAACGTTTTCGGACATTTCATCATACTTGTTTTCACCATTGGTCATACTGTAGGTGATCTTGTCAACCTCGTATGTCTGACCGTCTGTTTCAACAGTATTTGTCTTTATTGCGAGCTTTTCGTCATAGTTGTAAGTGAATGCTTTTACGAGTTTGCTGCCGTCAAATTCCTTGAGTCCGGTCTGTTTTGCAAGTTTATCATAAACATATTCCTGTTTAAGTCCTGCTGCATTTTTGAGCCAATTAACAGAACCATTGCTGTTGTAAACAATCTGATCTGTCATCTCATCATAACAGTTCGTAATTTTGCAAAGCCTGCCGTTTTCGTCATACTCGTATCTCTCCGTACCACCTGATACGCTTGTTGCAGACACAAGCTGAAAATCTCCGTTGTACGCATAAGTTACAGTTCGTTCAGCTTCGTCATCTTCAATGCTGAGAATACGGGAATGCTCGTCATTTCCGTTGTAGGTGACCGTGTAAGTTCTGCCCGTGGAATCGGTTACAATTCTCTGATTATTTTCTTTTGCAGAAATTGTCAGAGTATTTCCATTGGCATCCTTAACCCAGTTGAGTTCGCCCTCTGAATTGAAATGATACTGCGACTGAGCTGCATTTGTAACAGTATATTCGTTTCCGGATCTGGTCATTGTGCTGTGAGCGTTAAGACATTCAAATTCGCCGTTTCCGTTGTCCTTAAACGTCGTATTAGAGCCGTCGGGCAGCACAACCTGATAGTAACCCTGCGCAGGGATTACGATTTTGCTGACATCAATATTGAAATCCCAGCCGATACCGAAAGAGCCTTCCTCGCCGCTCATCGAGTTGTAGGTTCTTACAAAATCAGACTTAACTCCGGGTGATGCAATACTTAAATCCGTAAATGATTTTGTATAGTTACCTGTTGCAATATGTACGCCGTCGCCGATTTCCCAGCCCTTGCGGTAAAGAGTGTAATCATATCTGTAAGAGGCTCTCCACCAAGGACGAATCCAGTAATTTTCGGGAGTAAACGGGTTGATAAATATCAGATGCTCATACCAGCCGTATTCATCTACGCCGTCAAAATTAAAGGTTCTGTCTGTTGCCAGCGAACCGTCCTCATTGTCAATAAAATCTTTATTATTATGCCATAAAACATTCTGCTTTCCGCCTGCATATCCTAAGAAAATTGTATGGTTTTCCGATGAATAAATAGATTTTGGACCGGATTCTTCATTAACCGCCCATTCGGGTCCGAGGAACCAGAGCTGTCCGTTTGTCCATTTTCCATCCATATTCTGACTTGTGACGTATCTCCAGTTACCGCCGATCATGAGAAAATCATTTTCATTGGTCATTTCAATAACGTCATAACAGCGTGCTTGACCGGAATGAAATTCATTTCCGATAATAACTGTACCGTTGTTTAAATCCATAAGCTGACCGGTTGTGCCGTCCCAGCCGTCAGGGGATGCGGTTCTGAAAACGAGGTTGTTTTCAACCATAAGCAGACCGCCGTTGATATCGAGCGTAGCTCCGTTATTTGTCCAGAACTGCGGCATATCCGTTGTAAATGACATACAGTCCGCAACATAAAGAACGCAGCCATTCATGTCAAGATTTGTGTCATGGAGATTGAAACTGTAAGGAAATTTTCCGCTTGACAGCATTTTCAGGTTTCTCTTAAACGCATGATCCCAATCAAGATTTCCTGATGCTGCATATGCTTCTGAAAACCACGAAACATCAAAGTTATTGATAGTTCCGTCGTTGTTTTTATCCATGTACTCAAAATAATTTTCCGAACGTCCACGTTTCTGTGCGTCTGTATTTATTTTATTAATTCCTTCATTGTAATCATCCGCATCTACGATCACATCTCCTGTCATTTCATGGTTATAAACGTAAACCCACGAATCTGTATCTCTTGCTGTATCTAATTCACTTTTAAAATCAGCCAGTTCTGTTTCAGACGCTCCCGATTCCTTTAAAATCTTATAATCTGTGTCATTGATAACGCCGTCCAGATTGACATCAAGATCCAGAACATACTGCGGCAGTTCGTAATATGCATCTTCTTCAAGATCGAGGTACAACTGACAAAATGCATCTAAATCCGACTGACTAATGATATTATCACCGTCGGCATCCATGCTCGGATTGAAGTCGCTGTCACCACGATATGCGCCAAGGCAGCTCTGCACATAAGCAAGATCGTTTCCGTTAATAACGTCGTCGCTCCACCGGTTATTTTCCCATTCGTTATACGTCGTATCACCGGGAACGAGAGTAACCGTATCATTTGATTCACCTGAACCGATCTGATAAGCGCCTGTTCCGAAATCCTTGAGATAAAACGGAAGGTAACCGTCGCACTCGAATTTTACATGATAAACATCTGAACCGTCGGCAACTACGCTATATTCGCCGCCGTCGCTCACTTCCTGATATGCGAGTTCCTCCCAGTTGCCGTTGAAAATACGCACATAAATCGGAGTATTATCGCTTGCGGCGTAACCGCTTACCGTACCCTTGCAAACTTTACCTGTTACAGCCAATTCCGAAGCAGAGTTTATATTCGTTTGCTCCGCATATTCCGTAATAAGTGACTTTGCCGTATAATCCCAAGCAAATTCAGATTCGCCCGATGATCTCGCACTGTATGCCATAATGCTTTGCTCAACAGCTTCGGGCAATTCAAAGTAATCCACTTTGCCAAGATCCTTGGCGGCTTCTTCAAACTCTTTGGCAAGCTGTTTTTCATTTTTTGCCGCTTCTCTTGCATCAATCGCCGACGCTATCGTTTCAGCATGAAGTATGCCCTGCGATGTGCCGTCGCCGTAGATCAGAACTTGTCCTACAAACATTGCGGACAGCGTTCCGGCTAATATCATGCTGAGTTTTTTACTCATGTAATTCCTCCTCAATTTTATCTTTTTTTGTTTTTAAGTCTTGTAATATTCCTGCTAAAAGCATTACCGATTCGGTAAACAAACCCAAAGCAATTATTTTGCACATTTGATTTTTTCCTATAATCATGCACATTACAAAAACGATTATTTCAACTATCAAAACTATCCTTGTCCGTCTGCGATGTACGAATCTTTCCGTTTCATCTAATTGATTATTTTCAGTTTCAACCGGAGCTGTAATCCATATGAATATACTTGCCGCTGCAAGTATTGCAATGGATACAGCTCGTTGAAACGGAATCCATTTGATTATCGCAAGCAAAACTGAGATCATTATCGTCGAATTTACATAGCACCTCATGGGACTGCCGGCGTGATGTCCTCCGGCACTTGTTCTTATTGCAATGTATGATATATTTAGCAGTATGCAGGGAAGCAGAAGTTTAAACAGAACTCCCAAAAGTATTGTTGTAGCAATATTCAGAAGCATCATCACTAACTGGAAAAATCCGTACACATACACGTCTGCATCTGTTTCAGAAACGATCCCGGCGTTTATCAGCTTCCCTGCAAACTTCTCCGATAATCGTTCAAGCATCAGGATTTATGCTGTTTCTTTACTGCCATCGGCTTCTTAGGCTGATAGTCCCACCAGCTACAGTAAAGATCGCCGAAGAATGAAGCGCTTTTCTTAGCAATAGCAGCAGCTCCTGTCAACGCTTTCTTTTTTGTCTTTGTTTCTTTCATGAAACCTTACCTCCTGTTTTTTATTCAAGATCTTGTGCTTTCACTATATCATATTTTTCTGTCGACTGCAATATCTTTGCACTGAAATGTCGTTTTTTGACACTGAATGGTAAATTTTAGTAAAAAAAATAGTGCTGTGCCTAAAAAAGCACAGCATTTTGTGAATTGGTAATTAAATTTTATTTACAAATGTTATTGTCACACTAAACATAAACTTTTCATTTTCTACATTCATTATACCCTCATATTTTTCAACAGCTTTTCTGACATTGGACAAACCTATTCCCGAATGATTCTTTTTTGTACTGCGACCAAATTTTATATCGGATATATTAAAATCTGCACAAGGATTTGTTATCTTAATTACAATCAATCCCATTTGAGCGCGCATAATCATTCTTATTTTTCTTCGTGATTTTGCAATTTCTCTGCACGCTTCTATTGCATTATCCAATAAATTTGAAAAAATCGTTGTCATATCCATATCCGAAATAAAAGGCATTTCAAAATCCTCGATGCTCATACTGAAATCAATATTATAACTGAGACATTTCGCCTTTGTTGTATTCAAAATTATTTCCAGCATTGGGTTTTGATTTTTTATAGTGGGATATAGACGATTAGATTCTTCCGTAAGTTCCGATAAATACTTTTGAGCTTTATCGCTGCAGTCATTTGTTTCAATCAAAGCTTTCAATGATGAAACATGACGATTTATATCATGTGCAATTTTGCAGGTTTCTGCATATTTCTTTTGTAATTCCTGATACATCTGATGCTGAAGTTCCTCTTGCTGCTGCATCAGGCGTAATCTTTGTTCCGATTCTCTTGCGGACGATATTCGGTTTAAAATGACCATTACACATAAATTCAAAATCATAAAACCAAGCATTAGAAATATCAAAAAATTTCCGCTCATGTAGTCTTGAATTGCCGAAGAAACACTTGCAAAAAATATAACCTCATATAAAAGTAAAAAAATGTAAAATATAAATTCATACCATCTAATATTAATGTTATCATTTTTCTGTATAACAAGTGAGATTATTCTCGACAAAAATAACAGCATGATCCAGTTCCAGATATGATGATGCCATACAAGGTCGGTTGCGCCAAGCGTTTCAGTAATAGTATTGCCGTAAAACTTTGATACAAGAAGAACTCCAAAAGCATCTGTTATCATAGTCATACTGTCATATATAAATGAATACAATAGCGCCGTTCGGGTTTTGCATTTATATAATAATTTGATTACAGCAAAACACATTATCAAACTCATGAATAGATTTAAAGGGGCAATTTTTAATAAAATGATTCCTATTTTCACGGCAATTATACCGAAAATTCCGGTAATGCGTAATATTAATCTATCTTTTTTTATTTCATACTTTTGAAAAAGCATAAAAAAACAAAGTACAGCAATTAACAATGTTGTAACACAATCAAGCACAAACTGCATATTAAACCTCCTCGTTGGCAATATAACCGCTAAGCGAATTTATAACGTCGTTATATTTGCCGCGAGCTATAAGACACAAATCTCCGTTTTTCATTACAATAGTTTTACTTTTTCCGTCAATTTCTTTGACGTGCTGAAGATTAACTATAAAACTTCGATGCGGAATCACAAAATAATCATGATTCAGCATTTCATAAATTGCTGTTAAACTGTTTTTGATTTCAAATGACGAATCTTTCATGAATACGGCAGTAATCCGTTCTCCTTTATAGCTAAAATAAAATATTTCTTTCATGTTAACTTTAATATGTCGATCATCAACGGTATCTATTATAAATTTTTCTTTTTGTTTCTTTTCAGCATTGTATTGGTATTTCAAATAGTCATCCAGATTTTTATTAATATCTTCGTCAGTAAATGGTTTCACAATAAAAGCAAATGGATGAATCGTCATACTTTGCTGAATATAGTCCTTATAAGACGTTATATAAAACATGGCGGCATTTTTATTGTTTACACGGAGACGCTGTCCTGTTTC
The DNA here is from genome assembly GCA_947345935.1 of uncultured Ruminococcus sp. Lineage (GTDB taxonomy): Bacteria > Bacillota > Clostridia > Oscillospirales > Ruminococcaceae > Ruminococcus. The sequence goes on from CAMZZN010000019.1 coordinate 13,287, forward strand.
AATGCCGTCTATTCCTGTCATCTGAATGTCGAAAAATATAATATCATACATGACATCGGCATTAAGCAGCTCTTCTCCGCTTGTAAACAAATCTATGGAAATTGCTATTTTCTTTTCAGTGAAAAATCCTGAAACAACTTGACTTATCTTTTGAATCTGATCATACTCATCATCTACTATTGCAATTCGTATCATATAAATCACCTCGTTGCCTTTATAATACCATAATTTAACAAATAAATCAATATCTATTCGACAAATTTTGTGATATAATATGATATGAATTGCAGAATGATTTTTCGTCAATTCCGCCCATATATCAAATAAGCATGATATATAGCCAAAAAGCCGCACTATCAGCATACTCAGAATACAAAAAACTGACGGCTAAAAAATTAAGCGGTAAGGGAAAGACGGCTAACATAATCCTTTTTGATCTGCATAGACGGGTGGCAGTACCGATTCAGGGTTATGGCAGCATCAGCATGACCGAGAAGTTCGCTGAGAGCTTTCGGATCAAAACCATTTTCAATACAGACTGTTGCGTAGGTGTGCCTGAGAAGATGAAAATTCACATTGCGAATACCGCAGCTTTTCAATATAGACTTAAATCTGTTCTGCATGGTTCTTGGCTCAGTAGGCTTGCTTTTTCCTGTGATGACATAGAAATCATCGCAGTTTCTATAGTTTCTTAAAATATCCAAAACAAATGCAGGAATCGGAACAGTACGCATCGAAGTTTTACTTTTGGGAGAGCCGATGATTACCTGTGATTTACCATTCTTGCTGACACGCTGAACAGTTCTCTTAACAGACAAAACAGCATTGTCAAAGTCAATATCCTCCCATTTTAAGCCGCAAAGCTCACCTACACGCAGTCCCGTGAAAAGACAAAGAAGAATAGCAATATTCGTTTTATTTTTGTTGTTTATCAGATAATTTTCGAGTCTTTTTCTTTCGGCAGAAGTTAAAATATCTGTTTGCTTTTTTTCGGTTTTAGGCATTGTAAAATGCGTTTCCTTGATGCTATATTCTCTTGCAGCATAATTTTCTATACTGCGGTATACCGTCATAATATCTCGGACAGATTTTGCAGAAAGTCCTCCCTTACCATTGAGTCTGCCGCTGACCAGTTTAAGATTAATAAAATCATTCAGTTTACCTGTTGTCAGATTCATCATCATTTCTCCGCCTAAAATTGGCAAAATATGCTTACTGACAATGTTTGCATAATTTGCATAGCTTGATTCTTTAACACGCAATTTGGCTGCTGAAAGCCATTGCTCCGCCACCTCACGGACTGTAAGTTTTATCGAATAAACAGGCTGATTCTGCCTGATCGAATACACCTCAGACATCTTTTCTTTAACCTCGGAAAGTGTTCTTGCATATACCGATTTGTACTTGATTCTTCCGCTATCATGATAGCCCACAGGCACACGACCTTCAAATCGTCCGTCCTTACGTTTATAAATATTACTTCCTCTTTTAGCCATAAAATCCTCCGTTCCGACTGAAATATGACGGTTTAATACTTTTAAATTTACGTTAAAACCGTATTTTCAATACAAAATTTTTCAAAAAAGTCTTTACTTTTACAAAATTTATGATATAATATAATTAAATCCAATACAAATCCGCCCTAAAATCCACCTCGCAAATGGGCGGAATTGACGAAAAGGCGCGACAATTAAATTGACGCGCCTTATATAATAAAAAACGATCAACGAAAATCATTGACCGCTAAAATATTCAATTATTCAATAAAAAAATTTGTTTGTCAGTAAAGATATATACGTTTCTCCCAGATCAATAATAAAATCAAGGGTTATAGTCCAGAAATCCCCATTATGAAGATTTTTAAAAACTATTTCTGCAATACGATAAATAAAATCATCCTTAAAATTTATATTATTCCGTATAGCTTTTTCCGCTTCATCCCAGTTTTCAGTACCGGCAACTTCAGAAGAAATCATCAAATACGCAATGATAATGGACATACATTTTTTTGAATTTGGGTTAGACGAAGAAATCATATCATATAATTGAACGATATCGTTTCTTAAATTTTTTAAGGATATCGACGCCATATCGCTGCACACTGCGTCCGCCGTAATATCCGCTATCGCTTCTCTCCAGACCGCATACCCTGCGTTTATAATACCGTCCTCGATGCCGCTTCCCTGACAGTATTTATCGTAAAATCCACCACCCTCAATTTCATTTACGGTGCAAAAAATATGAGATATTTCATGAAGAAACACTCTGAAATATTCATAAGAACTCCATTTCAAGTCGGAACGTATCAAAATTCCATATTTTTCACCCACAAAAGCTGATGCCGCCATGCTTTCAAAATACCCATCTGCCTTATAATTATCATGAACCCTATTTGGAAAATTTTCATTGCAGAAACGTTCGTAAATTTCGACTCCGTTTTGAGGAGTGAAAAATGCGATGACAGTGTTATCTAACGAAATATTAAAGTCCAGAACATCGTTAAAACTTTCCATTGCTTCAAGTAAAATTTGAATAATTTCTTCCTCTGTGTGAATATGGGGATTATTGTTCATTTTCGTTCTCCTTGTACATTTTTTCTATATTATTTTATCATACTTTTTATTTATTTACAAGCCCCACAAGAATAATCAAATCAGTAAAAATTCTGAGTTAAATCATCCTTTATGCCAAGCGACTGCTTTTTATCCTGAATGACTCTCCGCAGTTTGCTGTCGATCATTTTCCTGCCCGATTGAAACTTGTGATTATAGTCGTCCTCTATGCATCGGCTGAGATTTACAAACAAATTTAATACGGTGCTTGCAAGCATTTCATTTTCAATTTTCTTAATTGGTTCTGAGTTCATGTGAACATTTTCTGTATCTTGATTTCTTAGTAGGTCTAATGGCTGAATTTCAATTTCTGTATTTTCATTCTGAAGCGAATTTTTTACATCCGAATCAGCTTTTGTATCGTCAATTTTTGCAGATAACTCAGATTTTTTGATTTCTATCTCAAACACAGAGAAATTCATTTGCATCACAGTTTGAACGATCATATTTTTTACAGACCTAAACTCCTTGTTATCAACTAATTTTGGAAACTGAACTTTTGCAGACGAATAAACATCATGCTTTTGCTGTTCCATTTCGCACCAGAGATTGTACATCTTTTTGACTGATTCATTACTCGCAAGCCTCATAAAAATCTCATCAACTGTTTTCTTAACATCAGATTTTAAATATCCATAAACTTTCTTTCCTTTTGAATCTGCAAGCAGACCATGTAGCTTTGCAACAAGATTCATAAGTTCTGCATCAAAGATGTTATTTTCAGAAATACTTTTTGCAAGACTTTTCATCAACTGCTCGGATTCTTTTTTCAGCAGATTTCGCAAGTCTGTTTGCTGTTCGTAGAGATGATGTAACTCATCAGAATAAATATCGTTAGCGAATCCGCTGCGGATTTTTTCTATCCCGTGATTAGTAAGAAATCCCTCACGCTCATTTTCCGAATAAACGATAATATGAACATGGGGATTCGTTTTCTTGTCATGGAACGCCGCATACCAACGCAGATTCTTCAAATCAATTTTTTGATTCTTAGCTATATTTGGAATCTGCCTGATAACAAGATCGCGCCATGCTTTCAGATTATCATATCCCATTTTCTGAGCGTCGTCACGCCTGAGCGAAACAACGTGAGTCCATACATTTCCTCTGTGATCTGCAATTTCTTTTGCAATTTTTTCAAGGTTTATCGGCTCGTTTTTTTCATTAAAAAGTCCATGCGAATTAAACTTCACAGTGCCGGGACGATTTGCAATATAACCAACATAATTTTCACGCTTGCTGACCGTGCGAACTACACCCTCGCGCGTTGCAATGTACTTAACATAATTTTTCAGATTCTTTTTGGAACCGCATTTTAAATAGCGGCTTGTAACAAAAATCTTTGGCATTTAATCACTCCCTCTGATACTCCACAGCATCTTCGTAATCAATAATTCCGTTGATTTTTCTGACCTCCGTAACACACATGGCATGAAGACTTTTCAGCGTTTCTTCATCAACATCGTTCATCGCAGCAGTCATGTGTGACAGCTTACCAAGTTCAACTGCGACCTTAAAAATTAACCGTGCAAGCCGCTGTTCCGTACCTTTTATTTGCGCTTTTACCGTTTCTGTAATCAGCGGCGAAATGTAGTTTACACTTTTTTCCTCATCAAGATAACCGACATAAAATTTTATTGCCTTTTCAATAAATTCGCTCTGTGATTTGCAATTATCGTTTTTGTAATGAACCTCTACGTCTGTCATAGTTTCCGGATATGCCCATAATGGAAATTTCACCTTGTTCTGAAAACTCATTTTTTCACCAACTCCTAAAAAAACACCGTATTTACGCTGATTTCTGCGGTTACAACTCCGATTTTTTCAAAAGTCCGATTTTGCAACCCCTTTTCCTAAAACTTCGTAAACCTCGTAAAATTGCGGTCGGCTTTGCCGTCCGCTGTAGCTGTGTCGGGGTCACAACCCCGACACTTTAACTTGCAATGAAATAAATCTCCCTCACCCCACCTCTGATCCTCCCGAATCCGCCCATTTCCAAACGCCGTCACAATTGCCCCAAATCTGCCCCGACTGCTTTCAGGGTAAACGTATCCCACCGATTGTCCAATCTCGCCGTACAGGGCAACGTGGAGCGAACGACGGCGAGTTACTGCTCCGACTGATTTTCAAATCCTGTCGAAGCATCTTTTTTGGCTTTGCGAGGCAGTTTCTTAGCTGCCGTCAATTCGATAAATTCACGGACGTTTGACGGCACGTATTTCTGATAGAGCTGCTCCGAAAACTTTTCAAGCTCGTCCGACAGCTTCAAATTTTTCTGTCCCAGATACATTTCCAGAGCCGTTAATTTCTCCGCGTCAACGCTCACCGTAACCGATTTTTTCATAGGCTCATACCTCCCATTTCCAACTCAAAATCTTCTTCCAATTCTTCCTCAAGCTGCTGCTCAGGCTCGATTGTCAATGCAGAATACAACTCCTGACCTCTGCCGGAGATAACTCCGTATGATGTTATTTCACCCTGTTTTCGCTCAAGGATTACCTGTCCGAAGTCATATAGATCCATATCTTTAAATGCTGAACAATCAAAGTTTTTATGAATATTTTTCAGCAGATACGCTCTGCCAAAATCGCTCTGATCGAAAATATTTCTATCAAACTCATACTCATCAAGCCTGCCAATACAGTCCAGCGTATCTAAAATTTTATGAACATTTTCCAATTCCATAACCGCTTTCAGCTTTACAAAATCATTGTGAGACAGTTCCGAAAGTAACTTTGCAAGGTCATTTAGTTCATGAATTTTCTCTTGCTGCATCTGATTCTGCGACAGCTCCGGCAGCGAAGATTCTCTTTTCACACAGGTCATTCCGTCAAAATTCATATCCTGATCTTCTTCGTCAAAAGGCAGCGTTACCCACTGTGCAGAGCCATAGTCAGGAACATTATTTGCCTTTATCGGGGCGATCAGCAGACGAAAAAAACAATTTTCGGGTCTGCCGATGTCGATAGTTATATCCGGCTTTTCATAGCCGGACGTGACACAATAACAGCCGTCAACAAACACGCCGATCTCACGTTCCTGCATAAGCCTGCCAACTTTTTCACAGTCCAGCAGTGCAAGAATTTTATCTGAACATTTTTCAAGCTCCGGCATCATTTTGTTTTTGATAACCGTTTCGCCCAGTTTACAGCAATTTTCACAAGGATAAATTTTCACAGAATCAAGCCCGTATGTCATCAAAAGTATATCCTCAAAATCACAATAAGGTTCAGCGATCAACAGACTTTTGAACGCCGTCATCCTCGAAGAATCGAGGTTTTCCAGACGCTCTGCGAACAGATTCAGCCGATAAATATCCGCTGAAAAATCTCTGCGGCACAGGGTATACGGCAGTTCCATATTATCGTATTCCGAAATTGAAAATTGTACGATCGGCTTATCATCAGGAATTTTCAGCCTGTCAAGGATGTCCCTGATCTCAAAATTATTCATGGGAAATTCCTTGCTGACAGAAATAAATTCCCCGTTTTTCAAATTTACTTTCATAAAAAATCACTCTCCGTTTTCATTTTTTTCTTCTGTATTTTCTTCTGTGGGATTCCGAATTTCGTTGATCTTATCAGCAACTTCCTGCGGATAATTAATGCCGTCAAAGGTACACCAGCTTATCCAATTCCCCTCCGAAACAGGCGATTTTATAATGCGGCTTTCATCATACGATGCGAAAATTGCATCGCCGTTTCCAACATAAACCCCGAAATTATTTCCGTCAAAAAGTCCGATTCCTGCGACATCCGGCATGGTATCAAGTGCGCCGATCTCGTTGTAGATCAGCGTATCAACGTCTGTATTGAACGATTTTTCGGACGGCATATACCTTAGATACCCCATAATCAAACCAACATTATCTGCGCAGCGATAACGCAAGTTTTCATCAATTTCACCGAAGCCGCCCTCTTGGAATCCCCAGCCTGACTTGTATGCATTCATTACCCATGCCGCAAGATCAGCACAGTTTTTCGTTCCCGAATCAGTAAAAATATGACGATCAATTGTCGTATTCATCACAAAAGTGTACGTCCGTATAAACTCATCGAGATCAATTTCAAGACCGTATTCGGCGTTTATTGCACGAATCAGAGCCGAATCTTCGGGGTTATTTTTGAAGAGATTCACATAATTCCGCACATCAAAATTCGGAGCATTTTCAAAAAATGATAGGTATATGAGCTGCGCTTTTATGGTCTGATCTCCGATATTTGCATCGATCATAGCGTCCTCTATAGCCTGTCCCTGAGCCTGAATATTTTCCAATTTTCTACGGCTTTCATCATCCAGATTATTCAAAAAATCCGACTCGTTAAAATCTAATTCAACAGTCGGCGGCTCGATGCCGCCAATGCTCGAAAGCACTACAACCGGCGTCATTAGCAGAAAAATTAATCCCACAACAATGCTGCCGCCTATCAGCAAAAATTTATTCCGCTTGTCCTTATCAAGCGCAAGATCGACCGCAAGTTTTTTCAGCAGTGCCTTAGCTGCAGCCGCTATTGCTTCTGCCATTTTATCACCTTCCTCCTGCCGTTCCGAACAATTTCGCCTTGTGATCGGGCGCATGGACTTGCAGTAAATACCGCTCGTTTCCGCATCGGAACATACAAGTTCCGCGCTCTGAATAGCTTATGTGACTGTACTCCGATTCGAGCAATTGGAGGGATTCCATGAAGTCGACAGGGGAGATATTTCCGGGGTGGAACAGGAAGCTGTAGGTCGGTATTGAGAACAGCGGCTTGGTGAATTCTTTTATTTCGGGCAGCAGAAAATCGTTGATATTTTGCGATGCAAGCATGAACGACGATTCCTTTTTTCGTACACGTTTCATGCCGTTGCGGATATATTCTATCGCCGTCATATTAGTCAAAAAGAGGTACATTTCGTCTATGGCAGCGACCGTATTTCCCTTTCCCAAAAGCTGATTGCTCATGTAGCTGAGAATGTTAAACAGCAGCGTATCTTTCAGCCGCTTGTTGGTATCCATAAGACCTTTCACGCCGAAACAGATAAATTTTCCGTCACGGATATTTGTATGACCGTTGAAATATTTCGACTCCGCACCCTTGCACATGGAGTGCAGTCCCAAACAAATATTTTGCAGAATTTCCTCGGTATACAGGCATTTTCGGCTGTTGTCAAATGAGTGGAATTCTTTTTCCGTCAGCTCATATAAATCCGACATTATTGGATAATCCTCGCCATTCAGCTTGTCAAAATCGGTAAGATCATCAATGCCGAAACGTGCATATAGTTTCATAAGCATGATCTCAATCGTATCAATTTCTGCGTCTGTGAAGTCCTTGTACGCCCTGAAAAAGTCCTTTAAATACGAAATATGCTGCGATAATCTTGTAACTTTTCTGAATGTTTCGGGAATATCATCTGCGGTTTTTTCACCATCTGACCATGCCTTTGGTTCTAACGGATTTATCATAAACTCGCCACTCATCATGTCAATATATGTGCCGCCGAGGTTGTTTGTAAGATCAAAATATTCCGATTCGGGATCTAAGACCAAAACATTTTTCCCTGCCTCACGCTGATTGCAAATCAGCAATTTCATCAGGTGCGATTTACCCTGACCGCTGTTTCCGAGTATCAGAATATTGCTGTTTGTCTTGTCCTCGGTACGCTTATCGAAATCAACCAGAACGTTGCTGCCGAACTTGTCACGGCCGAGATAAAATCCGTTTTCATCGGTTTTTCCAGAGTAATTTAACGGGTATAAATTTGCCGCACTTGATGCCGGAAGCACTCTCTCAAACTGATTTCCGAACACGTTGTTTCCCGTTGGCAGCACGGACAAAAAACCCTCTTTCTGTCGTAAAAGTAATCGGTCTACTGATATTTTAGAACGCGTCAATTCCATTGAAATATCCGCCTGTAATTCACGGAGCTTATCCTCGGAAAACGCCTTTAATTCGATAAAAACAGCCGTATGCAGCAGCGGTTCTTTGTTGCGCCGAAGTTCCGAAAGAAGATTTACAATATCGCTCATATTATCCTCTGCCCTGATACTTTCGTTCACGTCGTTGGCGGTCGACATCATGTGATTTTTTCGCATGGCTTGCTGTAAAATCGTTTTCTGCTCAACGCTCGTCACAAGGCGGTTGTAAATTCTCAGCGTCACGCCGTTCCTGTCCGCAAGGTGCGCAAGCAGCGTCATTTCCTCGGTGGTAGGCGGATATTCCGTTATCACCCACACCGACTTGTAGAAGTTTCCGCAGATGTAATGATCGGTAAAAAAGCGGACAGCTCCGGGAATCACCCTGTCAAAATAGTCCTTTGTTTCGGCGATTTCAAGCTGTTCTGCGGTCATATTTTTATTCTTTTTCTTAAACATTTTTAATACCTCCATTAAATTATTCCTTACAATTTTATTTTAATCGCGGAATTAATTTTCAGTCCTTAATAATTTTGAGCGCGATCCGGGTCCAGCGTCACGCTGGTTTCACCCTCTGTATCGGGAATTTCATCGCCGTATATACTCGCTCCGAAGTACAATCCGAGCATTCTTTTTATCTCCGCTTTCGTCATTTTGTGCGAAATAAAACCGTGATCAGAAACGATCTTGCTCACACGATTTACAAGGTTGAAGATCTGCTCATCTTTCTCCTTTCGGAAGCGGATGCAGAACACAAATTCCCTCGCCGACGACATCTCAACCTGTATGCTGTCGAGGAATTCCAGATCAGCATTGAGAAGATTCCTGACCGCTTCGTTTTCCTCTATTTCAAGCCGTTTTCTCACATAATTTTTATTGCTGTCGAAGCACTCGCAGGAGTCCAGAGCGATGATCTCCAAGTCGGGTTCAAGACTCAGCAAAGCCGTCAGGTGATATATTTTTGACTCCACAGTTTCCGGCGAAAGCACAGAAATATTGGTCGGCTCAACATGGAAAAAAACGAACTCCGACCTATCCGTTTTTACGCCGTATTTCGTGAATTTTTCGAATCCGATAAGCTTCTGAACGCTGTTATTTTTTCTTTTTGCCATATAAAAACTTCCTCCAAAATCAATAATATTTGAATCGCGGAATTAATTTTTAATTCTCAATAATTTTGAGTGCGATCCGGGTCCAGCGTCACGCTGGCTCCATAAATATAGCTGCTGCGAAGTTACAAAAAACCTCACAGCATTGGTTATAAAATCCATTATCGAATTTTCCTCTGCACGGAGCGTGAGGAACGCATAACAGGCTGTAAACGCCAACGGAACAGGCGTCCACAGCTTTGCGAAAAGTACCGCCGACAGAATTATTCCGCCGCAGATGATGATAAAATCCCGGACGTTCCAGAACCACAGCTTGACCGTAGATCGCAGATTTTCGGGATAAATATACGTTTTCATTATGAAAAAATCCCCCTTACTTTTTCGCCGAAGCGATCATTTTCACAGCTCTTGACCCCAGGCTCACAGTGTGGCTGACGGACATCATATTTACTCTCACGCTCGTATCAAGCCCGTACATCTGAGCGATTCTCGGAACTTCATTTGCCGCAAGGCATATCCCGACCGCAAGCAGAGCGTGCTGAGTATAGGTCAGAAGTCCGACATAAAGTATGGTCGTCTGCAAAAATGCCGTCAGACAGGTGGCGATAACCTGTTTGCACCAGCCGTTGAATCCATCGGTATAACCCCTCGGAACGCTGAACATATACAGACTGCCGATAGCGATCTAGCACATTAAAATTCCGCCTCTTTTGATGTTCGCAAACACAACTTTTATGGTGCAGTATCCGAATAAAATTATGAAAAAAAGGCTGAACAGCGACACATCGGAAGCCAGCGCAACGATGACCGAAAGTCCCGTTCCTGCCACAGTATCGCTCGTCGATCCGATAAAATTCGCCATGAGATCGTTTGTAAAGCTGCCCTGCATTGAAACGCAAAACGAGTACAATCTCTGCGGAACAACGGTTATCAAGCTCGCCGCAAAAAATCCTTTCAGCACGTTAAGGCACGTTGTTTTGATGCTGTTTTGCCCCGATTCATAGGCGATTGCGCAATCAAACACCGCCACAATAAGTCCGCACACAAATAAAATCCAGCCCATGTGGTGGAACAGCGATATGAACGATCTCACCCATGCAAGGCTGAAAATATCGCTCGTTGTGCTGTTGATAAACTCAAATAAATCGGCGATTGCTCCGTAAATTAAATTGAACAGCCACGAAAACATTATGTCCCATATTTCGTCGGTAATCGCGTCCACAGCCGAGCCGACTGTGTTGTCCCAAAGTCCCGATATTCCGTCGCCTATCCAGTCAATGGCGTCGCTTATCCAATCAAACATTTTTCTTCACCCCGATTTCTCCTTTAATTTTGTACAGCGAACTTCGCTGTCCGCCCTGCGTGTGAAATCTCGCTTTTCTTTCAAGCATACCGTATTCTTCAAGATCGTTGAATGCCCGATATACCGTGCTTTTAGACACATTCAGATCCTCGGCTATTCTGCGTATTGCAGGAAAACATTCGCCGTATTTGTCCGCACGATTCGCAAGATAACAGTAAACCACAACCGCCCTGTGGGTCAGTCCAAGATCGTAAATTCTTCTTGGCATGATCAATTTTTATCAGCTCCGATCCGTATATTTTTCTTTTTGGGGAATGGATTTTCTTCAAAATCTTCCTCGCTTTCGTCGTATTCTAACGCTACATTTTCTTTCTTTTTTTGCGGATATTTAATTTCAATATCCCTTATCAATTCGTCGCGCTCCTTGTACGCAACGGCTCTCGCAGTTTTATCGGGAAGCCTGTATTCTTCCTCAAATTTTATGCCCCATTTGAAGTACAATTTAAGCGGCGAGATCATCGGATGCGCCCCTGTTTTCATGACGATAAACTGTCCTTTGGGCATGGATTTTAGCTCGTCCACCGTCATTAACGGTCGTCCTATCATCTGTAATGACTGTGATTTTTCCTTTCCGCAGGACACAGAACCCGACTGCACCGTCTGCTCTCCCAACGCTTTGGATAGCACTTCCGCTGATTGAGAATTAGGTGCAAAACCGCCGAATATCGTCAATTGCGTGTTGTCCGTGATGATCTCCATGCCCTGTTTTCCGTAATTTTGTTCAAGCTGTGCAAAGGACTGGATTATCGCAACAATGGATATTTTTCTCGAACGTCCGGCGGAAAACATCGCTTCCATACCGTCTATTTTAGGAAAAGTGCCCAGCTCGTCACAGTAAAACATTACCCTGTTTTTTAATGCTCCGCCGTTCTCATCGGCTATTACTAAAATCTCACGGTATAGCTGTTGGATCAACAATGAAACCATGAAATATTTGCTCATATCTTCTTCGGGTAAAACAATAAAAATCGCCGATTTTTCGGAACAAAACTGCTCTGCATTTATTGCCGTACCAAAACAAAGCATTTGTTCAAGCTCGCTGTCAAGAAAGCTGTTGAGCCTTGACAGAGCCGTTGACATAACCGACAGCATGGTCTGATCGGAGGTGTTCAGAGCTGCTCCGGCAAGCCATTTTGCCTTGTGTTCCGGCGGCAGCTTTTCCATCAGCTTGCTGAAATACATTCTCGGCTTTGCTTTCGGGGCAGGCTGATATTTCGCAAGCAAGTCCTGAATTAATTTGAAAACCGATACGATATGACGTTCGTTTTTATCGCCGAACTCCGCTAAAAGCAGAATTACCGAAGCCAGCAAGCCTTCCGCAGCGTCGTAAAAATATGCGTTTACACCGCTTGATTCGGAAGCTCCGCCGCCGATGTTTATGATCGTTTTTGCTGTAATTTTAGCGTATTTTTCGGATTTTGCTTTTGCTGAAAGATTGGTTTTATCCGACAAATAAATATCCATATATTTGTTTACAAGGTGCAAAATATTATTTTCATCGCTCCTTGTCGGATTACGCAGATCAAGCACGGAAACGTTGTAGCCGTAATATTTTTTTGCGATAATTCCGTAGTTTCTGGCAACGTCGCCTTTCGTATCGGTTTGCAAAAACGACATCCCCGAAGCGCAGGCGAACTCTAAATTCGGATACAAAAAGTACGCCGTCTGTAGGATAGGAACCCAACGCCTTACTGCGTTACCGTAGCAGGTTTTCAAGAACCCTCCTCCGAACCGTACGTACACCTCTCAGTGTATACGGCTCTCCATTTGTCTATAAATTTAATCTAATCTTCCTGCATGCAAGTCATCATGGCATTCTTTGCAGAGCGCCATTGTTTTTCTTCGTCTGCTTATCATAAACCTTTCCCACCAACTTTTACCTTTTAAGTCTTTTACTTTTCTGACATGGTGGATTTCAATGGGAACATTTTCTTTACCGCATATTTCACATCTTCCTGCCTTTATTCGCTCTACAAGACTTGTTTTACTATTAGCGGAATAATCAATTGGAACAATGTCCACGCTTGACTGTAAAATTGCAGTTTTATTCTTTTTGAAGCCCTCGTCATAAAAGTACATAATATTCTCACCGCCGTTTTTCGTCTGATATTTTACTCCGAATCGTTGGTGACCGTACTTATTGCGTATTTTACCGATATTGGATTTGTACTTTGCCGCAAAGGTTTTCAGCATGCTGAATTTCATCACATAGTAAAAATTATTCAGCACACTTACGTTGTCGGCAATCCTGTAATAATTGTACATTCCTCTGATTTCGGTATTATACTTTTTAACGATTTCAATATCATCGCAGTTTATCAGCTTTGTTCGGTGTACAGGTTCAAATACTTCTTTATAATTTTGACCTTTATGATATTTCAGCTTTAACGCTCCAAGTTCAATCAGCTTATTCTGCCATTTTTCCCTCGGAACATATATCATCAGATTTTTATAGTGAACTCTCTGCGTAAAACCTCTTGCTGTTTTCTGAACAGCAGTATCGTTTGAAACAAATACCTCATAGCCGAGAAACTTTGCTTTTTTCTGACCGTTGGTTATAAGCGTTTTTTCTTCCGAAAGAGACAGCTTAAGATTTTCCTGCAAATATTCTTTAATATCTGTCTTTATCTTTTCAGCGTCACTCTTGCTTCCGATTACTCCGCACAGCCAGTCGTCAGCGTATCTGACATAAAACAGACGTTTGTAATTATCGTCCATTAAATCAGACTGCGATATTTTCAGCATTGCATTTCTCGTTTTTCTGTAGTCCTTTAACAGAGCCGTTTTATCAAGCTTGCTCATTGAGTTCCATTCGCTCTCTGACATTTTCTTTACCTGATGCCTTACCGCTTTATTTCGGTATCTGACGTATTCGGGATTCGTTTTACGGCGTTTACCCTGTCTGAATTCGGACATATATTTTTCCATATACTTATCAAATTCGTTCAGGTAAATATTCGCCAATATTGGACTTATGATAGACCCCTGCGGAGTACCGCTGAATGTCTGTACATATTTCCAGTTCTCCATATATCCTGCTTTAAGGAATTTCCATATCAGAGAGATGAAGTATTCATCATGAATGCGTTTACGCAGAATATTTATCAGCGTATGATGGTCGATATTATCGAAAAATCCTTTGATATCTCCTTCGATAAACCATGTCACGCCTGTAAAATTTGCTTTTATCTGAATCATTGCTGTATGACAGCTTCTGTTTGGTCTGAATCCGTGTGAAAATTTTGAAAATGTCGGCTCATAAATGCTTTCAAGAAGCATTCTGACAACCTCCTGCACCAGCTTATCATCTGCGGACGGTATTCCAAGAGGTCGCTTCTTATTGCTGTTTTTCTTCCTGATATACTCTCGTCTTGCAGGCTTTGGCTGATATGAATGATTTTTCAGCCTTTCAATAATCTTCTGAATTCGTTCCGTTCCCATTCCGTCTATTGTCTTTCCGTCCGTTCCTGCGGTCATATTTCCCTCTTTTGCATATATATTCTGGTATGCTTTCAGAAAAAATTCCGCATTATACAGATTTCTGTACAGACGTTTGTATTTATAATCTTCTTTGCATGCATTAGACTGTAAACTCTTTAATACGTCGTTTGGATTTCTCAAATGCCTCACGCACCTTTCTTCATTTGTATTAAAAAGACAAACTGTTCCCCTTCGCCATGTGAACGCCATTAACGTCTCGGACTACTATGGGAACTCCGTTGCCATGTCCGATATTCAACGGGCTTTCCCGTATAGCCGTTTTACCGGCATTCGGATTTAGGCAATCTTCGCTTAGATAAACAAAAACATAGCTTGTCAGACCGTCGGAGTACGACTTTCGTCCTTTTCTGCTTATTGCAGACGGCTGATACAGAGTGTCGTGAACGCCCGCACTCGGCAACTATGCGGTTTCCTGTATCAACAAACGTAACAGATACCATTTGGATTATCACCCTTTGCGTTTGTATTCCGGCTATAATACCTCGGACTATCGTTAATGTAATCAAACATTTACCCTCATATCTGACTTTTCATCACGCCCTCAGTCGCAGTCATGGTATCTTGACTGACTCAGGCTCATCAACATGCTGCACTCCCTGTCTGGTTTCCCTTTCAGATAAGTTGAACGATGACAGTTTTTACACCGATTTTTCGGTTATAGACACTTTTTACTGCTGTCTTGCCAAAGACAGAATTTTTTGCTTATCCACGAGCATTTATTATGCTCTTACGAATGCACTGCCCACTCCCGCTGCGCCAATGAGAAGCGTATGAACGTCGCCGGTATCAACAATTGCAGTCGTATTTTTTCCTCCGCGGCAGCCGATTATTGTTCCCTGCACCGCCGGAAGATTCTCTCCCTTGCGCCATTTTTCAGGCTCAAATGGCAGAAAAGAAAACGTCTTTTTTATCTCCGATCTTGTTGCCCACCGAGCCGTTCCATGCTGGCCGTCACCGACCGTTTTTGCCTTTATTCCGTTGATACTGCGATTGTCAAGCAGATTTACGATCATTAAAAAAGCGATAAAAAATACCGCCAGCACGCCTATTAAAATAATTTGTTTTTCACTCAAATTTTCACATCCTTAACATTCTTTTTTCTGTATTAATTTAATAATTAGTTTGTTTCCTTAAAGGGGTGTCACAGTGACACGGGGGGTATTTCATTACCCGAATTCCATACACGGTTCGGGTTCACGAACAAATTCCACGTCCCGGTGCTGCTCCCGAACAGGAATATTTACCGCTTCCTCAACGGACATTCTGACAGCATTATCCGCAAGCTGAAACAGCAGTTTTGCGGTATTTACCGACTGCTCACGGGTACGGGCGGTCTGCTTTAAATCACGCATTACAGCCTGCACGGAATCGCTCAGATTACGCTGTTTTTGCGCCGTTTTACCCTTATCCGCATACGTCCTGTAATCATCCCTGAGCTTGCTCTGAAGCCTTAAAAACGCCCTGTTTTCGTCGCTTATCCGCTGCGTCTTGGGCAGAAAAAATGCCGAGCCTGCAAGCGCATACTCGGCGAGATATCCATACTGATTATTTTTGAAAGCTGCATAGATCTGCGATGCTAATTTATCGGGACGGCATTTCAGATACTGCAAATTTTCAGCCTGTCGATGATATTCTTCCTTGATTTTATGGGGAACGGCAGGCAGAAATTCAACGCCGTTAAGCTGCTTTAAATCTTCGTTGAAATCTTTGTTTTGCGGAAAAATTCTCAAAATATTTTTATAATTATTTTCATACAGAATATCTTTCAGCCTGTCCGCAGCGTCAATTCCGCCGACATCTTTATCGGTGCAAATAATAATTTCTGACAGATTTGAATGACCTTTTAATGCAGTTAAAACAGCATTCTCATAAACGCCGTTCATGGCTATATAGCTGTTTTTCTGCCAGCTTTCGGGATTCAAAGTAAGATAACTCAGCATATCAATCGGAGCTTCAAAAACAAACAGTTTTTTTGATTCACCGAAGTGTGCAAAGCTGTATTTTGTGTCCGAACCCTCGATCGTCTGACGGAAAGATTTCCCGAAAGTTGATGTTGAACGTTTGTGAGCCTGACGTGGTACTCCGTTTTCATCAACGCCCACAAACACTGCATTATGATGCTCCTTATCTTCATAGAGCGTGTGATTTTTCGCAAAAAAGCTTATAATATCAGGTGCAATAAACCGCTGTTTTATGAGGTATGCAAACACTCTGTGCATATTTTCATTGGCTTCGGGAAGTATAAATTTTTTTGATTTTTCCGGCTGCATTTTTTCTTTCGGCGGAGTATGAGACAGAGGAGTCACCCTCTGCCCCAGCAGCTCCTGAACAGCCGTCGGAAAGTCCATATTGTAATAATACTGCATGAATTTTATTGCACCGCCGCCGACTTGATTTTTATGGTCGAACCATGTACTCCCCGACATTGTGATGCTGTCGTGCCTGCCCGAACCGTCGCTGTAGATCAGCTTGTACTCACGTCCTGCACGTTCCAGTTTCTCACCTCGCATACGCAGGAAATCCGCCAGTTCTACGCTGTTTGCGGTAATTTTTTGTTCTTCTGTAAATGGGATATACGGCAATTTTTCACCTCCATAAATTAAAAAATCCGTTCCTAATAAAATATCAGAAACGGACTTTCAAATATATTTAAAAGCAAATATTAAACGGCGCTTTTCGTATTCGTATTGCGCTTATTTGCGGAGGAATACTCATGGTCATTGCGCCGCTGTAAAAAATTATTATTCTGTCACCGACACGAAAATTGCAATTGCAGCGTGTATTAACGACAATTTCCTGATCTGTTTTGCTGTCACGGACAAGAAGCTGCCTGTTTCCGATTTCCAGAACCACTGCGCACATTGTCATCATAGTTAATCACTCCCTGACTTTCGATTTCTATGAATATATTATGCTGCAATTTGTTTTTTGTGATAATTTAAAATGATGTTTATTTCAGATTACCGAGATTAAAGATTTCCAAACCATTCTGACGAGCATAATTAACAGTAAACGCCGTACCTCCGCTGTTTTTGTTAAGATAAGCCACACAGTATCCGCTGAAATTCACAAGATGACGGTTGCGTTTATGCATACAATCCACGGAGTAATTTTCCGATAAATACACAATTTTATCCGCCTGATTTTTGATTTCAGCAAACATCTTTTTGTTATCTTCAGTCCAGTATTTTTCTTGATTTTTGCATGGCAGAACGAGTATCAGCTTTATTTCGATATGACGCTGTTTTGCCCGAATCACAGCCCTTTCTGCAAGCATATCAAATCCGTATGAACCTCCAACACCATAGAAAATTACGCCCTTTTGATACAGCTTTTCAATTATTTTGTCAAGCTGTTTTTCTATATTTTTTATCTCCTGTGCAGGAATTTTTCTGTGTCCTGTAAAGCAGGCTGTTCGTTTTTTATCTATCATATTTTCACCCCATGTATAGTTTGCCGTTATTTTTGTATACTATTATTGTGCCACAAAATGAGCCAAAAGTCAATGGCTCATTTTGTGGCATGGTATAATCACAATGAGGTGATTATCTATGATATATGAAAGAATACGAAATTTAAGAGAAGATTCGGATTTCACACAGCAACAGATTGCAGATAAACTCTTTATAAATCGCCGTACATATTCAAGTTATGAAAACGGCGTCAGAAATATGCCCATTGAAATTTTAAGCAAAATTGCCGATATATTCAACACAAGTACCGATTATCTGATGGGAAGAACTGATATTAAAAAGCCGTATCCGCCAAGCAAACAATAATTTGAAATGCTGCATTTTTGTGAATATCAGATATTTACGATCGTCCAGATATACAGCGGAGCAGTCAGCGTGAAGATAAGACAGCCGAAAATAATGGCGATAGGTGTCCACTCCAACTGACCATGTTTGCGGTAATCCATATATGCGCACCCGATCTTAACAAACAGCAGAATCGCCAATATTACGTCAATTACAGGGAATATGACGTTGTTCGTAACAGTCTTGATCTGACTTTTTGCGGAGTTCCACGTACTTTCGACCGCTCCTGCAACGTCGCCCTCAGCGTGTGCGGAGATCACCGCAAAATTGAGGAAAGTCACAACCGCTGCCAGTTCACAGGCAATCGCTTTTTTGATGTTTTTCTTCAAAATATCAGCCTCCATTGGTACAATATTAGCATAGTCTAAACTGCTGACACAGTAGTGACAGGCTATGCTTATTTTAGTATAATGAGAAGGTAATGGACTGACGGAGCCTCCATAGAACTTAGCGTTCGTAAATGAAAGTGTCAGCCGCCTCCTTATTATCAAATTCGATTAAGCAGGTTGTACCTGCTGTGAGAGATCACGGCAGCGTTCGTGTAACTAACCAAAATGAATTTAATAAGCTCCTGAGCGGAAACATTACATATCTTTTTCAGAAAGCAGGTATCATTATGATCAGTGTAGGTATTGACGTTTCAAAAGGTAAAAGTACGGTTTGCTTATTAAAGCCGGGCGGAGAAGTTATCAAACCGCCTTTTGAAATAGAGCACACTGCCGAAGAACTCGATTTCTTGATTTCTCTTATCAATTCATTTGATGAGGAAACTCGTGTTGTTTTAGAAGATACAGGGCATTATCATCTGCCTGTCGCTTCGTATTTATCATCACACGGCATTTTTGTTTGCTGTGTAAATGCGCTGAGAATGAAGAAATATTGCTCTCAGAGCATTCGCCGTGCTAAGACGGACAGAATTGATTCTGTACGAATCGCAGAATTTGGTATCACATACTGGTGTGAGCTTGTTAAGGCTTATGACGCTCCTCATACATATGACGAGCTGCGTTTTCTTGCCAGACAGTATTATCAGATCACATCAATTCTTGTAAAAGCAAAGGTGAATCTCAGTAATCTGCTCGATCAGGTCATGCCCGGAATCAACGATATACTTCAGAATCAAGGGGATAATCACAAGCTGACAGAATTCGTAAACCGATATATTCATTACAATAAAATTACCGATATGGGTGAAAAGCGATTCGCCGCCGATTACTGCAAGTGGGCAAAGAAAATGGGATACCGCTGTAATGAACGTAAGGCAGCCGAGATCTTTGCCCTTGCTCAAAACGGTATCCCATCGCTTCCTAACTATCAATCCGTCAAAATTGCCGTTAGAGAAGCCGTTAAGCTGATTCACTCGACAGAGGAATCACGCAATACCATTTTAACACAAATGCAGGATCTTTGCAAGACCTTGCCTGAATATTCTGTTGTCAGAGAAATGAATTGTATCGGAGATGTCCTTGCACCTCGTATCATTGCTGAGATCGGTGATGTGCGCCGTTTCAGAAACAAGCACTCCCTTATTGCCTATGCAGGCATTGATGCTCCTCCTTATCAGTCCGGTTCGTTTAATGCTTCGGAACGAAAGATATCAAAGCGAGGTAATGCTTATCTGCGCAAGACCGGCTATGAGATCATGCAGTCTCTTATCAAACACAAGCCTGCTGACGATCCCATGTATGATTTCATACAAAAGAAACGCAGCGAGGGCAAATGTGCCAAAGAAGCTATGATCGCAGGCTTAAACAAGTTCCTTCGTGTTTATTACGGCAAGGTCATGGAGCTTTACTCTGAGATTTAGCTTTGATAAAAATTCAAAAACTCTATAGACGTTTGAATTGAATCTTTTCTTACGTCAGCTTTGCTATACCATAGTGTTTCAACATTTTCAACATAACCACGCCTCCATCTTTGGTTGTTTTGCCTATTGATTTTTCTTAGCAGGTTTCATTTCGACGAGCTTCCCCGTCAGTATCGTTCTTGCATTTTCAAATTCGTATGAACAGGTAGACAGCGAAATAAGGCGGTCATTCTCCGAAAAATAGGTATTTTCAGTCACAACAGAAATATCTGACAGATGCGATATCCACTCGTCAACAGGCGCTGACCCGTCATAAATTGCATCGTTCATATCCGCTTTTGAACAAGAGAAAAAATCTATTCTGTAGACCGTTTCGGAAGTTGCAAGCCAGCCGTATTTGTGACTGTCAAAGTACGAAATATCGGCAAATTTCAGCAATCCTGCGAACATCGAGCCGTTCCGCATATTGTGTCCGTAAACGATATTTATTGGATTCATAAGCCTATTTTCGCAGCAGTAATCGAGGAAGATCGACCCCGATTTTAAGCTGCTGCCGTCGTAGGAATGATGCAAATAAAAATCATTATCGCAGCCCTGCATGATCGGATAATTTATCGCAGTATCTGGGATATACAGCCAACCGACCGCATCGGGATGTGCGCGGTTCATCGTCTGAGCCGAATCAATAAGGCTTTGACGAACATCGTCCGGGATAGTATCAGAAACCGCAGTATTCTGCGGAATTTCGGCTGTTGTAACTGCTTGTGTACTATTAATTTTTGTCGTATTTTTTGTTGTAGTTTCCGCAATTAAATCGCTTGTAATTTCGTCAAGCGTATCCTGCGAAACAGTTATCGGTCTGAACGGCTCAAGGTCGTTTTCGGCGATTTCCTGCGCTATATCGTCCTTAAAATAGAGAAATGCGCCTCCTAAAAGGAGGGCGGCTGAGACAGCCGCCATGATTCCTATTTTCATTTTTTTAGTCATTTTTTTCGTTCCTTTCAATAAAATCGGGGCAGAGTTCAGCGTATTTTCGTTCGATCTCCGCTGCCTCATTTTCCTTTTTTCTGCGAATAATTGAGGCAACGATCAGACCGCCGAGACCCATTATAACCATAAAAATTGCAACAGGACTTCTGCCCCTATCGCCTGTAGGAGGAGACGACGGAGTCCACGGCGTATTGGGAGTTTCGGGAGTTTTCTCCGGGATTTTCACAGCTTCGTCAACCATAACGATAAGGGGATTACCGTCCTCGGAAATCGCCGTAGTTTCGACATTTTTTAGAACAACAGAGCCGTCTGAAAATACTTCAAATTCAATGTCGGTAGCGATAACATAACCGTCAGGAGCTGCAACTTCTTTCAGCACATATTTGCCCGTAGAAAGTCCCGATATTACGTGATTTTTACCGTCTGAAGTCCACTTATCAACAGTTTCACCGTCACTGTTGATAAGTTCTATTTCTGCGCCGATAAGTTCATTTCCATGAACGTCACGCTTGCTGATCTCAACGGTAACAGGCTTATTTTCTGCCGATATTTCGATAATTTCGCCGTCCTCAGAAATTATCACGGGATAGCTTTCGCTGCTCAAAATATATCCGTCGGGAGCTGTGATCTCACGGACAATATACTCGCCGTAAGGCACTTCCGTAAACTCAAATTTTCCCTGTTTATCGGACTTTGCAGTCATGATCGCATTGTCTGTCGTAAACTCTGTACAGTCGGTATTAAAAAGTCCGAACAGTGCATTTTCAAGCGGCTCATCGGACTCATTTACCTTGATTCCTTTGACCGTTCCACGCTTGAGCAGATTCTTAAACTGTCCGCAGTTCACGGACACTGTAGCCATATCCTGACCCATATACTCAAAATTCACAAGGTACTTTTCGCCGTTCAGAATGTAATGCTCATCGGTTGCGATCTCCTGCACATAATATCTCGCAAATGGCAGTTTTTCGGCAATCACAGCTTTCATATCCTCGCCCAGTGAAACGTCTGCGATCAATCCGTTTTCGGGAATCTCAGTACCGTCTGCGGCGATAATTTTCTCATCCGCAAACAGTCCGAAGCGAACATTTTTGTACTCGTTATTTTCACCGATGCCGAACAAATCGTCATGCTCCATAAACTTTTCAAGGCTTATCTCAACGCCCTGATAATCGTTTTTAAAAGCACAATTTACTGCATCTGTAACTGCGATCTCCTGACCTGCATAAGTCAGCTCAACTGCCTGTATTTCGGGATTTTTTACATATCCGAAAGGCGCTGTGATCTCAATAATTTCATACTTTCCGAGGTAAAGCGGATCAGTCTCCGCATAGCCGTTTTCATCGGTCACAAGCTCCGCAACAACGTCGTCTGCATTGGCACGAACCGTGCCGTCGGCTGTCACGATATCTTCGCTTGCGATCACCTGAAACATGGCGTTTTCAAGCCCTTTTTCCTCAAAAACGGGAGTATATTTTTCTTCATTTTTGCTTACAGAATTAAAGATTTCGCCCGTTTTTTGCACAGAAATTCTTCCTTTCTGAGCAGTATCCGACTTGGTAACTCTGACGATATTCACAGCATTTTCTTCCTCGGAATTTGCCGCAGTCACGCTGAATGAAACAGGCGTTTTGTCCAGTATATAGCCGAAAGGAGCTTGTACCTCAACAAGCGTATAATCGCCGTAAGGGAGCGTTTCGGGAGTTATCAGGAATCCCTCGGAATTGGTGTAGAACGTGTCCACACCCATGTTTACAAGGTTATTATCAGCGTCAAAAATCTGAAATCCAGCACCCTCATAAGCGATAGTTTTTCCCGATTCTGCGTCGATTTTCGTTACATGGATATATGACTTAAACGGCGCATCGTTGAGGATATATTCGTAAGTTTTTTCGTTTTCTGCAATGAAAACATCGAAGTCGGGGACAAATTCAGCATCGTTGACTGTCTTTGTCTGACGGACAGTATACACGCCGTAGGGCATTAATTTTGAATCGGCAAAACCGTTTTCATCGGTAATGAGATAGTCCTTTTCATCGTCTTTTGCAGCATCATAGCTGCCTGCCGACTTGAGGAAAATTTCAAATTCCGCACCTGACTCAAAGTTTTCAACAACATTTTCGTCATCGTCGGAATGTTTGATTATGCTGATCTTTCCCTTTATTACGTCCTCTGTAACGTCGAGAGAGATTGGATTTGTTTCGATCTTATAATTTTTTGGCTCTGTACCGAGAGTATAAATTTCATCGTTGAGCTGATAGCCCTGCGAGGGAGTAAGCTCCTGAAGCGTATAATTTCCGCAGACAAACTCGTCAGTTATGAAGTGACCGTTTTCATCGGTGGTGTAGGTTGCCACACGCTCGTCACCGCAATATAGTCCATAAACTGCTCCTGCGAGAGTAGCGTCGCCCTGAGCCGATACGTTTTCGGAATCCTTTTTTGTAACCTCCGCTGTGAATTTTTTCAGCTTGTTTTCAAAGGTGACATCAACTGTTGCATCAGCGGTGAGAGTTGTTTTCTGATCGGCAGGAATGACATATCTTATCGGAACATCGTTCTCACTTATCGTATACACAACAGGTTTATTGTTGCTGTCAAACACAGGAATATCGGCAAGAATTGCTGTTCCGTCATTTATTGTAGTCAGCGTATATGTCTGACCGCCGCCTGAAATTGTGAATTTTCTGTCGCCATTCTGACCGTCCTCAGACTGTTTGTTGATCTTAATGCTGCCCTTTTTCAGCTTGTTTTCAAAGTTCACAGCGACCGTCAGATCTGCATTTCCGCCTGTCAGCGTGACGTTCTGAGCCTTTGGTATCTCGTATCTTTCCTCAGTATTGACCTCCGCAATATTGTACGAAATCGCGCCCTTACTGCCGAAATCATAAACGTGCAGACCGTCAAAAACAGCAACGCCTTTCTCGTTAGTTTTTGCGGATTTTGAATGCTGCTTACCGCCGTCTGTCCATGTGATTTTAAACTCGCGGTCGCCAACAATGCCGTCCTCGGCAGTCTTGTTGATCGTTATTTTTCCGCTTGTGATATTTTCTTTTACGTTGACATTGGAGTTGGCTTTCAGAGCCACAACGTCGGAAGAAAGATCGTAACCCGTAGGTGAGGAAATTTCCTTGACGTAATACTGCTTGTCGGGCAGCGTAATCGAGCCTGTTCCGTCCTTGCCGATCGTGATCTCGCCGACCTTATTTTTGCATTCCTTATCGGTGTAAACTCCGTACACCGCCTTAGTGTTGTCGATAGGACTTATACCGCTGATTTTTACCGAATTATCGGTACTCAGCACCTTTGTGATCGTAAATTTCACGTCCGATTTTGTGATGCGAAAAGCGGACATATTCATCGCAGTAGCTTTTTTGCCGTCAGTGCGGTTGTTGATAACGCAGCCCTGCGAGCCGTTGGATTCGATTCGCCAATGAGTACCGCCGTCGCCTGTACCGTCACCAACAGTATTGATGTTGATGTAGCTCTCGTTTACGCCGATATTTCGCAAATAGCTGACCACTTCGTCCCTGTTATTAAACTCGCCCATATATATCCAAGAGTGATCTTCTCCTGCAAGATTATCAGCTATAACTACAGAACCGGGCGTGATAGTCGAGCCGTCGGCGCACTCCCAGTAAGGATGCTCCGTGGACTTCACATTTTTCTTCTCAACGTCGATTTTTGACGTAATACCTCCATATGAGATCGTGCAGTCGCCGTTCACCGACAGCCAATGGGGAGTGTCCACGGGAACGGGATTATTCCACGAAAAACCGCTTGTTTTGTAGCCGAGATGCGTCAGCGTGTAATAGATCAGCCCCGAACAGTCCACACCCTGATTACGCACATAATCAAGGGAAAGGGGACTGTAGCTGCCCTGATAGTAGATGCCCGTGTAACCCTTGAATCCCCAGCCGTAGGGCGAGCCGAGGAGCGTCGCCGCCTGTGCTATCACCTCATCAGCAGAGGGAAACGCCGAATTTTCGGTAGTTATCGTACTTGCAGCCTTGGTCTGCACGGACGTTCCCATGCTTGTTCCGAGCATGGAAAAAGCGCAAAGTCCTGCCATGAACCCTGCGCCCAGTTTCTTTATTTTCTTTTTTAAATTGATCATTTTTTCTTCCTTTCAATGCAAAAAATCCCCGAATAATCGGGGATTTTCACAAATATTAATTTAATTCTTCATAGCTGAAATTGCTCAGCATATCGCCGTCAGCGATGTGATTACCGTCGATGTCCACCACCTCCGTGAAGCCGTAATTGTAGTCGAGAAAATAACCGCCCTGAGCGTCCAGAATGTACCATATATCGCCGATTTTTACCGTGTTGGCAGCGTGACCGTACATCCCTGCGTTGGTCCACACGATGTAACACGGCAGCCCGACTTCCTGACACATTTCATAAGTCCGGCAGGCGTAATTTATGCAAGTTCCGCTGCCGTTCTCATGCATGAAATTGTATATTTCCAATGCCTTTTCATAGTCGGTTTTCAGCGATATATCGGTAGTTTCCGCCGCTGCTGCGGAATCCTCAGACCTTTTTTCTTCTGCAATTTCACTAACCGTGACGGTTGTCTGCGATTCCGCTGTTTCCGGCGATATTTCGGGGATTTCTGTCGTTGTAACGGAATCGTCAGACCTTTTTTCTTGTGCATCCTCACTAACCGTGACAGTTGTCTGCAATTCCGCTATATGGGGCGGTGTTTCGGGGATTTCTGTCGTTGTTACGGAATCGTCAGACCTTTTTTCTTCTGCATTCTCACTAACCGTGACGGTTGTCTGTGATTCCGTTGTTTTTGGCGATATTTCGGGGATTTCTGCCGTTGTAACAGTCGGGGAGCTCATATCCGAACAGGTTGTTGTGACTTCGCATGATATTTCCCCGATACTATTTTCTGTGGTAGTTTCCAATGTCCACAAAGCCGAATTTTCGGCTGTTTTACGCTGTTCTCCGCAGCTCGTAAGCAGCGTCAGCAGTATCAGAATGGCGGTGATCTCTTTCATTGGATAAGCTCCTTTCGTTTTTTCTTCAGCATACCACAAAGGAGAGCCAAAGTCCAGACCTTTCCCGAAAAATCGACCTTTCCGACACTTTACACAGCGTTTTTTATTGCATCTTACATATCAAGATTCTCCGAACACTCGTCCTGCACGGGACATTCGTCGCAATTATCATATTCACGGCAGAATTTATCGAATTTGTTACCCTCATCGACTTCCGCTGACGGAAACATAGCGATCTCAAATTTTCCCGATTCTACGCTGATTGCGACATCGACCTCTGCACCGTTCTCAAGGAAAACACCCGGGATCTCGATGCAGCCGTCGTCGTTAACAAAGCCTTTTGTGTAAACAGTATTTTTCTTCATGTTATACCTCCTGTATATTCATCTTCAATAAACGACAGTTGATGACACATATTCTTCCGCTCGTTCGTATCGTAATTGCTGATAAACAGCTCGTCGTAGGTCGCGCCTTTTTGGTAACGCTGCCTGAGATTATCCACACGGCTCACGCTTTCAATCCGGATACCGTCATGCTCCCACAACTCCCGAATTTCAGGGCAATCGTTGTATGAAACAAGAAATTTTCCCTTTATTCCCACAAGCGTATCACGGAGCCTGATGTGATCTTTTTTTGTAAATCCAACGTCCTTGTAATAGCTTTCCGTCGCAAAATAGGGCGGATCGCAGTAGAAAAAACTGACGGGACTATCGTAATGCCTTATCAGAACTTCAAAGTCCTGATTCTCGATTATTACTTTCTGTAAACGCCGTGATGCCATATCTATCAGCGGAAAATCGCCCCAGATCGAATGTGGCTGACTTGCAAAGCTGTCCAGCGCACTGCCGTAGCTGTATCTAATGAGCTGATAGAATTTCGCAGCCCTGTCATAGTCGTGAAACATCGTAAATACGCCTTTTTTGTGCAGAAATGCTATCCACCTGAAGTCCTCACGGGAGTTCAGAACGTACCGCAGCTTGTACTTCAATTTCGCAGGATTATCTCGGACGCAGCGGTACAAATTCACAAGATTGCTGTTGAAATCGTTGAAAACTTCAATCTCATTTTCCGGCGATTTTCTGAACAAAACCCAGCCTGCGCCGCCGAAAACCTCGATATATTTCTCATAAAATGGAGGCATACGAATAATAACCTCGTCGCGCAGGAGCTTCTTGCCTCCCACCCATGAAAGAAAACTATTCATAACATCTCCTTTCCCCATTTTTCGGGAACAAAAAAAGCCGTCTGACGGAATATTTTCTGCTCCCGACAAACGGCTTCAAACCTTATTTTTTGCCTGAATACAGGCTTTTATCAATCCTTTCTTCTCGTTGTAATTCTCTGCGTCATTAATAGAACGGCACAGCTCGCGGTACTGCTTGTCGGACAGTACGGACTTCGCTTTTTTCAGCATTGTACTCACATCTCCGCTGATGATAACTTTTGATTTTTCAAACCTTTTTCTCGTCTGCATAATACCTCCAAAATTCAGGATATTTTCATTCTCATCACTCCTAACACATTAAATTTTGCCTATTTATAGCCCTAAATCCATGTTCAGATCTTCGTACTGCTCCTCGATAAATCCGCCGAGATTATTCGGAACATAA
The DNA here is from genome assembly GCA_947345935.1 of uncultured Ruminococcus sp. Classification (GTDB taxonomy): domain Bacteria; phylum Bacillota; class Clostridia; order Oscillospirales; family Ruminococcaceae; genus Ruminococcus. The sequence continues at coordinate 40,999 of CAMZZN010000019.1, forward strand.
TCCGACAGCCATGTGCTGCCAAAATTTTCCCTTGTTTCAAGCCGCCATATTGCCAGCTTTCCGACATCCGGCTGAACATCGCCAAACGGGAACAGCAGACAGGTGAGACCCCCATTTTTAAAGGTGTACGCCTTATCAAATCGGCTTCCGTTCCGCAATATACCGCTTTCCGTCAGCATATCGTTTATGCCGTCAACCCATTCCTGCAGATCGCCGCCGCAGCCCTGCAAAACCAGTCCCTCGCTGTCATTCATTTTTCTCAGTTCATGCAGAGAAATATTTTTTATTTCCATTACTGCATCCACTCCTTTTTCAATCTGCCAATGATGTAGGGTAGGAAGGCAACGCCTTACTGCGTTACCGCAGCAGGTTTTCACGCATCCTCCCTCCAAACCGGACTTACAACTTTCGCTGTATCCGGCTTTCCAGCTGTTTCTAAGCTTATTTTCCGCTGTGAATTTTATTATGACATTTTTCGCAAACTACAAGAGTTTTTCTGTTCATTTTAGACATCATAAGAACCCAATCGGGTATATGCTTGCCTCTTTTTCTGTATTTCTGCTTAATGTCTTTTAATTTTCTTATATGATGAACCTCAATATTTTCGTGACTTCCGCATATTTCGCAGGTATCGGCATTAAGCCTTACAATTAACTGCGTAGTCTTGTTATAATAATAACTGTATGAATCGCTGATATCAGCGACAGGTTTTTCAACCTTTTTCAGACTATCATTGAAATATGTCATTATCTGATCGCCCTGCTTTGTTCTGTATTTTACTCCGACCAGCAGTCTTGTACCCGTTCCTTTTTTACGAGGGACGTCAATGCCATATTTTCCTATAATTTTAGCTACGCTTGATTTTTCTTTTCTTGCTATTGTTTTCACAAGGCTGTAATAATGATAATATTTGAACTTGTGCAACTTTTTTCCTACATCGGTTGCCAGACAATAATAGTTGTACAATCCTCTGATTTCAGAATTGTACTGCTGTATCATATCCAACACCGGCATATTTGCTCTTGCAGTAAATGCAGCCGGTTTTCCCTTGGAAGAAAATTTACGTATTTTATCCGTAATTACTGCGTTTGGTACTAACAGCTGTATTTTTCCGTTGGCGGTTCTGCGTGTTTCTCCGTTAACATTTTTTGTGATTTTAATATCGCACTGCGATTTGACAATTTCATATCCGAGAAACTTTACCCTGCCAGCTTTAAGATTAGTTATCAGGGTTTTGTCAGCGTTAAGTTCAAGATTAAGCTTTTCTTTAAGAAAAACTGTTATTTTATCTTTCACATCGTAGGCCAGTTCCTTGTTCCCGTCTATAAATATCACAAAATCATCCGCATAACGCACATATTTTAACCTTATGAAATTTTCATCCATTGGGTCGTTGGCAGGAATTCTGCGCATTTCTGTAAGCAGTTGTTTTGCCTTTTCGATATCGCCATTTTTCCTTGCCTTTCTACGCATATGATACAGTCTTTTATATTCGGGGAATTCACGCTTTCTATTGCCTTTATTGACTGCTTTTATCATTTCTTCCATGTATCTATCAAATTCATTCAAGTAGATATTTGATAAAATAGGACTAATTATCGTACCCTGCGGACATCCTGAATACGAGTTTTTAACTTCGTGAAATTCGTAATATCCTGCTTTCAGAAATCTCCTGATAAGCTCGATGAATCTTCCGTCCTGTATTTTTGATGAAAGAATACCAAGTAATATGTCATGGTCGATATTATCGAAACATCCGGTTATATCTCCCTCGATTGCCCAGCGGCTTCCTCTTGCAGTTGTTTTTATCTGCATTAACGCTGTATGACAGCTCCTTTCAGGTCTGAATCCATGAGAATTCTCGCTGAACAAAGGCTCGTATATAGCCTCAAGAATCTGTCTTACAACTTCCTGTACAAGCTTATCCTCAAAGGACGGAATACCCAAAGGGCGCATTTTTCCGCTTTTCTTTTTACGATATGTTCTTCGTACAGGCTTAGGATGATATTCCTCTGTTTTCAGCCTTGCAATCAGTCTTTCTATATTTCTTTTGCTGAAGCCGTCAATTGTTTTACCGTCTGTTCCGGCAGTCATATTGCCCTCTTTGGCATATATTTTTGAATATGCTCTGAGGTAAAAATCTCTGTTAAAAAGATTTCTATAGATTCTGTCATATTTGTAATGTTCATCATTTTCGGATTTTTCCCTTAGTATTGACAATACAATATCAGCTTTCTGCATTTCGCATACCTCCATTTCTCATCAATCAAACAACCTGTTCTCCTTCGCCATGTAAGCGCCGTTAGCGCTCTCGGACTACTATGAGAACTCCGTTGCCTTATCGGATTTTCAGCGTCATCTTTCTTGGGAGACCCTTGAAATTTATCGCCCTGAGGGCATTTCGCATAGCTGTCATACACTGTGTGTTTCAAGCGTTCCGACTTAGGCAATCTCCGTTTAAACTATATAATACATTTGGTATAACTTAGGCTTCCGTTCATCCCTTTTACGTACTTCCTGTACGCTGAAACAACATAAGAGAGTATGAAAATCAAATATATATATTTTCATATACGTCGTTTATAAATACTTTAGCCAGCGTGTATTTATCTCGGGCATTAGAGCAAAGGAACTGGATTTAAAGCAGTTTAGCCTTAGCCATATTATACGTTGGTCTCGCAAAACGCGCTTTATGCTGACTTCAAACGCAATCGCTTTTCCGGCGTGCTGTGTTCCCCTTTATCCTTTCAGATTCAGGTTAGCCGGATAACCAATCGGATTTCTCTCTAATCCGATACTCGCTTTCGAGCGATATTATATAGTCCTTACGGACGCACATACTGCTGACCCTTTCCCGTAACAAGCGTCTGTTGACAAGTTTTCATCATATTAGAGGTTTCAAAAACCGTTTCTTTCACCGAAAAATAGCCACGATCAACATATTTCTGATAGGGCAGATTGTCCGATATGAGGATTCCATTTTTCCTCAGCCATTTGAACAGCCTGTTCCTGCCGATCGGAATATTTTCCTCCGCCGCAAGCTTCGCCATAGCGTTCATGTCGATGAGATTCTCGGTATTCGATACCTGATTTGCAAACTCCACCAGAGGCTGATCATGCTTGATACGCTCGTTAAGCTGATTTATCGCCATCATCTGCAGACGGAAAAG
>CAMZZN010000020.1 GCA_947345935.1 uncultured Ruminococcus sp.
GGTGGGGACTACAGGGCTCGAACCTGTGACCCTCTGCTTGTAAGGCAGATGCTCTCCCAGCTGAGCTAAACCCCCACGCCGATTCATCAGTGCTTTTTGTGTTGTGCCCTGACGACGATATTAATTATATCACAAATATTTCCATTTGTCAAGCGTTTTTTGAAATTTTTTTCAGATTTTTTTTAAAAATCTCAAAACGACGGTATATAGGGAAATTATCTGCAAAAGATTTATGTTTAATTAGGTAATGTAAACATTATATAATGTAATAGTCTATACCCCAAAACAAAAAATATGCTAAAATATTACCTATAAAATACATAACCAAAAGATATAGTATACTAAAAATAAATACGCTCAAACTTCTTGGAGAAAAGGAGCAGACAAAATATTAGCTTTATAAACCACTTGAGAGGAATGATAAAATTGTTTGAAATAAAGAAACCTTCTTCATCCAACAAAACCATTCGTATGCCTGATCTATTGATTGAAAGACTTGAAACACTTGCTGGGAAAAATGATATCTCATTTAATCAGATAGTGCTTCAGTGCTGTGAGTACGCTATTAAGCATCTGAAACAAATTGAAACAAAGTGATATTTCACCCCACAATATCCTTATTAAACAGTTTCATAATGTCCATTTTTAACGCTCTGTGCTCCGGTTTTGTAAGCTCCGGGTCAGTCTCTAAAAGTCCCTTCGCACATTCCTGCGCCATGCTCATAAGTTCCATATTGCACGCAATATCGGCAATTTTCAGCGGTGGAAGTCCATGCTGTGCGCTGCCGAAGAAATCTCCGGGACCTCTCATTTTCAGATCCTCCTCCGATATTTTAAAACCGTCGGTGGTCGAGGACATTATCTTCATTCTCCGAACGCATTCCTCCGTGGTATTGTCCGTAATAAGTATGCAGGAGCTTTCAAACTGACCTCTGCCGACACGTCCTCTGAGCTGATGGAGCTGAGAAAGTCCGAAACGTTCGGCATTTTCGATCACCATTACCGCTGCATTCGGCACATCGACCCCGACCTCCACAACAGTCGTGCAGATAAGCACCTGAATCTCTCCCTCACGGAATTTTTTCATGGTGTGGTCTTTTTCAGCCGCACTCATCTTTCCGTGAAGCAGAGCAGCGGAATACCCTTTCAAATCGCCCTGCGCAGCTCTTTCCGCATAGGATTTCACCGCAAAAAGTTCGCTTTCACTGTCCTCTATCATGGGACAGATAACGTAAGCCTGCCTGCCCTCGTCCAGTTTTTTACGCACAAAACCGAAGGCCCGGCTGCGTAGCTTTCCCGTCACCGCATATGTCCGCACCGGACTTCTGCCCTTTGGAAGCTGAGTTATTGCCGATATATCGAGATCGCCGTAAATAATAAGCGCCAGCGTCCTCGGAATAGGAGTTGCGGACATGACCAGCTTGTGAGGTGAATTCCCCTTTTCTGCCAGCGCAGCACGCTGAGCGACGCCGAAACGGTGCTGTTCATCTGTGATAACAAGAGCCAGCGACCTGTAAGTCACATCTTTCTGAATAATAGCGTGAGTGCCGACAATAACGTCGATTTCGCCCTCTCCGATCTTCTCCCGGACCGACTCTTTTTTCTTTGCGGTCATAGAGCCTGTCAGCAGACACACTCTGACGCCGAACGGTTCCAGAAAACCGTTGAGAGTCCGGAAATGCTGCGACGCTAATATCTCCGTAGGAGCCATAAGCGCTGCCTGAACTCCGTTTTTTGCCGCAAAATAACAGGCTGCCGCTGCAACGGCGGTTTTTCCGCTGCCGACGTCTCCCTGCAAAAGCCGATTCATAGGTACGTCAAGGCACATATCGCTTATAATCTCCCGGACTGCCTTTTTCTGATCTTCCGTCATCTCAAACGGAAGATTTTTTTCAAACTCATGATAATCGACAGAGCCGTCCATTTTAAAAGCTGTTTTCCGGCGGCTGCCTGTTTTCAGAATGGACATTCCAAGCTGTAGTTTCAGCAGCTCATCAAAGGCAAGCCGGCGTCTTGCCGTTTCCGACGCCGTCTCGCTTTCGGGGAAGTGGATATTCTCCAACGCCCATTCAAGGGAGCATAGCTGATAGCGGCTGCGTATATTTTCCGGCAGCGTTTCAATATGTTCGCTGCGCAGAAGATCAAGCGCCTGTCTCATGTTTGTTCTGACCATGCTTACGGAAAGTCCCTGCGTCAGATGATATACCGGCTGTATCAAAACATTTTCGTCAGCTCTGATATACACGGGAGCAGAAATTTCCCTGCGCAGGAAATTCCCTGTGACCTTACCATGCATATAGTAGGTCTCTCCCTCTTTCATAGCCTGAAAACCGTATACATTGTTGTATATCACCACAAGAATATCGTCAATGCCATCGCTGGCAGCCGCCTTGCATATCACAAGACCGCCCCTTACACGCTGCGGAGGAAGCTTCCGTAAGATCGTCAATTTCAGCACGCTGTATTCGTTCAGAGGAGCCTGACACACCGGCACATGAGCACGAAAATCAAGATATGCCCTCGGTATGTGATATATCAGCTCATAAGGCGAATTTATACCGAGTCTGCGGTATTTTTCGCCCCTTGCGCCGCCTACCCCTTTTAGATATTCTATTTGACCGAAAAGCTTTGACGGCACAGTATATTCCCCCTCAAAATCAAAGGACGGACTTGTCGTCCGTCCCCGAAAATCAGATATCATTCAAAGCGAATCACATAAAATTAATGTTCTGCCGCTGCGCAAAAACGCCTTATCTCTGCTCGCAGATAAGCTTGATAGCTGTTCTTTCCTCGCCGTCGATCTGGATGTTGGCAAAAGCAGGTATGCAGATAAGATCGATTCCGATAGGAGCGAGATAACCTCTTGCAATAGCGATAGCCTTGATAGCCTGATTAGCAGCGCCGGCGCCTACAGCCTGAACCTCGACAGCTCTCCGCTCTCTGATAACGCCTGCTACCGCACCAGCAACTTTGTTTGGTGATGAATTTGATTTTACTTTTAAAACTTCCATGGTAATAACCCTCCTGTAATTAAGCATTATGCTGACATTAGCCGTCATGGAAACCTTTTCCGTTCAAAGACGGCTATCATTTATTATAATAACATATATTTTCCAAAAATGCAAGCGGTTAAAGAAATTTTGTATATTATCTTATATTTAACCTCTCAATTTTGTGCGATTTGCCGCTTTTTTCATCAAAAGTCACCACTGCTCCGCACATAAAGCACTTCTCCTCTGATTCCCTGAACCTGACCGGCATACGAAAACGCAGTCTGTCCAGAGCCGGTTTTATGTCAACGCCAAGGCAGGAATACTCCGGTCCCGTCATTCCGGCGTCGGTGATATATGCAGTTCCGTTCCTCAGAACGCACTCGTCGGCAGTCTGGACGTGAGTATGCGTACCGAAAACTCCCGTTACCCTTCCGTCAAGGAAAAATCCCATTGCTTTCTTTTCGGAAGTAGCTTCAGCATGAAAATCAAGGAAAATATTCTTCGTGTCAACTTCATCCAGAAGCTCGTCTATTTTCGTAAAGGGATTGTCCAGAGGGTCAAGTCCCACAGTTCCCATAAGATTTATCACCGCCACAGAATATGCGCCCATATCCAGGATACAAACGCCCTTTCCCACGCAGCCGCCCTCGGGATAATTGGCAGGTCTTATAATATAATCCTCATTGTATATCTCAAGAGCCTCACGGCGGCGGAACGCATGATTTCCGGTGGTTATCACATCTGCTCCCGCTTTTATTAACATATCGGCAGATCTTGGCGTTATACCGTTTCCCTGAGCGGAATTTTCCCCGTTGACCACAGTTATGTCAATATCGTACTTCCTTTTGATGTCCCGCAGCTTCGACTGCAAAAAGCCGCATCCTGCTTCTCCTACCACATCGCCTATAAACAATAATTTCTTCACTCTGCCGCCCCCTCTGCTCCAATAAGATTTTCCGCATTTTTATGAAAAATAAGTTCCCGTTCACGTTCTGAAAGCGGCAGACGATTAATAAGAGCTATCTCATCTGCCGGATCATCCCACGGACAATCGCTGCCGAAAAGTATTCTTTCAGCTCCATAACGTCTGATTAAATCATGCATCTTATCATCGTCAATATATTTTGACGCCACTCCGGTATCGAACCAGAGATTATCGTATTTTCCGGCAAGATACTTCCCGGCATCGTCCCACTGCTTTATACCGCCCATGTGAGCCGCTACTACTTTCAGATCCGGAAATTCTCCGGCTATAACGGAAAAGCTTTCCGGAGTTGCTTTTATTTCTCCATGTCCGTAAGGATCCCAGCCACCGTGAAATACGGCTATAAGTCCCAGACGTTCCATTTCCTCATAAACCGGAAACATACGCTCTTCATCAGGCCGGAAGAATTGATACTCCGAATGGAATTTCACTCCGCACAGTCCAAGCTCTTTTATGCGCCTGATTTCCTGTATTTTGTCCTCGGCGTCGGGATGAACAGAACCGCAGCAGAATATTCCGTCCCCCATTATTTCAGCCGCCCAATTATTGATAGTATGTTGCTGCGCAGGTCTTGTAGCTATGGGCAGGATCATTGCGCCGTCTATTGCATTCTTTTCAAGTATATTTTTCAGACCTTGCAGCGTTCCGTCGGTCGCCGGGATTATGCCGCTTGTTTCACTCAGACCTTTCATCGCACGTTCAGCAAGGGAATCTGTAAAAGCATGAGTGTGAAAATCAAAATATTTCATAATACTGTCCTTTCGTTTTCAAAGAAAGATTCTTATTCCGGCAAACGCAAAAATCAAAGTAAATACTGACCATATTACATAAGTGAGCAGCGTATATTTATCAAAAACCCAGGACATCCGTCTGTTTAAAAGCACCTTACAAACTTTGTCCTTTTTGTACATACATTCAGGATTTGCCGGAAAGGCACATTTATATTCTTTCCCGTCTATCTGATAAATGGCGACTTTACGCTTTTGTTTTTGCTCAAACCGCAGCAGCGCCGCTTCTTTCCATTCCGACCTGAAAATGAAAAAACCTTCAAGAAAAACCACCGCCGCAGACAATGCAACTGCCAGCCCCGAAATTATTTCTATCCCGATTATAACTATACCCATATCCACCTGTAATATTATACACAGTACGATTACAACGGCTGCTCCAAGGATAAATTCCATGCTGTTTCCCTCCAAAAAACCTGCCCGGAACAAATCCGGACAGGTCTATTATACCATATATGATCGTACCAGTCAATTTATTTTTTGGAAGCAGTCTCTTTTGCCATTCTGATGATCTGGGTAAGGGCAAATGGGATAACTGCGAATCCTGCAACCTGAAGCAAATTTACAGCGGTAAACGAATTGCTGACATTCATAAAACCGTGAACAGGAGTTATCATAAGAGCGCACACCAGGAAAAATGCTCCTGCAAGAAAAGCTCCGACAGTGAACATATTCCTTGTAAATCCAAGCTTTGCAAGTGAATATTTTCCACGGCTGTCAAATCCCTCGAACAGACGTGCAAGACAAAGCGTTCCGAACGCCATTGTGCTTGCCATGCCGGCTGAATCCGAACAGCTCCTGCCAACCATGAACGCTGCCATTACGCAGGCGGCAATAACGACGCTGTGGAAAAGAATATAAAGACCCGTTTCCTTGTTGAGGATAGACTCCTTTGAAGATCTCGGCTTTTCTTTCATAACGCCGGGCTGCATCGGCTCCATGCAGAGGGCAAGAGCCGGCAGGGAATCGGTCAGCAGGTTTATAAAAAGAAGATGAACGGGACTGAAGGGCAGAGGCAGATCAAGTATCGTTGTCAGCAAAACGACCAGGATAGCTGCGGCATTTCCTGCAAGCAGGAACTTGATCGCATTCTTGATATTGCCGTAAATACAACGTCCGTTGGCAACTGCTTTGACGATAGTCGCAAAATTATCGTCCGCAAGGATCATAGAAGCGGCGTCCTTTGACACCTCTGTTCCGGTTATTCCCATTGCAACGCCGACATCCGCCTTTTTCAGAGCAGGAGCGTCGTTTACTCCGTCGCCGGTCATGGCGACAACCATATCTTTAGCCTGCCACAGTCCGACTATCCGAATCTTATGAACAGGTGAAACTCTTGCATAAACCGAAACTTTCTCCAGCTTTTCAGAAAGTTCCTCATCGGAGATATTGTCAAGCTCCGTACCGTCCATAGCAATGTCCCCGTCCTTGTATGCAATAGCCACAGCGGTCAGCTTGTGATCTCCGGTTATCATGATAGGCTTTATTCCGGCTGATATACACTCGGCAACGGCAGCCTTGCTCTCCTCACGGGGCGGATCGGTCATAGCCGTAAGACCGATAAAGATGTAGTCGCATTCGTCGTCGAAAGTTACTGCGGCGTCGGTTTTCAGTATCTTCTTTGCAAATGCAAGAACCCTCATTCCGTTTTCGGAGTAGCCGAGGTTCGCTTTGCGGATGTTTTCGAAATCCTGCTCCGTCACAGGACGCACACCGTTTCCGTCAAGAACAAATTTAAGCCTGGGGATAAGCACGTCAACAGCGCCCTTAGTGTAGGCTATGCGTTCGCCGCCAAAGATGTGGACGGTCGTCATAAGTTTTCTGTCGCTGTCGAAAGGTATCTCGTCTATACGTGGATTTTCGTTTCTGAGCCTGAGATACTCGTCGTTGCCGATATACTCGGATAAAGCAGTTTCAGTAGGATCACCCAGCCATGCTCCGCCTGATTTTGCAGCGTCGTTGCAAAGAGCCATTGCCAGAAGCAGATCTTTCATTGCCGCCTCGCATGAAGCGTTTACGTCACGGACCGTCATTTTATTCTGCGTCAGAGTGCCCGTCTTGTCCGAGCAGATGATCGAAACGCATCCAAGCCCCTCAACAGCTTTGAGATCCTTTATTATAGCCTTTTGCTTGGACATTTTCTGCGTTCCTATAGCAAGCGAGATAGTGATAATGGAACTGAGCGCCTCCGGGATAGCTGCAACGGCAAGAGCCACTGCAAACATCATAGCGTCAACGACCGGCTTTTCATTGAGAAAATATGTCATAAGGAAAACAACGATACAGATAGCGATAACGGCTACGGAAAGTATTTTGCTGAATTTGTCAAGACTTACCTGGAGAGGAGTCTTTTTCTTCTTTGCATTCTGCATAAGCGAGGCGATTTTACCGATCTCCGTATTCATACCGACGGCTGTAACAACTGCGGTTCCACGTCCGTTTGAGATATTCGAACCGCTGTAGAGCATATTCACACGGTCTCCCAGAGGAAGTTCGTCTCTGTCTATCCTTTCAGTGGATTTAGTGACGTTAAGAGATTCTCCTGTAAGTGCGCTTTCATTCACCTGGAGCGAAGCGGCTTCAAGCAGACGTCCGTCAGCAGCCGCAACATTTCCTGCCTCGATAAGGAGAATATCTCCGACTACCACTTCAGATGCCGGGATCTCAGCCTGAGCGCCGTTTCTGATTACCCTGGCATTCGGGGAACTCATGGCTTTAAGGCTGTTCAGCGACTTCTGCGCCTTGACGTTCTGCACCGTGCCGAGAACGGCGTTCATAACAAGCACCACCAGAATAACTATAGTGCTTCCGACTTCCCCGCTTATCATTGAAACGATTGATGCAATAATGAGGATAGCCACAAGAAGATCGGCAAACTGCTCCAGAAAGATCATGAACAGACTTTTCTGCTTTTGCTCGGCGATCGAATTCTCACCGTTTTTCCGGCGGCTTTCATTTACCTGTGCGTCCGTCAACCCATGCGTTATGTCCGAATCAAGCTGACTGACTACCTTTTCTTTGTCCTGATTGAAATAATTCATGCCTTTTCTCCGTTTCTATAAAATAATCCAGGGAATAAAAAAAGACTTTTATTGCAGTCCGATACATATACATATCAGAGTGCAATAAAAGTCTTGCTAAAGCCAGGAACCTGTTCACGCTCTTACTCTGCTCTGTCCGCCCGACAGCCTGAGCCGTGGTTATGGCGATACGGACACCCGGTATCTACCGGGAAGCTACTCCCTTTTATCTTTATATATAATAACATCTATTCCGGATGTTGTCAAGGATTATCAATTTTGGTTTTTGTAGAAATAAGGCTGAAAAAAGCCTGTTTTTATGTATATTTTTCCTATCGGCATACGTTTTGCCGTCATAATCAACAAATTAGGCGTATATTAATCAACAAAACACCGCATTTCAGAAACTTTTCCGAATCTCACTTGAAAAAGCCTGTAATTGGTGATATAATTAAAATAACGCCTCACAAAGAAAGGTGGAACATATGAAAAAAAGAATCACCGCTTTTATTGCCGTCTGTCTTATGACATCAGGAATTTTCGCTTCATGCAGCAAAGACAATAAAACCGGAAGCTCAACTGAAGAGAAAGATATGTCATCCGAAAACAACAGCTATGAAGAGAACTCCGCTTCTGCCGCCGAAACAAAAAGCAACAGCGGAAAAACCGTATTTAACGAAAAAGGTACCGATAATTCGTCCGGAAACGTCTCTGAAGATATACCCGAAAAGCCGATAGGAGGCGATGTGACCGGCAACTGGGAATTCACCGACGAGGGCACGGGAGAGATAATAACCCTGATGCTTGAAGAGGACGGCAGCGGTTCAGTATATATTGATACGACAAAGTATCTTTTCCTGAACAAAAAGGGAAACTTGTGCATTTTCGGTATGGATATAGGTGATAACAGCGTTGATTTTGACGGTACGACCCTGACAGCCACCCTCAATACCGATCTGTTTGGCAGCGAAGTAGAAGAGCTTACCAGAAATTCCACCCTTATGGTTCTTGAAAAAACAGAACCGGGCAGCAGCTCAGAGCTTGACGGCGAATACAGATTCACCGGCGGAGCTTTGGGGGACATTCTTTCCGATAAGCTGACCGGAAAGCTTCTGGGCGACGTGGATCTTCCCGTCTGCATCCGCATAAGCGGCGAGGATTTCGGCATAAAAACAGACCGTTTTTTCACTTACAAAACCGACGGCAATGTTCTTACGGTCTCCGGAACGGAAAAATTTGCAGAGGGCGCTGAACACGATATAAAATATTCTGTTTCCGGCGACAAGCTTATAATATATTTTCTTACCGGAAACAAAACAATTTTCACACGATCAAATCTAAAATAAAGCTTGTAGGAAATATCGACATAAAACAGGAGGTGAATTATTTAATGGACGCTGGTCCTGACGGCAGTAATAATAAAAACATCCGACGCCCCGTTATGTTCAGAAACAGGCACTACCGGCTATGTTAGCCCTTTGCGGCTATCTACAACAGACTATAACTAAAATGTAACGGAGGATTTGAAATGGCTGCGGAAATTATTCTGCAAATTATTTTTTTAACGCTTTATGCCGTTTTTACTTTTGCTGAAACGGCGGTTATTCTGGTCAACGACAACAACCTTGAAAAACTGGCGGCAAGCGGCGGAAAAAAGGCGTCACGCCTGAAAAAGCTGCTGGAAAGCCCCTCAAGGTTCATGGCGTCTCTTCATGCTGCGACGCTCTTCACGGGACTTCTCGGAGCAGCTTTCGCCGCACTCGGATTTTCAGGGAGACTGACTTCCCTCATCCTTAAAACCGGACTTGATATCTCCGGCAAAACCGTTCTGTACGTGTCCGCCATACTGATAACAGCCGTCGTGCTTTATTTTACAGTGGTCATAGGAGAGCTTCTCCCAAAAAGACTGGCGAGAAAAGATCCCGAAAAACTTGCACTGGCAATGAGCGGCTTCATAGTTTTTGCATCGGGACTTTTCACGCCGTTCGTATGTCTCAGCAAGGCGCTTTCGGGCGGCATACTCCGGCTCATGAACATATCTCCCGACAACGGTGAAAATACTGTTACCGAGGAAGAGATCCTCATGATGTCCGATGCAGGAGCCGAAAACGGTACTATTGACGAGGATGAAAACAGAATCATAAAGAATGTGTTCGCCTTTGACGACCTGACGGCAGATCAGGTATGCACCCACAGAACGGACGTGGACGTTCTCTGGAGCAGCGACCCCATTGAAATCTGGGAAGAGACCATACATCGCACACGACACTCGGTATTTCCGGTATGCGGCGAAAATGTTGATAATGTGATCGGTATTCTTGACGCAAAGGATTACTTCCGGCTCGAAAATAAAAGCCGTGAAAACATTATGGAAAACGCCGTACACGAACCGTATTTTGTTCACGAAAACATGAAGGCGGACAGGCTTTTCGAGGCTATGAAACAGTCCGGCGCCGATCATTTTGCAGTTGTCGTGGACGAATACGGCGGAATGAGCGGAATCATAACTATAACCGATCTTGTTGAAGAGCTTGTCGGCGATTTTGCCGACGATGAATCGGATCTCCCGGCTGTGAGACTTGAAAAGCAGCCCGACGGCTCCTGGACCGTTCCGGGCATCACCTCTCTCAGCGAAGTCTGCGAAGAACTTGACATAGTTCTTCCTGCGGACAAATACGACACCTTCAGCGGCTACGTGATAGCTGTTTTAGGAGAAATACCTGCAAACGGAACTCAGGTCTCGCTTGAATCCGACGGCCTTGGCATTGATGTAATCGAAGTAGAACATCACCGCATTGAACTTTGCAGGGTAAAAAAATTGCCGGCTGACATACCGGAAGAAGTTTAGAACGTGTTCACATAAAATAGAATGCACCTCGGAGGCCTGACTTCCGAGGTGCATTTTTACGGCAACACCGCACAATTTTTCCTTGCAATGCGACAGTATTGCTGCATCAATTTTACGCAATCTGACAAAAAATCTAACTGTACATCTGACGCATAATCTTTGTACAGCGTTGCCTTTATGGATAAAGACAATTCAGAAATTCAGCAAGCCTGATCTGCTGCTGCGTATTTAATTTCATAATGGACGTTTTTAATATAGGATTGATCGCCGGCGTATCTTCGCTGAAAAATTCGCTTAAAGAAATCTCCAGCGCATCACAGAAGTAAGACAAAGTTTCAACAGTCGGGACTTTATTTCCAAGTTCGATTTCTCTTAAAAAACTCTGAGATAATCCGGCCATATTAGCAAGCTTATTAACAGTAACCCCCCGCATTTCACGAAGCTGCCTGATTCTTTTTCCGACTTCCATAACATCATACCTTTCAGAATATTTTTTGATATGAGTATATTATAATCTCTAAAGAATCAAATAATTACAACTATAGAGTTGACAAATTATATTTTTAGTGTTATAATATTATCACTAAAAATATAATGGAGGGTTTTTTATGAAAAAAACAGCTAAATTTCTTATTCACTCAATAATTGCCGTTACGGCAGCAGTAAATCTCTTTACCTTTACAGGATGCAGTACAGAAAGTCCAAAAGCTAAAATAGGAGATGTCGGTTCAGCATCAGGCAATACCGGTAAAAAGAATGAAGTCGAATATGCCGGAATAGGACAATACATAGAAAAAGGAAACTGGAAAATTTCTCTGCTTGACGCTAAAACATACACCAGCATTCCAACCGACAACGAATTTTTAAAGCAAGAATCTTCACCGGGTAAGGAATATCTCATTTTATTTTTTGAGGCAGAAAATATTTCTGATGAAAACGACTACTTTAATTATTTGTACTTCAGAGCATATGCCGATGATACCTCTGTAGATATTGCTACATTAATGGGCGATGTTAATGGATTCGGCTCTGTTTCAGGAGACGCTGCTGCCGGAAAGAAAGTCAAGGGATACGCTGCATGGGAGGTTGATACCGGCTGGAACAACTTTGAAGTATCTTATAACGACAGCTTCGGATCAGATAAAACAACTGCTTGTTTTAAAGTCTCTTCCGGAGATATAAAATAAAGACAATATCCCCCGGAAGTCAGATACTTCCGGGGGATATTCTTTGTATTATTAATAAATTGCCTGATCCTGCACTGCGGTCGTTGCAGGCGTTTCCCCTGCGCTGCCCGAAGCAACTGTTACCTTGATCTGTACTTCCTGTGTTTCATCCACGGCAGATTTCAGTATAACATAACACTCACCGGCTGCTACCGCCGTGATATTTCCAATACCGTCAACTGTTGCCACACTTGTATCGCTTGACGACCAGCGTTCATCAGCTTCAACTGTACCATCGGGATATCCGGTTACACGTGGCATCTGAGTTTCTCCAACATTCAGATATACGCTGTATCTGTCAAGCTTAAAACCGCTTGTATTCTGATTAACCGCCGTCGTAGACTGAGTGCTCGGCGCCGTAGTCGCTTCACTCGGAGGAGCAGTGGTTGTGACCATTGTAGTCTGGGGCTTTGTATCAGATTTTTTCTTGTCCCCGCCATCCTTCGATTTATCTTTTGAGCATCCCTTGGCTATAAGTATAACGATCATCAGCACAAGAAACGCTATGACGCAAAGCGCCGCAAGCTGTCTTTTACGTGCAATTTCCGGTGTGATTCTTTTTCTCGGCCGCTGTGAATTATTGCTGTTGTCCATGATTCTTTAATTCCTTTCCTTAGATTCTGAATATATACACTGTATTTATGTGATCTTAAGGCAGTGTTGCCTTAATTTGTTCATAATTATTATATCACAAGCTTCGTGAAATGTCACGTCTTTTTGCACTGTTTTTTCAAAATTCTTACACTTTAACATATATAGAGGTATTTTTTCGTCATTTCCTACAAAATCCGCAGATAGACTGCTGCGGATTTGCTTCCTGAAAATTACAAAAAATAATGACAAATCCTTTCAGATGTGATATAATAATATAAATATCATTTTAAAAAATAACAGGATGTGATAAATAAAAATGGACAAATATAAAAAGCTTGCATTCAATACCTTTATCTTCGCTATTGGAAATTTTGGTTCAAAATTTCTTGTAATTCTTCTTACACGGCTATATACAAATAATATAAGCCCGGCGGACAGCAGCACCAAGGAGCTTCTTGAAATCACTGCAAATTTCCTGCTGCCTATATTTACATTTTCAATGACAGAAGCGATCATCAGATACGGGCTTGACAACAAATACGACAAGGGACAGGTCTTTACCACTGCCAGCGTACTCAACGGCACCGGACTTCTGCTGATGTTTGCCTTTGCTCCGCTGCTGAAGCTCGTAAGTTTCCTCGATTTTATAGACGGTTACACTATACTTCTTCTGATATACGTCTGCACTTCGGCATTCCGGTCACTGTGTTCCCAGTTTGTCCGGGCAAAGGGAATGGTAAAACTCTTCTCGCTGGACGGTATTCTGGCAACGCTTACGCTTTTCATCTTCAACGTAGTATTCATTTCCCACCTGCACTGGGGAGTCAAGGGATTCATGCTTGCCGTTATTCTCTCCGATCTCTGCTCTGCGGTGTTCCTGTTCATAGCAGCAAGGCTGCACGTACATCTCAACATACGCTATTACAACAAATGGCTTGCTTCCAGCATGATGAAATTTGCCGTTCCGCTTATTCCGACGGTAGTTATGTGGGTCATCACAGGATTTTCCGACCGTCTTTTCATCCGCTATATGCAAAGCGACAGAGTAACGCTGGGTGAAAATGCGGCGGGAATTTACGGCTATGCTACCAAAGTTCCAAACCTTATTTCCATGATATCCTCGATTTTCTTTCAGGCATGGAATATGTCGGCGATAATGGAAAACGACTCCAAGGACAGAAGCCGTTTCTATGAAAAGGTCTACCGAGCATATGAAGCTCTGCTTTTAATTGCCTCTGCCTGCCTGATAGCCGGAGTGCAGATAATTACGCCGTTTTTCGTAAGCGCAAAGAACTTCGGGGAATATGGCAGTGTGTATATATACACTCCCGTTCTGATTATTGCCTCGCTGTTCATGTGCCTTGACCAGTTCCTCAGCAGTATCTATACTGCCACCAAGCACACGAAAAATTCTTTCTGGACAAGTTTTGCCGCAAGCATGGTAAATATTGTTCTGAATTTCTTCCTGATTCCCGAATGGGGCATACAGGGAGCCGCCATTGCCACATTCCTGAGCTACTATCTCTGCTTCTGGGCAAGAATAATCGACGCAAGATATTATGTTCCGTTCCGATTCAACGGCATTAATTCACTTCTCAACACTATAGCGCTTATTTTAATGTGCTGGATGATAATTTCAAAGCCGGCGCTATATATTCTCTGGATACTTGCGCTGTTTGCATTCGTTATCTGGAGCAACTACAAGGCTCTGCTGGAAACGGCAAAAAAGCTTTTAAATAGAAGATAAAAACAGCTCCTCCGGTTCAGTTCCGGAGGAGCATTTTTTTGAACTTGCGTTCACAGGGAAGCTGTGCGGCTTATCCTATGATTATTTAAGCGCTTTTTCAAGCCATACATTGGCTATATCAAGAGCTTCGTACAGACCGCATTCCTTTTCCGTATTCTTTACAAAAGCTTTCATGGGATCAGAGGTTTCAGTTGACATCTGGATCACTCTTACCTTTGAGGCTGTCTTTATATTTTCCACATCCCTTACGGCGAGGATCTGTATCCAGATCACATACGGATCAGCCATATATCCATAATAGATCTCGTTTCCCCTTCTCACCAACGGGTAACCCTTATACATTAAAAATTTTTCGTTCATTATATACCTCCGTCAAAATATTATCTCCATGTTGTGATGAATTCTTCTCCTGTCTCAAGCCTTCTGACGTTCTCGATGAGGGTATCAGCATACGCTCTGCTGCCGAAGAATCTGCATTCTCCGTTTACGGTCACAAGAACTGTCATCGGCGAATATTCGTAAAACTCAAACTTATAAGTTCTGTCAAGATAGCCGTCGGTATATTCCAGAGATACGATCGGCTTTTTATCGGGAACTTTCTCGTCAAACGCCATATCTTCAGCATTAGCCGATACAAGGAGCTTATAGAAAAGTCTGAAACGTTCGTACTGTATATCTTCGCCGTTCAGCTTGGCTGTAAAATCCTCTGATGAATCGTTTTTCTCCTTGGACGGATCTATGGGTGCAAGGCTGAATTCTGCCTTTTCGCCCGTACTGATCGAAACCGAAAGATCAGTGATATTCCATACCGTGTTGCCTATCATGATTCTTGAAGCAATGTCAACAGGCGTTACCGTCATCCACGGAGCATTGTCGTCGGAAAGGGTATAAATAACGCTGCCGTCCTCAAACATGGCATAGCAGAACTTTCCGTTTTCTTCATCCGACTGCATCTTGCTCAACAGAAGAACATAATCGTTTCCGTCGCTGCATTTCATTTCAGTACGGCAGAAAGGCGCATCAAGACCGGCGCTTTTAATGTCGGCGTCCGTACAATGATAAGCGTAGATACCGCTTGCAGTAAGTCCGAACATACCGTGCGTTATCTTCGATGATTTCTCAACGGCAAGGTACGAGCTTACCGGCTCGATCATTTCATGCGTAGCCGACGTACCTCCTGCATTGCTGTCTGTACTCGTCTCACTGGGGGCAAGAACGATCCTGTAATCAAGATCATCCCTCTCTAAAATAAGACTTTCAACAATCGGCATATCGTCCTCAGCCGGAGATTCAAGCATCGTCTTGCTGATAAAATCCTCGATCTTCTTGTAATAATTTGACACACGGCTGTTTTCGATCAGGTAAACGTCATTGCTGCCCTCTGTCATAAAATAAGACGTGGAAGCGTCTACCGGATTTTTTATACCCACAGAATACTTTACGGTCTTTCCGGATTCAAAGGTCATTTCTGCCGATATTTCCGGATCTTCAAGACCATACTTTGCAAAATCGGTACAATTTTCGGCTATAATTCCCGACGACTGAATACCGTTGACATTATTTACAATGGTAGCGATAAGACCAGTGTCCATATCAAGATCTTCGCAGCCGCTGATATTGTATTTTGCAGCGATCTGCTCTGTCGGCGGTTCTGTCATGACAACGTCAAACTCGCCCTCA
The DNA here is from genome assembly GCA_947345935.1 of uncultured Ruminococcus sp. GTDB lineage: Bacteria > Bacillota > Clostridia > Oscillospirales > Ruminococcaceae > Ruminococcus. The sequence continues at coordinate 15,882 of CAMZZN010000020.1, forward strand.
CGGTTCTTGACATGAACAGATACGACAATACCGTCATTCTGCCCGTCGGAATCGCTTACAAGAACCTTACCGCTTCCCTCCGGAACAGTCGTAGTCTCCACGGACGATTTATCGCCGCTGCCTGAGCTTTCACTGTCCGACTTGTCGGTAAGCTTCATAACAGCCAGCCCTCCGCCGAGAACGGCAAGAACTCCGCCGAGAGCTATTATTCCTTTAACCTCTTTTTTCATCGGTTTCTTCTCCTTACGAGTACAGCCAGACCTGCCAGAGCTACGCCGACAGCAACAGCAACAATTATAACCTTGATGACCGTTGATTCCTTGGATGTAGGAGCAATATAATTCTGCTGGAGAGACTTTTCAGGAATAACGGCGCTTACTTCCTTGCCATTCGCAATATTCAGCATATTGAGTATAACATTGGCATTATTGTAAGTGGTATTCTGAACTATATATTCATCGTAGAACATCATGCTGCTTCCGAAAGCAATAACACGGCTCTTGTAGACGTCAAGATCTACGGCGTGATCTCTCGTTGAGATAACGGCGACATTTCTGGAACCTGCAAGTTCGCTGTATTCTGCGTCCTCAGAAAGAACCTGGAGGATTCCGGACGTTTGCGATGATTTAAGCACTTCGGTCACCGTATTCTGATTGTTCTTTCCCAGAACAGTGATCTCCCTTGAAAAAGGAGCGATAAGAGGAAGCGATTTATTTGGAACTTCTCCCACTGACTCCGAATCGCTGACGCCGAGAAGGATGTTCTGATATCCGTTCGTACCCATGTAATTCTTTGAGTCACCGATAAGCGTTTTTTCAATCCTGATGCTCCAGTCGGCAAGGAATTCATCAAGATTGGGTGAATTGATATTCGTATAGCATGGAATGAACACCAGATTTTTTCCGTATTTTTCGTCGTTATAGAGAAAATCCTGGAGTTTGTTGATGCCGTCCTCGGTAAAGTCGTTCTGAGGCATAGGAATAACTACCATGTCATACTTTTCAGCGTCCAGCTCATCCCTTACGATATCAATGTCGGTACAGCTGTAACCGTTTTTGTTGAGAAGTTCTTTTTCAATGGAATCCACAAGAGATGCGTCGTCCGTTCTGAAAATATTCTGTCCGTTGGCTGTCTTTATTATAGCAACGTCAATAATATTTGAATCCACAACGTTCATGATATCTGACGTAAGCTTGCTCTCGCCTGCAAAAACAAGTGAAAAGGTGTTATTCTGCATTGCTGCCTCGTCAACGGCGAGCATTCCGGTAATTTCATCGGATGCGATCACTCTGACGTTTTTTCCGGAAGCCACAACTATACTGTACGACGGGATCTCTCCGCCGCTGTAGTTTGCCTGATACTTTGCCGCCGCATCGGGATCTACTTTCAGATCGGCATATTTTACATTAACGCTGCCCTTTCCGTCTCCCTGCTTTGAATACATCTCGTATTTTTCAAGGATAACAGGGATCATATCATAAGGGACTTCAACCTTGTCGTTATAATTTGTACCGTAATACTGATTCATCATCTGAAGCTGATAACTCATTGCAGCAGACTGATTTTCAGCCAGGGTATCAAAACTGCTCTTAGGCATAGTAACAAGAATGTCAACATCCTTATCAAGATTTTTAAGAACGTCGATGGTCTCTTCGCTGAGATCGTATCTCTTGTCGCCGGTAAGATCTATCTTCATAGAACTACGCTTTTCCATCTCAGCAGCCATAAAATTGATTACTACAACGATAGCGGTAACAATAACGATCGTGATAACGGACATGGAACCGTATTTTATCTTTTTTATGCCGCCGGTCTTTTTGCCTGTATCATCGGGAGCGGACTGTACTGTTTTTTTAGCGTCGGTTTCGTTTTTCTTCATGTTATATCATACCTTCCTTTCATTTATCGTCAGCTCCAGCGTCTCTTCTCAAGAACTCTTACAGTAAAGAAGTTAAAGAGAAAAGCTGTGCTCAGGAAGAAAAGAATACTGGACAAACTGAAAACACCCTTGGTAAATTCATAGTACCGTGTGCGGAATGAAAGCGCTGTGAGTACTTCACGGAGTGTGTCGTTGGAAACTCTGATAAGCAGCGTCTCGTCAAAAAAATAGAATATAAGCATTACTACGAAGCTGACAACAGCGGCTGCCATCTGATTCTCGGTGAGGGACGATACAAAAATGCCTATTGCAATAAATGCCGCTCCAAGGAAAAGCATAGCGGTGAAATTACCGATAAGCGACGCCCATACCACGCTGCCCAGATATCTGAGCACCAGCGCATAAACGAAAACAATGCATTCAGCGATCACAAAAAGAGTAAATGCAGCCATATATTTTCCCATAACGATCTCCCAGAGATTTATGGGAGCCGTAAGCAGTCCCTGATCCGTTCTGTTTTTCTTCTCCTCGCTCAGCAGTCTCATTGTGAGTACCGGGATAAGAAAAATAAACATTATGAACATTCTTGCAAACATTGGCGACGTATCGGCAATTCCGGACTCAATTACCTCGGTATAGAAAAAATAGCCGGAAAAAGCGTAAAATACGGTAAGAAAAACATATCCCAGTCCTGATGTAAAAAACGAACCCATTTCACGTCTGTATATAGCACCCATTATTGGTCACCTCCTGCTGAATCGGACTTGTCTGTCTTTTTATCTGCTTCTTTCTCCGGTTCTTTTTTATCGCCGGCATCATCTGCTTCACTGACAAGATTTATCTTCGGACGTGGCTTACTTTCCTTTTTTTCACCATTCATATCAAAGTTCTCCCCCATGGTTATCTTCAGGAAGATATCCTCAAGGGTAAGGTCGGAGAGCTGAAGCATCATGATATTCCAGCCGTTATCCCGGCAGACCTTGTTTATTTCACGGCGCACATCCGTCTTGCCGTCCGTTTCGATATCGTAGTCGTAAATACCTCTTTCACGCTCCATATCAGCCCTGACGTATTTCACGCCGCTTATGCTGCGGAGTGTTGAAACTATCTTCTCCTTATCGGACGCCGTATGCGTTCCGCCCTCGATACGCATGGTCATCTTATGTTCATTGGTGATATTCTTTGCGATCTCGTCAGCCGTACCGTCGGCAGCCACTGTTCCCTTGTTGATTATGATTATCCTGTCGCATACGGCCTGTATCTCCGGAAGAATGTGAGAAGAAAGAATAACAGTATGCTTCTTGCCCAGCTTTTTTATGAGCGATCTTATCTCAATGATCTGATTCGGGTCAAGTCCGACAGTAGGCTCGTCAAGAATGAGGACAGGCGGATTGTTTATCAGCGCCTGCGCAAGACCCACTCTCTGTTTATAGCCCTTTGAAAGGTTTTTGATAACTCTCGTTCTTACGTCGCTTATCTTACAGAGTCCGCATACGTCGTCAAGATGAGCTCTTCTGGGAAGCTTGCACTTTTTCAGATCGAACATAAAGTTAAGATAAGCGTCAACGGTCATATCCAGATAAAGGGGCGGTATTTCCGGCAGATATCCGATATTTGCCTTTGCCTCCTTCGGCTGTTCGAGGATATCCTTTCCGTTTATAAGAATATGTCCCGAAGTTGACGAGATATATCCCGTAAGCATATTCATTGTCGTTGATTTTCCGGCGCCGTTAGGACCGAGAAAACCGAGGATCTCTCCCTTTTCGACTTTAAAGCTTATATCGTTTACAGCAAGCTTGTCGCCGTATTTCTTTGTAAGGTTCTTAACCTCTATCATCAGGTTTCCTCCTTATTTATCGTCTGTAGGCAGACATACAGGTCTGCCTTTATAATGTTATCGCTGAATTGTGAAAGTACAGTGAAAATACTCTGAATATTTATAAATATTTCACTTATTGCTTAAAGCGCTGTCAGCAGCATCCTTTGCGATCTGTTCTTTGAGTTCCTCCAACGAATTGAATTTCACCTCCGGACGCAAAAATCTGCGGAGTCCCACATCTATCTCCCTGCCGTACAGATCGCCTGAGAATCCAATAATATGAGTTTCCGCCAGAGGAGAACGTTCTCCCTCTATAGTAGGCTTTACCCCGATGTTTGTCACCGACTCATAGTGCCGTCCGTCTATGGTCACAGACGACGCATACACCCCAAAGCACGGCACAAGCTGTCCCTCGGCAAAAAGTTGATTTATTGTCGGAAAATCAAGAGTTCTGCCTATCTGCCTGCCGTGAACTATACTGCCGGAGATCATGTATGGTCTGTCCAGAAGCTCCGCAGCTGCCGTGACATCTCCCTGACTAAGCAAACTGCGTATCCTGCCCGAAGAAACAGGCTCGCCGCCGCACAAAACATCCTCAGCCACCCGGACTTCAAATCCGTATCTGCGACCCAGGCCGGAAAGCTCGTTGATGCCGCAGGAGGCATTTCTGCCGAAGCGGAAATCCCTGCCGCAGGCTACAGAAGCAGCGCCCAGATTCCGGACAATAATATTTTCTGCAAATTCACTGCCGCTCATATCCCGTATATCGGAAAAATCTTCACTGTATATCTTTCTGATGCCCAGAGAGCTTATAAGCGCCGACTTCTGGGCATCAGTGTATATATATTCGATAGTCCGCCCCTGCTTTGCATGAAGGGACATATTATTAAATGTAAAAACGGCAGAAGATTCGCTGTTTTCCGTCATTTTCAAAACTGCTCTGTGACCGAGGTGAACACCGTCGAATATTCCCAGAGCAACGGATCTTTTTCTTATCCGCATCTGATCACCTCAGATAAAATTTTTTTCCACACGGAGAACGCCTCCGTCACGGTCAGTATTGGCAGTGCCGACAAAACGTCCGTCAGCGCCGTAAACGCTGTATCTGTCCTCACCGGGAAGTATATTGTTTATCCTGTTTATATCAAGCTTTACGCCGTTGCAGTACATTCTCGTCTGAACCTGATTGAGATACAGCTTCGGCAGAGAGTCAAATACCCTCTCAATAGGTATAATGAGCTTGTCAATTCTGCCGTTATCGGCAGCTTTCTGTATCTCCTCCAGCGTATAACATTCGTTAAGGACAAAGCCGCCGGAAGATGTTCGGACAAGCTCCGTCATAATTCCTCCGCAGCCAAGCCTTTCACCGATATCATGTATAATAGTGCGGATATAGGTTCCCTTTCCGCAGCCGATCTCTATCGAACCCTCACGGACAGTCTCATCGTACTCCAGGATGCGCAGACTTTTTACATCTATTTCTCTTGGCGTGCGCTCGACCTCTATTCCCTGTCTTGCGAGATCGTAAAGACGCTTTCCGTTTACCTGAACAGCGGAATACATAGGCGGAAGCTGCATGATCCTGCCTGTAAATTCCGGAAGAACGGCTTCAAGTTCCTCAAAGCTCACGGGCTTGTCCGAAGCCGTCAAAATCTTTCCCGTAATATCCTGCGTATCCGTAGTTACGCCCAGCCGGAAACCCGCAATATAGCTTTTATCCGTATCGGGCATGATATCGCAGGCTTTTGTGGCGCTCCCCACGAAAACAGGAAGAACGCCCGTTGCCATAGGGTCAAGGGTTCCGCCGTGACCGAGACGCCTGATCTGCAATATCCCACGCAGCTTTGCAATAACGTCAAAAGACGTGAAATCACGGGGCTTGTTTACACACAGGACGCCTTTCATGGCAAAGCCTTTCTTACGGCTTCAACAAGTATTTTCTTGACGTCCTCCAGACTTCCCTCCAGAGCGCATCCTGCCGCCTTTGCGTGACCGCCTCCGCCGATAGTCTGGCAGATAGCTGATACGTTCACGTCTCCCGTTGAGCGCATAGAAACCTTGTACTCTCCGGCCGCCTTTTCCTTTACGGTAATGCCAACCTCAACTCCTTCAACCCTGAGCGGAAGCGAAGCGCAGCCGTCCAACTCGTTGAATTCAACACCGAGCCTGTCAAGCATCGTCTTGGTGATACACACCATAGTCAATCTGTTATCGAGATAATACTCCATAGCGTCGATGACCGAGCTTTCAATTTTAAGCATACCCTTTGTCTTTATATCGAACATTTCACGGTTTATCCACGCATGATTGATCATATGGCGGCGCATAAGCTCAGAGGCGATCTCATGAGTTTCCGCAGTCGTATTCTCAAATTTGAAGCATCCGGTATCCGTAGCAATACCCGTATATATGCACCTGGCGGCATAATCTGAAAGTTCCGCCCCCATCGTGTAGGCAAGACGGTAAAGCACCTCGCACGCCGCTGCACTGTCAGCTCCGAGAAGCGTTCTTTCCGCATAACCCGTATTGGAGATATGATGATCTATGCACAGATCTATCCTGCCGCCGAAGATCTCCTCATACCTTCCCAGCAGCCTGGTATCTGCAACGTCAACGGCTATGACGGTATCGGGTTCAAAGCCGCTGTCGTTTTTAACATCGGTTATAAAATCAAACTTTTTTGGAAAAGGGTCAGAACAGAGCACTGCGCTTCTCTTTCCCATACGTCTGAGTATGTCATGAAGAGCAAATCCCGTTCCGATGCAGTCGCCGTCCGGACTCTGATGCGTAAGAATATACACATTATCACAATTTCTCAGAAAATTTTCCGTTTCCTTATAACCAATCTGCATACTGCCACCTCCGTATTAAAGATTGCTCAGCTTTCTGCTGATCTCCGCACTCCGCTCGATAGAATTATCTGCTATGAAAGTAAGCTCCGGCGACTTCCGCATTTTAAGCCTGTGGAAAAGTTCCCTGCGGATGAATCCGGAAGCGCTTTTCAGTCCCTTAACGGATTCCTGCGCCTTTTCTATACCTGCAAAGCTTGAAACATAAATTTTGCAGCTTGACATATCTCCGGACAGATCAGTCCGCACAATAGTCAGCATACTGTCGATCCTGGGGTCTTTAAGTTCACGCAGAATCGCAGTCATTTCTCTTTTTATATCCTCAGCCATCCGGCTTCCTTTAAAATTCGGCATAATTTCCTTTCCATACCGACGGTACCTGCACAGATGCCGTCTCAGATATTAACGGTGAAGCTCTGACCGATGACCGGTTTATCGCTTTCATCAGCGTTCTTATCGTCAGTCAGGGTATGTTCCGGCTTCTCTCCTTCAGGAGGTGCCTCGAAGAAGCCCTCTCCGAACAGCTCGTCGGAAAAAGCCTCCTCCTCTTCACTCATACTGTAATCGGGGATATCGTCGTCCCCTTCCTCGTTGTAGTAAATATCGGCATATTTATGATACTCAGGTTCAAGCTCCTTGTCGCTGACAGGACGCTCTACGCCCATAAGATCGTATTCGGGGTCCTCCTGCTCCTCGGCAGCGCTGCACTGCCCTAAAAGAATTCTTTTTACCGATTCAAAAAAGTAAATATCAACAGGACCGAAATCCTCCCAAGTCAACGCTTCTTCGCAGTACTGAAGCATATCGGCTGTGCTCATTCTGTTATATTTCAATACTATGCCCCCTTGCGCCGGATCACCGGTGTTTATACTTCACGATATTCTTCGACAAAATAAGTCTCAAAAATATCTCCTTCTTTAACGTCGCTGAACTTTTCAAGGCTGATACCGCACTCGTAGCCCTCTGCAACTTCTTTTACGTCGTCCTTAAAACGTTTAAGTCCTGCAATCTTGTCGTCGGCAATGATAATGCCGTCACGGACAACTCTCACCTGGCAGCCTCTCTGAGCCTTTCCGCTGAGAACATAACTTCCCGCTACCATGCCAACATTGGAGATCTTGTAAACCTGGCGTACTTCAACACGTCCCAGTTCAACATCTCTGTATTTTGGAGCAAGCATTCCTTTCATGGCGGTAGAGATCTCCTCGATAGCGTCGTAGATTATCCTGTAAAGGCGGATATCAACGCCGTCTCTTACGGCATTTTCAGCTGCAACGGGATCGGGTCTTACATTGAATCCGACGATAATTGCGTTTGAAGCGCTTGCAAGCATTACGTCGCTTTCCTTTACTGCGCCTACCGCACCGTGAATAACACGTACTCTTACTTCATCATTGGAGAGCTTTTCAAGGGACTGCTTTACAGCCTCGACAGATCCCTGCACGTCTGCTTTTACAACAACGGGAAGTTCCTTGATCTCGCCCTCTGCAATCTGACTGAACAGATTATCGAGAGTAACCTTTCTGTAAGCGTTGAACTGCTCCTGCTTTGCTTCGTGCCTTCTCTTTTCAACGAGTTCTCTTGCAAGTCTTTCGTCCTCAACGGCATTGAAGATATCTCCTGCGCTCGGAACATCGGCAAGACCGGTGATCTCAACAGGAACAGAAGGACCTGCCGACTTGACGGTTCTGCCCTTGTCGTTTGTCATAACACGTACTCTTCCCACGGAAGTTCCTGCGATAAGCACATCTCCCTGCCTGAGAGTACCGTTCTGAACGAGAAGCGTTGCGATAGGACCTCTGCCCTTGTCAAGACGTGCTTCGATAACCGTTCCCTTTGCAAGTCGGTCGGGATTTGCCTTAAGTTCCTTAACCTCAGCAATAAGAAGAACATTTTCCAGAAGTTCGTCAATACCCTCTCCGGTCTTTGCCGAAACGGGAACGCAGATAACGTCGCCGCCCCAGTCCTCGCAAAGGATATCGTACTTGGTAAGCTCCTCCTTGATCCTATCAGGGTTAGCGCCCTCCTTATCCATCTTGTTAATGGCAACGATGATTGAAACTCCGGCGGCCTTTGCATGGTTGATGGACTCTACGGTCTGCGGCATGATTCCGTCGTCGGCAGCGACTACAAGAATAGCGATATCCGTGATATTCGCACCTCTCGCACGCATGGAAGTAAAGGCTTCATGTCCGGGAGTATCGAGGAAAGTTATGTCCTGTCCGTTGATATTCACCTGATATGCGCCGATATGCTGCGTGATTCCGCCTGCTTCGCCGGCTGCAACATGAGCGTCCCTGATGCGGTCGAGTATAGAAGTTTTTCCGTGGTCTACGTGACCCATTACCACAACTACAGGACATCTTGATTCAAGATTCTTGTCGTCATCGTCGCTGTCGTCAATAAGACGTTCCTCGATAGTAACAATAACTTCCTTTTCAACCTTTGCTCCCAGTTCCTCTGCAACAAGAGAAGCCGTATCAAAGTCTATCTCCTGATTGATAGACGCCATAACGCCCAGACCCATAAGCTTCTTGATAACGTCCGTAGCCGTTACCTTGAGACGTGTGGCAAGCTCTCCAACTGTAATTGAATCGGGAATAAGAACTTTAAGCTGCTGCTTTCTTGCACGCTCCAGCTCCAGTCTCTTGAGCTTCTCTGCCTCAGTCTCCTTTCTGGAGAACTGCTGGCGGTTTCTCTGCGAAGATTTCTGATTGATCTTCTGCTTTTTAGAGGAATAATTGTCTCCGCCGTGTTTTTTATTGTTGCCGGAAGCCATCTGGTCATAACGTTCGTTGTACTTGTCAAGATCAACGTAGCTTCCTCTTGTATCAACGGTTCTTCTCTGAGTAGAAGTCTGAGCCGTCTCAGAACTGAACGACGCATTTAACTTAGTTCTCTCGCCTCTGTCCTGAGCTTTTGCCTGCGGCTTATCTTTCTTATCATTTTTCTTCTTGTGCTCCGTTTTTGCTTCGGATTTCTTGATTTCAGTCTTTGCAGGAGCTGTCTTGACCTCCGGCTTTTTATCTTCAGTCTTTGCAGGAGCTGTCTTGACCTCCGGCTTTTTATCTTCAGTCTTTACAGGAGCTGCCTTGACCTCCGGCTTTTTATCTTCAGTCTTTACAGGAGCTGTCTTGACCTCCGGTTTTTTATCTTCAGTCTTTACAGGAGCTGCCTTGACCTCCGGTTTTTTCTCCGCAGTCTTTGCAGGAGCCGCCTTGACTTCCGGCTTTTTCTCCGCAGTCTTTGCAGGAGCTGCCTTGACCTCCGGCTTTTTCTCCGCAGTCTTTGCAGGAGTTGCTTTGACCTCGGTATTTTTCTTTGCCTTTCCGGACTTATCCGTCTTCTTATCTTCTTTCTCAGACACGGTCTTTCTTGCAGGTCTGGGGTCGTTCCTTGAAGCGAAATATCCGTCAAAAGAACTTACTTCATGAAGCTTCGTGTAATGCTCCAGAAGTACATTCATTTCATCCTCTGTGAGAGCAGAACCAGACTTCTTTTTAGTATCTCCTTTTTCTGCAAAATAATTAATGATTTCCTGTGAGGAAACGCTGAGATCCTTCGCAGCGTCGCTTAACTTTATTTTTTTTGCCATAGGCTATAGTACCTCCATTTGTTTCGCCGCATCATCAGCGGCTTTAAGGATATTCAATTGTATATGTCAACACGGCGCAGACAATATCTCTGCAATGACCGTGATTATCTGAGGAATTTTGCGAATCCTTCGGCAAAGCCTTTGTCGCAGACTGCAATAACAGCCGCCGACTTGCCGGAAAGCTTTTTTATATCGTCCTTTGAAAGCCCGGAGCGAAAATGTTCCGCCTTGTATCTGCCGCAGTAGAATTCCGCCTCCTTTATAGTTTTTGCCGATGCGTCGGATGCTGTGATAACGCAGAACGCCGTTCCCTTTTTCAGAGCCTCAACAGCAGGATCGAATCCCTTTACAGCCTTGCCTGCCTTAAAGCATATGGTAAGCAGATCAGCCGTTTTCCTGTTCTTTTCCGAGTTCATCAAGCATCACCTCATAAATGGCCTCTTCTATTCTGCATGAGAAAGATTTCTCAAATCTTCTTCCTTTTCTCGCCTTTTCAAAGCAACCCTTACTACGGCATATATATGCGCCTCTGCCGGATTTTTTTCCGGTAAAGTCGAGACTTATATCGCCCTCAGGCGACCTGACCACACGGATAAGTTCCTTTTTAGGCTTCATTTCACCGCATCCGAGACACATTCTCATAGCAATTTTTTTCGGCTTCATACGTTACTCCCCGGCAGTTTCAGCAACTTCGTTTTCTGAAATCTGCTCTGCCGTCTCTCCAGTCTGAGACGTTTCCTCTGCGGAGGCTTCTTCATCGAAAGGAATTTCCTCATCCGCAGCTTCTTCCTGAACGGATCCATCCATTTCAAAGTATTCATCCAGCGCTTCGTTTACAGGTTCTTCCTTTACGGGAACTACATAATCAGGCGACAGCTCCGCAGCTTCCTGATTGGTTACAGTATCGAACTGCGGCTTAATGTCGATCTTGTATCCTGTAAGCTTGGCAGCAAGTTTTGCGTTCTGACCCTTGTTTCCGATAGCCAGTGAAAGCTGATTGTTCGGCACGATAACTGTACACGTCTTTTCTTCTGCGGACGTTATAACAGTTTTAAGTACCTCTGCCGGAGCAAGAGCCTTGGCGATAAATTCTTCTGGAACTTCGCTCCATGGTATAATATCTATCTTCTCGCCGCTGAGTTCGCTCACTACCGCCGTGATTCTCGAACGCTTCGCACCGATGCAGGCGCCCACGGCGTCAACGTTGGGGTCTTTCGACCATACTGCGATCTTCGTTCTGGAACCCGCCTCACGTGAGATAGACTTGACTTCAACAGTGCCGTCGTATATCTCCGGAACTTCAAGTTCGAATATCCGCTTTACAAGATCCTTGTGCGTACGTGAGATCTTGATGATCGGTTTCTTTGTTTTTCCGACAATGCCGGTGATATATACCTTTACAGATTTGCCTTCTTCAAGCACCTCTCCGGGTATCTGCTCGTTTCTGAACAAATAGAGTTCCGTGCCCTGATAATCAACAGTGACTGTTCCTCTGCCCGGCTCGATCTGCGCTACCTTAACGGTAATGCACTCGTGCTCCTTCGATTCAAAGCGGCTGAGCATCTGCTCACGGTTGATCTCCCTGAGGTCGCCCTTTATAGACTGTTTTGCGGAGAGAGCAGCCATTCTTCCCAGCTTTGAAATATCGATCTCCTTCAGAATAGTTCCTCCGACATAAGCGTTAGGGTCTATAGTTCTGGCAACGTCGATATTCACTTCATTCTCGTCGATAGGATAATCGTCTATGACTTCCTGAACGATGTACATTTCAAATCTTTTGGCCGCCGGGTCAATTTCCACCCTGATATTCTCCTCGCTGTGCGGATATGCCTTTCGTGCCGCTTTCAGCATTGCAGACTTAACCTTTTCGATAAGAAGTTCTGTTTCAACGCTGTTTTCCTCTCCAAGGGATTCGAGAGCCTTGAAAAAGTCGGTATTCTTGTTCATTTCTGTTAATTCCTCCAGTATATATTTTATTATTCAAATTCCATGTACAGCTTTACAAAAGCGATGTCCGCAAGGGGATATTTTTTTTCTTCGCCGCTTTCCGTCTCCACGGTTATCCCCTCCTTGTCGGCGTTTTTGAGAACGGCGTTAATTTCTTTTTCGCCGCCTTCGCCTCTGATAAAACGTATCCTGACCATATCGCCCCGGCACACCTCAAAGTGTTCTTCTTTTACAAGTTCACGTTCAAGACCTGCCGAACCTACTTCCAGCACATAGCTCTGGGAAATAGGGTCAGTCTCGTCAAGGAGTTTGTTTATGGGAGCGGTGGCTCTTTCGCAGTCCTCGATCGAGATTCCTTCGTCCTGATCGATAAAGATCCGCAGATACCACATTGCACCCTCTTTTTCGTAACAGACATCCCAAAGATAATAGCCCAGCTCATCTGTTACCGGCTTGATAAGGCTGTATATCTTTTGTTCTGTTCCGCCGAATTTCTTGAATTTCATAGGTTCAGAATATCTCCTTTCAATATGATCATCCCTTAACAATGCCAACAGCTTAGTGGGGACTCTGTCCCCACACCCCTGCCAAAGGGTGAATCCACCCTTTGGAAACCCATTATTAATTACATTTATTGCCTCATTTTGAGGCAATAAATGTAATTAGAGCGAATGCTCTAAGAGTTAATGCCCTTTTGGTAAGAGCATAAGGAACAGAGATCACTAAGTTGACAGTATTGCTGAAACAGGGGCAATCATATATAAACGAAAGACCGGAAATTTCCGGTCTTTTGCTTAACAGTATCATCATTTAGTATTATAACACAGTTTTCAGGAAAAATCAAGTGTTTTTTGAAATTTTTTCAAATTTTCTTCCTCACTTGAAATTTACATGGATCTGTGCTATAATTTTACATAGATTAATCAGGAAAGGAATAACGTATATGAGTATTTTTGACGTATTCGACAGAATTTCACAGAATTCTCCTGCCGCAGGAGGTAAAATAGAATATATAATAGCCGGTCTGGGCAACCCCGGAATGGAATATGACAATACACGCCACAATGCAGGCTTCGCCGTTCTTGACAGACTTGCAGAACGACTCGGGACAAATATAAATCGTATGCAGTTCAAAGGCAAGACGGCAGAAGCCGTTATCGGCGGCAGACGCTGCCTCCTGCTGAAACCTTCTACTTATATGAACAACAGCGGTGAAAGCATCGTTCAGGCAATGAATTTTTACAAGCTGGATATCTCACAGCTTATCGTTGTCTGCGACGATATCTCACTTGATCCCGGAAAACTCAGGATAAGAAGAAAAGGCAGCCACGGAGGTCATAACGGTCTCAGAAGCATATGCGAACTTACGGGCAGCGACGATTTTCAGCGAATAAAGATTGGCGTGGGCAAAAAACCCCATCCCGACTACGATCTTGCCAAATGGGTTCTGGGCAAATTCGGAAAAGAAGCGGCGGCGGAAATGGAAAAATCCGCTGAAAACGCCTGCCGCTGCATAGAACTCATGGTACAGGATAAAACGGACGAGGCAATGAATAAATTCAACTCGTGATACAGGCAGCACTAAGGAGTCTGACAATGAACATCTTCAAACAGCTATTCAGCGAGCTTTCCGGATTTAAAAGCGTCAGGGAAGCAATAGACAAAAAAATCTCGCCCGTCTCCGTGACGGGTCTTTCCCATATACACAGGGCTCAGCTTATCGCCGCTCTGGACGGAGGCGGCATTAATCTGGTAATAACCGGCTCGGAGGCGGAAGCTAAAAAGCTCTGCGACGATATCAATATGATGACCGGCAGCGAAAGGGCGGCGCTTTTTCCCTCAAAGGAACTTGTTCTCACCCCCGTTGACAGCTCCAACCACGAATACGAGCATATGCGCATTGCAGCACTCGACCGTTCTCTTCACGGCGGCTGCGGAGTTCTCTGTGCTTCGATCGAAGCCGTCATGCAGCCGGTGATCCCCCCGGAAACGCTGATATCCTCAGCAGTTGAACTGTCCGTCGGACAGGAGATCGATCTGCCAAAACTCTGCGCCGATCTTTCACGCTTCGGTTATATGCGCTGTGAAAAAGTGGAGGGGGCTTCGCAGTTTTCCGTGCGTGGCTCTATCCTCGACATATTCCCCGTTCAGTGCGGAAAGCCCGTGCGCATAGAACTATTCGGCGATGAGATCGACACAATATCGGAGTTTGAGACCGATACGCAGCGCAGAACGGATTCTCTTGAAAAAATTGCCGTATCCCCAGCCGGAGAGGTTCTTTACGACAGGGAGGAACTGGCAGACAAGATAGAAACTCTCTGCAAAAAGGTTCGTGGAAAACGTGCGGAACTTGTACGGAAGCATCTCGGAGCAGATGTGAACAGACTGCGTGCCGGTGAAATACTCGCCCACAGCGTCAAATACTATCCCCTTGTATACAACGAACCGAAAACCGTTTTTGACTACATTGACGGAGTCGTGCTTTTCAGCGATTTTTCCGCCGTAATGGACAGTGCATCCGGTATATCCTCACGATACGGCGAGGATGTAAAGATACTTCTGGAGGACGGTCAGCTGTGCAGAGGACTTGACGGATATATAATCGATCTGCCCGAAATACAGCATATCGCAGAAAAACACGTCTGCCTCTATATGAGCAGTTTTATGCAGAGCGGCGAGCGTATCGACTTCCGCCGTCTTGTGAGCTTTGAAGCAATGCAGACCGCCCCCTGGAGCGGCGAAATGAGTCAGCTTTTCGATGATCTTGCCGCTTTCCGTGACCGTGGATACCGCATGATACTGGCTGCCGGCAGTGAAAAAACTCTTCCTATAATAAAGCAGGATCTCGAAGAACAAGGCATTCCCTGCGATATCCACGGAAGTGATACCGCACCTCTCTGCGGCAGGACTTACCTTATGACAGGAAGTTTCGGCGGAGGTTTTGAATACCCCGAAAACAAAACCGTTCTTATCACGCAGGGACGTTCAATGGATTCCTCACGGAGAAGAAAAGGCAGGAAAAAGAAAAACAAGGCAGAAGAAATACGCAGCCTCTCCGATATCACAGAAGGTGATCTCGTGGTACATTCCGGTCATGGAATAGGAAGATTCATGGGTATAAACAAGCTGGAATTTGACGGCGTTGCAAAGGACTACATCACCATACAATACGCCGGAACGGATAAGCTTTATATCCCCGTCACACAGCTTGATCTTGTATCAAAATATATAGGCCCCCGTGACAATTCGGGAGTAAGACTCAGCAAGCTTTCCTCCGGAGACTGGCAGAAAACCAGAAGCAGAGTAAAAAGCGCCGTAAAGGATATGGCGCACGAACTTATCGCACTTTACGCCAAGCGTGAAAAAAGTCCGGGATTTGCTTTCAGTCCCGACGACGAGATGCAGCGTGATTTTGAGGAACGCTTTCCCTACGCCGAAACGGATGATCAGCTTCAATCCATTGCAGAAATAAAGGCGGATATGGAACGTGCCCGTCCAATGGAGCGGCTGCTCTGCGGCGACGTAGGATTCGGAAAAACAGAGGTGGCTCTCCGTGCGGCAATGAAATGCGTGATCTCAGGAAAGCAGTGCGCTATTCTCGCACCTACGACGGTTCTCGCATATCAGCACTATCAGACTGCTCTGAGGCGATTCGAGCATTTCCCCGTCAATATAGAACTCCTGTCACGCTACAGAAATCAGAAACAGCAAGAGGAGATAATAAAAAAACTGAAACAGGGCAGGATAGACATACTCATCGGCACTCACAAGATAATACAGAAAAGCGTCGTTTTCAAGGATCTTGGACTTGCAATAATCGACGAGGAACAGCGCTTCGGCGTAGCTCACAAGGAAAAATTCAAAGAAGCGTTCACAGAAGTTGACGTGCTTATGCTGTCCGCTACGCCGATCCCACGCACACTGAATATGGCAATGAGCGGCATACGTGATATGTCCGTTATCGAAGAGCCGCCGCAGGACAGATACCCGGTTCAGACATATGTCATTGAATACAACACCGGTTCTGTTATACAAGCGATCGTCCGGGAACTCCGCCGTGGAGGGCAGGTCTATTATATCCATAACCGGGTGGAAACGATCATGGGATGCGCCGCACGGCTGCACGAATATCTTCCGGACGCAAGAATAGTCTGCGCACACGGCAAAATGAACGAGGAGGAAATGTCCGATATCTGGGAACAACTTGTGGAACATGAGATCGACATTCTTGTCTGCACCACCATCATTGAAACGGGAGTAGATGTGCCCAACGTAAACACCCTTATAATCGAAGATTCCGATCGTTTCGGATTGTCTCAGCTCTATCAGCTCCGGGGACGGGTAGGACGTTCCAACCGCCGGGGATACGCCTATTTCACGTATCAGCGTGATAAGGTCCTGACGGAGATCGCCTCAAAGCGTCTCAGCGCCATGAAAGAATTCACACAGTTCGGCAGCGGATTCCGCATTGCTCTGCGTGATCTTGAGATAAGAGGCGCAGGCAGTATCCTTAGCGGAAAACAGCATGGACACATGGAAGCCGTAGGATACGATATGTATCTCCGCCTGCTGTCCGAGGCGATTTCAGAAGAAAAAGGAGAACAACCGGAGAAAGTTCCGGAATGTCTGGTAGATATACAGATTGAAGCGCATATTCCGGAAAAGTACATTTCAAGCCTTAACCAGCGTCTTGACGTGTACAGAAAGATCATGACCGTCACCGAGGACGCCGACAAGATAGATCTTCTCGACGAACTTATCGACCGCTACGGCGAACCGCCGAAATCGGTGGTGGGACTTATCGACGTTTCACTGCTGAGAAATAAGGCCGCTCATCTGGGAATCACCGAAATATCGCAGAAAAACGGTTCGATGTATTTCTACACGGAATACGTTTCAACAGAACAGATCGCCGCCCTTTCAGCCGCTTATAAGGGAAGAATAACTTTTAACGGCATGGGGAAATCCTATGTTTCGGTGAAGATCACTCCAAAAGTCCGCCCCTTTGATATGATGAGGGAAACGGTTGAGATCTTCTATAACGCCCGATCTGGTAATTCATGATTTTTTTACATTATGTATATTTACTTTGACATACTTTTGTGATAAAATTAATGCAACACCGCACAAAAATTGTGCGGCAGATGTACTCTGCGAGCATAAACTCCGTCAGATTGTACAGAAATTTCGCAGGCATACTGTCGTATGTCAAGAAATTTATGTGTAAGATGACGGAAAATATTCAAGCAGATGACGTGCAAAGCCGTCAGGCGTGCTTTGTGAGGTGTTGCCTTAAGAAAAAAGTTCTGAAACCTTAAAAGGAGACAAAAGATGACCGGAAAAATAACGGCTGTCCTGCCGGCAGTCTGCCTTATATTATGCCTTGTTTCATGCGGATGCGGTAAAAAAACTGAAAAAGAAAAAAAACCGGTTCCGCCTCCCCCGGTAGAATGCGACGACCCAAATGCCATAACCTTTGACGACGGCTGTTTTTCCTTTGTCAGCGTTATAAACGACGATAAACAGGCGGCAAAAGGAGAACTTTCCGTAACGGAAACGGAAGGCAATAAAATGCTGAAATTTACCGACGACTTCACTGTTCCTGCCGAAAGCAGGGTGCAGAAGCTAAGTATAAATGCTGCCAGTCTGCTTACCCCGGAAAACCTTGCAAAAGCCCGCTCGATCGAATTTGACCTGTACGCCGACGCCGTTTCCGAAAACTATACTAATCAAGACGGCAACAAAGTTAAAGCTCCCGGTACCATCTGCGCCGGCGGAGGCACTGTTACCGCCAAGAAAAACGACGAGGGCGAGGGTACATGGTACGATTTTGCCGAATTTGAGGGCGGAGAGTACAACTGCGAACGCTCCGGAGCTGTCCATGCCTGCTTTAAATTCCTGCTTGCCGACAGCGGTCTTTGCTGGGATGAAAACATGGAGGACGCAAATTTTCTGGTAATGCGCTGGGGCTCGGAGAACGATTCCAATCTTTATATTGATAATATCGTTTTTTACGATGAGAACGGTCAGTCTATTCCGGTGAATACCATCTCTGAGGACACCACGGAATAAAAAATCCGCAGTATTTATTGAATACTGCGGATTTTTTATACTCTTTAATTATCAGAACCTGATGTTATTGCAAGCAGTGACGGACTATCCTTGGCAAGTTTTTTTACAGATATTTTATCAAGTTTGTTATTGGCAGTTCCAAACTGCTTTTTTGAAAGTTTAAGTTTTTCCTTAACGCTTTCAAGGTCTTTTATAACGTTCTCAATTTCTGTAATTGCCTCATTTAAATTTTTTTCTGCGAAATTAAAACTTTTCAAAAAATCATTTTTAAAACCAATTAATTTACTCTCAAAATTCTCGATGTCTATATTTTCCTGTTCAAGATCAGCCGCACGTTTTTTGTATTCGGTGACATTCATGGCTGCATTGCGGAGTATTGAGATTATAGTGAGAAAACACTGTGGGCGGACGATATACATCTTTTCAAACTTTCCGTCCTGAGGTATAGTAATACCCTGATTATAGAAATCGTTGTCGGCTTCCAACAGGGATACAAGGACGGCGTATTCACATTTTTTATTTTTTCTGTCTTTGTCAAGTTCTTTCAGGAAATGTTCATTTTTGTGTTTGGTTTTGGTAGTATCCATTTCGTTTTTCATCTCAAACATGATAGACAGCAGTTCGTTGCCGTATTCGTCAAGTTCACGATAGATAAAGTCGCCCTTACTGTTTTCGGCAACAGTATTATCCTTGCCGAAAGTCACACGTCCAGGCGGAAAATATCTCTGTATCTTCCAGAATTCCTGCTCGCAGTGCTGCTCAAGGCTTTCTCCAATCATTTTTGTAGAAAGACTAGTTTTGAAGTCCTTGTAATATTCAACCAGTTCCCGCTGCTTTTTTAATTCGGCTTCATATTCGGCTTTCTGTATATCACGTTCGGCTTTAATCTTATCAACAGCATCTCTTAAAGCAAGCTCCTGCTTAATGTCGTTATTTTGCAGTTCCATGTTCAGCTCATTGATCTTTTCATCCTTTGGCTTGACAGCCTTTGCAATCTCAGCATCTATCTTGAGCTGCTGATTTGCCTCACTGCTTTTAAGCTGCTGTTTCAGGCTGGATATTTCTGCATTTTTATCGGCTTTCAGCTTTTCAATCTGTAGCTTTAATTCGTTGATTTCCCTGTCCTTTGAGGAGTTTGCACTATTAAGCTGACTTTCCAGATCGTGAGAATGTTTTTCTTCAAGATTCTTTTTTATATCTTCCTCACGTTTTTCAATTTCCTTTTCAAATTCGCTGGTACGAACCTGATTCAAAATAGCCGAAAAATCAGCTTCATCAATTGGAATTACTTTTCCACAGCTTGGACATTTAATTTCACTCATAATAAAACACTACCCTATATTTGTGTGTGCAGCTTTAAAACCGCATTATAATTATCCGAGAATTACCTTTATTTCATTAACACCGGCAAGCAAATCGGCTGGAACATAGTTATCATCAAGCTTTTCACCGTTGAGAATTATCTCCTTAACGCCTGATTCGACGTGAGCGGAGTTATCGAAATTGATATTGAGCTTCTTGCCACGGAAGTTCTTTTCGATCATAAATCCGTCCCATTCTGACGGAATAGACGGCGAGATCAGCAGTCCGTCAGCGTCAGGACGCATACCGCAGATACCCTCGACGCATCCGACCATAACAGTCGAAGCCGTACCGGTGAGCCAGTGAACGTGAGAACGTCCCTCAAAGGGAGAAGCCTTTGATTCGGTAAACTGACCGTGAACATAGGGTTCCATAACACGTATCTCAGCCTTGTCGTTCATGGCGGCAGGGGAACTTTCCATAAAGTATTCAAACGCACGGTTTCCGTGTCCGAGAAGAGCTTCGGCAAGAATCAGCCAGCCCTGCGACTGTGAGAAAATACCGCCGTTTTCTTTTGTATCGGCATTGAAAATATGCATGAGTGCGCCGTCAAAATAGTGCTCCTTATAGGGAGGATCCATAAGCTTAGCTCCGTATGGGGTGTTGAGTATCTCATGAACGCTGTTCATAGCCTTTTCTGCCTCATCATCAGAAGCATATCCGGAAATTACGCTCCATGACTGGGGATTGAGCCACATATTGGCTTCGGGATCTTTTTTTGCACCTACCAGAACTCCGTCCTCACGGATGCCACGAATAAATCTGTCCTCATCCCAGCACTTTTCAAGAGCATTCTCCAGAGAGTCCTGAACTCCGCTGATATAAGCGATGTATTCTATATCATTCTTTAAATACGCCATCTCCTTGATAGCGTTTGCAGCATAGTAAAGCTGGAAAGCAACGAAAGTTGACTCTCCCTTTGCACCAAGTCTGAGACAATCGTTCCAGTCGGCATGAAGTCCTGCTGGCATATCGTGGTCTCCGAGACGCTCCATAGAGAATCTGACAGCATTTTTAAGATGATCGTAAACCGTATCCTCTCCGCCGTTTGCATAGACGATCACTTCGTCCAGAAAATCCTTGTTTCCGCTTTCGCCGATATACTTTACAATAGTCGGGAAGAGCCATAATGCGTCGTCTGCACGATATGAGGGATGTCCGGTCTCCTTTACATATTCGGGATCGTCGGGAGTATTCTCATGACCGGCATTATGATTAAACTTTACAAGAGGAAGTCCGCCGCCGTTGTCCACCTGGGCGGAGAGCATAAATCTGATCTTTTCCGCAGCCATTTCCGGATCAAGGTGAATGATTCCCTGGATATCCTGAACGGTATCACGGTATCCGTAACCGTTTCTGAGACCGCAGTAAATAAACGAAGCGGCTCTTGACCAGATAAAAGTGATAAAGCACTGGTAAGCGTTCCAGACGTTTACCATATTGTTGAATTCAGCGGACGGAGTTTCAACCCTGAAATTGGAAAGCTGACCGTGCCAGTAATCCTTGAGCTGCGCAATATCGGCATCGACTCTGCCGGATATTTTGTACTCGTCCAGAATAGCGTCTGCCTGAGCGTTGTTCTTCTGACCCATTATGTAGATAAGTTCCGCCGTTTCGCCGGGTTTAAGCGTAATATCAGACTGAAGCGCTCCGCAGGAATTGCTGTTGAAATTCATGGCGTTATTACACTTGCCGGTCTCAACTGCTATAGGATTAGAGTATGTTCTGTAAGAACCGATAAAATCGCTGAGCGAACCGTTGTATGCCGTTATATCGGCTCCGACCATTCCGAAAAATCGCTCACGATGATTTGATCCCGTCTCGTCAACGCCGTCGTTTTCATTCATATGCTGAATGATCTTGTTGCCTTCAAAGCTTGTACGTGTGATAAAAAGCGTATACTGGAGATTTACCTGATCCTGCTCGTAATTGGGTTCGTTTGTGAACTCCACAAAACCGAAAACGGAAAGCTTTCTATCCTTATCGCTGTCATTTGTGATCTTAGCACGCCATACTTCGTATGTTTTTCCGTAAGGCACATAATAAGTTGTTTCGGACTTGATATCTGCATATTCCGAACTGATAACGGTATATGCCGTACCGTTGCGGCATTCAGATTTGTATTCATCCAGGGGCTTGCCTACAGGCTGCCATGAAGCCGACCAGTAATCATTGGCGTCATTGTCACGGATGTAGATATAGCGTCCCGGAAGAGCCATATCGGAGTTAAAGCGGAAACGTGAAATTCTTCCATTTGCTCCCGACTTGACAAAACTGTAGCCTGCTGCATTGTTTGAGATCATTGCGCCGTATTCGGGGTCGCCAAGATAGTTCGCCCAGGGGGCAGGGGTTGCGGGGTTTGTTATAACGTATTCCTTGTTTTCAAGGTCAAAGTGTCCGTACTGCATATTTTTTCTCCTTCTGATGCTGTGAACTTCAGGCAGTGACGCATGGCCGGCGGTTGAAGCCTTTTTAATGCGGCAGCGCCTTGACAAGTTCATACTGTTATTTATAATAATACCATTTTCAGCTGTTAATGTCAATACAGGCGTCCGGTTTTAATTGCGCTCAGCGATGTTTTGTACAATCTTACCAAATTAACAGCAGAAAAATTTTACGCTTTTTCTGACATTCCTCTTGAAATGGAAAAAAAAATATGATATAATAATAAAGTTAATTGAAACATACAGGGTTATTCCTTGTTGAACTACTATAACGGAGGTTAATAATTATGACAATGCCGACACTCGAAATCGTGGGGGGAATAATCCTCCTTATACTCTGCGCACTTATTATTGTACTTTGCCTTTCACAGGAACAGAAATCACAAGACAGTATGTCAGCCGCACTGACAGGCGCAAGCTCAGATTCATTTTACGGCAAAAACGAGGGCAGAACCAAAGAAGCGATCCTCAACAAGATTACAAGAGCTTTTGGAATCATTATGTTTATTATTGTTCTTGCAATTAACATAATCCCGATTTCTTCCAAGTAATCATCCGCCCCGTGGCTTTTGTCATGGGGCTTGTTTTTTAATGTGATTCCGGGAATAATATACAATGTTGTCAACTTAAAGAATTCCGTTCCCTATGCTCTTGCCAAAGGCGCATTTACTCTATGGGCATTCACTTTAATTAATTTCATTGCCTCTTTATGAGGTAATGAAATTAATTAATAATAGGTTTCCAAAGGGTGGATTCACCCTTTGGCAGGGGTACGGGGACAGAGTCCCCGCTTAGGTTGACATCATTGAAATAATATCCCCGTATTCAAAAGCAAAGGAGGTTTCTTAAAAATGGCTAAAAAGAAGCCAGTATCAAAGAAAAATGCCGCTCTGTGCTCCGTGGAAAGCTATAAAAAGAAAATTGTCACATTCCTTTCCGCATACGGCAAAAAGCTTATGCCGGTAAGCGAACTTGAATCAAAATGCCGTACAAAAAAGCAAGGCAGGGATAACTTTATCAAGGCGTTCGACGAACTGCGCTCCGAGGGCGTTATCATGATGAAAAAAGGCATGAAAACCGGGCTATGCTCCCGTCTCGGAGTGGCCTGCGGCACGGTGACACGCCTTAGCCGTACTTTCGGTTTTGCCGAAGCGGACGGCGGCACGGAATATTTTATACCCGGCAAATATATGCTCGGCGCAATGCCCGGAGACAGAGTTCTTATCACGGCTATCCCCTCACGCTCCGGCGAACCGGAAGGCGAAGTAATAGATATCGTCAGCTTCGGAAGCTCTCAGCTTACCGGAACTGTTGAAATAATTGACGGCAAGGCTTATCTTGTGCCCGATTCGGCTTCAAAGAATCACATAACGATTGCCGAAAAACAAAGCGTTCCTTTCCAAAGCGGCGACAAAGTCCTGGCGGAAATCGTTTTTCGTGGACGGCGTCACGCAGAGCACACGGTCAGGGTCGCCGGCGTTTTCGGAAGTTCCGATTCCGCTGCTGCCTGTGCGGCATCCATCCTCATAAATCACGGAGCTCCTGCCGAATTTCCGGACGATGTTCTTAAAGAGGCAAGAAAGATCTCCGAGGGAGGCATACAGGACTATTCCTTCAACAATCGTGAGGATCTCCGTGATATGACGATCTTCACCATAGACGGAGCCGAATCGAAAGATCTGGACGACGCCGTCTCTGTTTCAAAAAACGATAACGGCTGGCTTCTCGGCGTTCATATTGCAGACGTCTCCCACTACGTCAAGGGCAACAGCGCTATCGACAAAGAAGCTCTGCGCCGTGGAACAAGCATATACTACGCCGATCAGGTCATCCCAATGCTGCCGAAAGAGCTTTCCAATGGTATCTGCTCTCTCAATCCAGGAGAAGACAGACTTACGATGTCAGCGTTCATGGAGCTTGACAGCTGCGGCGAACTTGTTTCATACCGCTTCTGCAAAAGCGCTATCCGATCCCGGGTAAAGGGCGTTTACAGCGAGATAAATACGATACTCGACGGAAACGAGACTGACGATATACGCCGGAAATACGAACACGTCAGAAACGATATCTTTCTTATGAACGAACTTGCCGATCTGCTTATCGCTAAAAAGAAGCGAAGAAAAGCTCCCGATATATACACTGCCGAAAGCAGGCTTGTCATCGGCGAAAACGGCGTCTGTACCGACGTTCTTCCACGTGAAAGAGGCAAGTCAGAACAAATAATCGAGGAATTCATGCTTACCGCAAACGAAGCTGCCGCCCGGCTGGCTGCCGAAAAAAAGATTCCCTTTGTTTACCGGATTCACGAAGCTCCTCCGGAAGAAAAAACAGAGCTTCTACGTGAAACTCTTGTAAAAATGGGCGTTGAATATCCTCATTTCAGCGAATTCAAGCCGTGCCACGCCGCCGATATTCTAAATAATGTACGGGGAACGGACAAATTTGAAGCAGTAAATATGCTTGTTCTTCGGTCTATGGCAAAAGCAAAATATTCTGTCGAACCCCTGGGTCATTTTGGTCTGGTGCTGAAGGATTACGCCCACTTCACGTCTCCTATCCGCCGATATCCCGACCTGGCTATCCACAGAATAATAACCGATGTTCTTGCCGGCTACAGAAAAGAATGGCTTGACAAACGCTATTCGGGATTTGCCGCTAACGCTGCGGAGCGTTCTTCTGCAGCAGAACTGAGAGCCGCCGCCGTGGAACGTGAATGCGAGGACTGCTACAAAGCGGAATATATGCGCAGTCATATCGGAGAGGTGTTCGACGCCAGAATATCCGGCGTTACGGAGTTCGGATTCTATGCACAGCTTCCCAATACCGTCGAGGGACTTGTGCATATCAGGACGCTGCCGGAGGGCGAATACGATTACTCCGAGCCCGCCCTCCTAACCGAAAAATTCAGCGGTGTATCCTATGCGCTGGGACAGTCTGTTCAGGTAATCTGCGCCGCTGTAAACGTCGGCGACGGTCTCATAGACTTTGTTCTCAACGATGAATAATTACGTAAGGAGTTTTGTTATGAAAAGACTTTTTTCATTTTTTATCGCTCTGTCTGCCGTTCTCACCATTGCGGGATGCGGCAAAAGCGATTCATCTAAAAAAGCCGGCAAAAATTCGCCGGATACATCCGCTTCGGCTTCCACGTCGGACGTTCAGACCACCAAACAGCCCGACCCACTCGATCCTGCCGGCAAAACCACAGCATCCGCTCCGGAAAAAACCGAGAAAACCACTGCTGCAGCATCCTCCGGAACTGCTGACAACTCACAGAATACCGACCGCCAGGAGGAAACTACGCTTCAGCCTGATCCAATCGAAAATAATTCCTTTTCTTACGATGACAACGGCGCTGTGATATTCGACGAGAATTCCGATGACAAGGACGAAGAAATCCTTATTGCAGCAGCGCAGGCTCTTTTTGAATCCGCCTGCACTACGCAGTGGAACTTCACTGTAGGTTGCCCGTATGAAACAGACCCCGACGACTATATCGAAACTGATTTTGACTGGCGTTTCTACAGAATCGTTGACAGCGACATCAATTCTTTCAGCGATGTTGAAAACGACTATTACAAAGTTTTCAGCCGTCGTTACCCCACTAATTTGTCAGAAATATTCATTGACGGCGGCGGTTCTGTCTACGCACTGAATTCCGCACGTGGAGCCGATATTTTCTATACCGGCTCAAAGATCACGGAGATTCAATCAAACAGCGGGGACGAGATCTTTTTCACTGTCGAAAATCACTACAGTGGCACAGACGTTGACGGAAGCGCATCTTACACCACGACCGATACCTTTTCTATCGTTATAGAAAGCGACGGTTCCTGGCACGCAGGACAATTCAGGCTTCCTTACTGAATATAAAAGAGACTGCAAATGCAGTCTCTTTTTTTATGTCGATTTATATTGTAAAATCATTATTTATCATTTTTATTAATT
>CAMZZN010000021.1 GCA_947345935.1 uncultured Ruminococcus sp.
TCTTTTATTTTTGTTTCCATATTTCTTATTATATCATATTTCTTCTATTAAGTAAACGCATATGGGACAGCGTCCCCCTTTATAAACATAATAAAAAGTAAATGCTTTTGCTGTACGATTTTTTTATTCATGTATTTACAAACAATAATTTTTGTGATATAATATACAATAATAAATATCCGGAAACTTCCGGCATATCACTACAGAAAGAGGTAAAACCGATTTGGCTAACGAAAAAATCAGAAATTTCTGCATAATCGCCCATATAGACCACGGCAAATCAACACTTGCCGACAGGATACTTGAAAAAACCGAGACCGTCGCCGTCCGTGACATGGAAGATCAGCTTCTCGACAACATGGATATCGAACGTGAGCGTGGAATCACAATAAAAGCACGTGCTGTCCGTCTTAAATACACCGCCTCCGACGGCGAGACTTATATCTTCAACCTCATCGACACTCCCGGTCACGTTGACTTCAACTACGAGGTTTCCCGTTCTCTTGCCGCCTGCGAGGGCGCTGTTCTGGTAGTTGACGCATCTCAGGGAATCGAGGCGCAGACTCTTGCAAATACCTATCTTGCCATTGAACATGATTTGGAGGTCGTTCCCGTTGTAAATAAGATCGACCTGCCGTCCGCCGACCCGGAAAGAGTTTGCAGCGAAGTCGAAAACGTTATCGGCATCCCTGCCATGGACGCTCCCAGAATATCGGCAAAAATGGGCACAAATATAGAAGCTGTCCTTGAAAAGATCGTCACTGATATCCCTGCTCCGAAAGGTGATACAAAAAAGCCGCTGAAAGCTTTGATCTTTGACAGCTACTACGACTCCTACAAAGGCGTTATTATCTATGTCAGAGTCAAGGAGGGAACGGTAAAAGTCGGCGACAGCATTCGTCTTATGGCGACCGGTGCGGTATTCACCG
Source organism: uncultured Ruminococcus sp. (assembly GCA_947345935.1). Lineage (GTDB taxonomy): Bacteria > Bacillota > Clostridia > Oscillospirales > Ruminococcaceae > Ruminococcus. The sequence continues at coordinate 930 of CAMZZN010000021.1, forward strand.
TTGTGGAGGCAGGTTTTATGGACGCTTCCAATCTTATCAACAGCGGTTCCCTGGAGGCCGGCGAAGTCGGATATATCGCTGCTTCCATTAAAAGTATCGGCGATACGCAGGTCGGCGATACCGTTACCAATAACGACGTTCCCTGCGACGAACCGCTTCCGGGTTACAGAAAAGTAAATCCTATGGTTTTTTCCGGCATTTATCCTGCTGACGGCGCTAAATACGGCGATCTGCGTGAAGCTCTTGAAAAACTCCAGCTCAACGACGCCTCTCTGTCTTTCGAGCCGGAAACATCAATCGCTCTCGGTTTCGGCTTCCGCTGCGGATTTCTCGGACTGCTGCATATGGAAATCATACAGGAACGCCTTGAACGTGAATACAATCTTGATCTTATCACGACCGCTCCGTCTGTTATCTACAAAGTTACTCTGACAAACGGTGAGACTGTTTATATTGACAATCCCACCAATTACCCCGATCCGGCGCTCATTCAGACAGCTGAAGAACCCATGGTCAAAGCGGATATTCTTTCTCCATCAGAATTTGTCGGAAATATTATGGAACTCTGTCAGGACAGGAGAGGCGTTTTCAAGGATATGCAGTATCTCGACGATACAAGAGTAAACCTGCACTATGAACTGCCCCTTAACGAGATCGTCTATGATTTCTTTGACGTGCTGAAATCACGCACAAAGGGCTACGCTTCTTTCGATTATGAAATGCTGGGCTACGCTCCCTCGAAGCTGGTAAAACTGGATATCCTTCTTAACGGCGACGTAGTTGATGCATTGTCATTTATAATCCACACCGACAAGGCTTATGGCAGAGCACGCAAAATAGCTGAAAAGCTGAAAGAAAACATTCCACGCCAGCTCTTTGAAGTCCCCATACAGGCTGCTATCGGAGGAAAGATAATTGCCCGTGAAACCGTAAAAGCCATGCGCAAAGACGTTCTTGCAAAGTGCTACGGCGGCGATATAACACGTAAAAAGAAACTTCTCGAAAAACAGAAGGAAGGAAAAAAACGTATGCGCCAGCTTGGAACGGTAGAAGTTCCGCAGGAAGCGTTCATGAGCGTTCTCAAGCTTGACAGCTGAAACCGGAGGAATACCAATGATAAATTATTTTATTATTATCCTGCTCTGGATAACGATCGTACTGAGCGCAGTATCGGCTATCGCAGAAATGATCTTCCGCCGCAATTCAAAACCGTACAGATTTTTCAGAGCGATATGGATAAGGCTGAGGGAGTTCTCCCCTCTCAGTTTCGGTGTCACCGCATCATTGCTGATTTTCTGGGGACTTGTCTCAGGAGACGACAACTTCTATGGAATCTGGACGGCAGTCGCTATGATGTTCGTTATCGTTGTAATTTTATATGCGGAATATTTATTTACGTTCCGCAGAAAACGAAAAAAAGCGACAAAAACGACAGAACTCCCATTTATCGTCAGAAAAAAAGCACCCTTTGCGAAAGAAACTCCGATTGCAAAGAAAACGCCGGTTCTCACACCGATAACTCCCGGAAATAGTCAATAAAAATTCAGATAGGATTGATAAAAATGAGTATATATACCTGCCCCCACTGCGGAAAAAAAGGATTCACCCCACTGACCAAGGCTCTTGCCGGAAAAATGAATTCCAAGGGAAAGCCCTGCAAACACTGCGGCACAAAATGTGTAAACGGCAAGGGAGCCACCATTTTTAATGCCGTTTACAGTGTGATCGTTATTGTTGTAATGGTCGCATACTTCCTTAATTCACAGCATTACGACGCTCTTGCAATAAGGGAAATCCCTGTTTTTATACTGCTTATCCTCTCGGAATTTATTGTTCCCGCTGTTGTAAACGCTTTTTTCTTCAAAATGGAAGAGTCCATCAGACTTGATATCTCATGAAAAAGCTTGGATTATATATCCACGTTCCATTCTGCGGAAAAAAATGCGGCTACTGCGACTTCTATTCTCTGAAATACTCAAAAGAAAACGCAGATGCTTATGTACAAGCTGTTCTGCGCAATCTCGATCATTACGGAAAACCGCAGACCACCGTTGACACCGTTTATTTCGGCGGCGGAACTCCCTCTCTTCTGTCTCCGGAGCAGCTTGCTTTCATCATAGACCGGATGCAGAATCGTTTCAGCCTTGAAGAGAACTGCGAGATAACACTTGAAGCCAATCCCTCCGGATTGTCTCCTGATAGGCTGAAGAAGCTGCGATATATAGGTATTAACCGGCTTTCTATCGGAGTTCAGTCCATGACGGACAGCGAGCTGCAATTCCTTGGAAGAAGCCACAACTCCGCCAGGGCGGAAAAAGCAGTTCTTGACGCCGCAGACGCAGGATTTGATAATATCTCCTGTGACCTCATGCTTGCTCTGCCGGATCAAACCGGGAATAGCCTTGAATATTCCCTGAATCGTCTTTGCAGTATGCCTATCAGTCATATTTCAGCGTATTTATTGAAGGTCGAATCCGGAACACCTTTCGACTGCGCCAACGTCCGTTCACATCTTCCCGACGACGAACTCACAGCAGAGCTTTATCTTCACACCGTTAATATCCTTGAACAGCACGGTTTCTTTCAGTATGAAGTCTCAAACTTTGCAAAACCGTCTTTTGAAAGTCGTCACAACTGCCGCTACTGGCAATGCAGGGATTATCTCGGCATCGGTCCTTCGGCGCATTCCTGTTACGGCGGAAAGCGGTTTGCAGTCAAAAACGAGCTGGAAGAATTCATTTCCTCCGATATTCAGCCCGTGTACGTCACCGACGAATCCCCCTGCGGATTTGAGGAATACGCCATGCTCCGGCTTCGTCTGCGTGAAGGGCTCGATCTGCGCAGCGCCGGAGAAAAGCGAATCATGATCGAAAAAAAGCTTCCGCCGCTTCTGAAAGCCGGTTATATCAACTTTAACAATGATATTATCTCACTTACTCCTAAAGGATTTCTCTTGTCAAATTCGGTCATTGAATATCTTATTTTCTGATCGCTACTTCAACAGCTCCTCCCGCATATGCGTCAGGAGCTTTTTTTCTCTCCGTGATACCTGTACCTGCGACATCCCAAGCGCTTTTGCCGTTTTGGTCTGTGTAAGATTCCTGAAATAGCGCAGCTCCAACAGTGCACGGTCATTGGGTTCAAGACACTCCATTATCTGCCTTAGCGCAATAAGATCTACAATTGCTTCGTCCGGAGGCGGCTGAGGAATTTCTATCTCGCTGCCGTCCTCATCGCCGGAAGTAAGGGAAAGAACCGGCTTACTGACGCAAAGCGCCTCGGAAACATCAGACTCTGACTCCCCAGAAAGCTGAGACAATTCCGATATTGTAGGCTCCCTTCCCTTATCGCATCGAAATTCTTCGCAAAGTTTCTGAAGAGAGAGCGATAATTCTTTAAGGCTGCGGCTTACATGGACGGCTCCGCCGTCACGAAAAAGCCGCTTTATCTCACCCAGAATAACAGGCACTGCATATGTGGAGAACTTCACGCCCCGCTCCGGGTCAAAAGCCTTGACCGCCTTTAACAAACCTATACACCCTGCGGAATACAGATCCTCATATTCAATCCCCCTGCTGCGGAACTTATTGGCGCAAAGATGAACGAGACCGAGATTTTCCTCTGCAAGCGGCTGTGCGGATTCAGTTTTCATGAGGAGAAAGCCTTTTTCGCATGACTACTGTCGTGCCCTTTCCTACGGCGCTTTTCACTTTAAGCTTGTCCATAAACGATTCCATGACCGAAAATCCCAGACCCGACCGTTCCTCTTCGGGAGCTGTAGTAAAAAGCGGTTCCATCGCCTGTTTTACATCAGATATGCCGCAGCCTTTGTCTTTGATGCGTATGTATATTTCACGGTCTTTCAGTAACTTTACCGTAAGTTCAACGCTTCCCTTGGAATTTCTGTAGCCATGTACAACGGCATTTGTAACGGCTTCCGAAACAGCAGTCCTGATATCTGAAAGCTCCTCAACAGTAGGGTCTGCCTGTATCAGGAATGATGAAACCACGGCACGGGCCGCCGCTTCGTTCACCGAAAGCGAGGGCATGGTAAATTTTATTTCGTTTAATACTTCCATTTCTTTTCCTCCTCACGTAATTTTCACAATCCGCTCAATACCTGAAAGTTTTAGTACACGGCGGATATACGGCTGGGTATTTTTGACCTCCAGACAGCCGCCGCACTCTCTTATGAGCTTCGATCTGCCCATTATCAGACCTATCCCGGAACTATCCATAAAAGTTATGTTTTTGAAATCCATAACAAGCAGGGCAGGCTGAACGGATATGATGAATTTATCAAGCTGAGAGCGAAGCTCCTTTGCATTATGATGGTCAATTTCACCGCTGAGCAGCGCTGTAGCTCCTCCTGAACCGGTTTTTATTTCCATTTTCATTGTGACGCCTCCTTTTCCTGCCATATTATACCATTACATACCTGCGAAATTTGTCATATCTCTGCTTGTATCAACAACTTAAGCGGGACGCCGTCCCCTCAATCCAACCAAAGGCGGAATCCCCCTTATAGTGAGAATTTCCTCATGATAAAAACGTAAAAAATAAATTCTCTTATGCTGTTTATATTATAGCGTGTTCACATAAAAATGCAGTATATGTCTTTTCGACAAATTTATTTTATATGAACACGCTATAGCCGACTGATAAATAACATGATATTAATTTTTCTTTGTGTTTTCTGACGCTATTGAAATCTTTTTTAAAATATGTTATAATAAAAAAAATACAAATCAAGCTGGTGAAAAATATGTCCAAACAATTCTGGAAAGGCAGCGCCTTACTGTCCCCTGTTCCGGCGGCTCTCGTAAGCTGCGGAACTATCGAATCCCCCAACGTTCTTACGATAGGATGGACAGGAATCGTCTGCACGAATCCGCCTATGACCTATATTTCTGTGCGTCCGCAGAGGTATTCTTACGACATCATCAAAAGTTCCGGAGAATTTGTAATAAATCTCACCACTGCCGCCATGTGCCGTCAGACCGACCTCTGCGGTGTAAAAAGCGGCAGTGATACGGATAAATTTGCTCTCTGCGGATTTCATGCTGTTCCGTCCCATGAGTTATCCGCACCGCTTATTGAAGAATGTCCTGTCTGCCTTGAATGTCGGGTAACTGAAGCAAAAGAGCTGGGGACTCATACCATGTTTCTGGCAAAGATCGTCGGCGTGGATGTTGACGATGACTATATCGACGAGAACAACCGCCTGGATATGAAAAAATGCGGTCTTATGGCATACGCTCACGGCGAATACTTTTCACTTGGAAAAAGATTAGGCAGCTTCGGCTGGTCTGTACGCAAAAAGAAAAAGAACAGAAAAAAATAGATTTTGCGCTACTTCCTAAAAATGATTCACTCTTTTCCGAAATATCGCATATACTGTACAGAAGCAAGAAATCAAGAAGCAGGATGACAGGAGCTTCCGTTCTTGCTTCAATATCTCCTGTCTCCTGGAAAAGGGGGCTGATTTTGACAGTCATCATTATGGAAATGCCCTCGTATACCTTTGCCGTAAAAGGTGAAAAACTGCTGAAAGCAAGAGGGATCTCCTGCGATCTGAAAAGGAATGTCAATGCTTCTCCCGGCAGCTGCGGATACTCCCTTCACGTAAGGAGCGATGTAAAAAGGGCTGCCGAAATCCTGAAAATGAACGCTGTTCCTTTTATCATCAAAGAAAAAGGGGGCAGCTGAAATGATAATAAACTTTGATAACGCAGCAACCACCTATCCAAAGCCGCCAGAAGTAAAACGTGCGGTCATGCAGGCAGTAGATCAGTTCGGCGGAAATTCAGGCAGGGGCGGTCACGCCCTTGCCATGCGCACCTCTCGTGCTCTTTATTCGGCACGGACTGCGGCAGCCGAATTTTTTGGCGCACAGCCGGAAAATGTGATTTTTACCCTTAACTGCACCCACGCCCTGAATCTTGCTATTCAGGGCGTAATGAAAGGCGGCGGTCATCTTATAATAAGCAGCATGGAGCATAATTCGGCGGCACGTCCGGGAGCTCAGCTTGCACTGGAGAAAAAAATAACGCTCTCCATTGCGCAGGTATGCCCTGACGACAGCTGCACTGTGCAGAACTTCCGTAAGCTCATCCGTCCGGATACAAAAGCTATCGTATGTACTATCGCAAGTAACGTTACCGGTCAGATCATGCCATGGAGGGAAATCGGGCAGCTCTGCCGTGAACACAATATATGCTTTATTGCTGACGGCGCTCAGGCGTGCGGCATAATGGATATAGATATTTCAGACGGAATAAACATCCTTTGCACTGCCGGTCATAAAGGTCTTTACGGAATAACAGGCACCGGACTTCTCATTACCGATGGAAAGTACAAAATTTCTCCGATAATTCAGGGCGGAACAGGAAGCACATCTCTCAGCTTAAAACAACCGGATATACTTCCCGACGGTCTTGAAAGCGGCACACCGTGCATAATCGGGGCGATGTCAGTTAAAGCCGGCATCGGATTTTTACGCAAAAAAGGCATAGACCGGATATACTCCCACGAAGAGCACATCTGCCGAAGTTTTATAAAGGAACTCGAAAAAAACAGAAAGATCACCATATATCGTGAACCGCAAAGCAATTACGTGCCTATTGTATCTTTCAATGCAGCAGAAATCCCATCCGAAGAACTGGCTGAGGAACTTGCGCAGCACGGATACTGTCTCCGGGCAGGCTTCCACTGTGCGGCTCTTGCTCATACTCAGCTGGGGACAAAAACAGGAACGGTAAGATTTGCTCCATCGGCATTCAGTAATGAAGGCGACGGAATTGCTCTTGCTAATTTAATTAATAATATCTCAAACCGAAAAAAATTATAAAAAACTATTGAAAATATCTGAAAATGTGGTACAATATATTATAGAATGCTGCGGAAACGAGGGCAGACGCCCTCGTACATACCACCGAACCTGGTAAACTGTCATCCGGGTTCAAAAGAAAATCTTACATAAAGGATGTGAACAGATGTCCTTCCATGAGTTAAAATCCGCTTTTCTCAGCGTTATCAGCACCATAGAGCTGATAGATATTATTGATATTGCAATACTTGCATATCTTATATATCTGCTGCTGAGACTTATCCGTGAGACCCGTGCCGGTCAGCTGGTAAAGGGAATCCTTTTTCTCGTTGCAGGCTATTTCATAAGCGTTTTTCTCCAGCTAAAAGTTATTCCGTATTTGCTGAACCAGGCTCTTGATATCGGACTTATTGCCATGATCGTCCTCTTTCAGCCCGAACTCCGGCGTATGCTTGAAAAGGCAGGCAGAACACGTTTCGGCGTGCGTTTCCTCGGTATAGGACAGAGCGCAGACGAACTTACCAGAACCTGGGAACCAGCCATAGAATCCGTATGTGATTCCTGCGTTGAACTTTCAGCTACCTGCACCGGCGCTCTCATCGTAATTGAACGTCAGGTTCGTCTCGGCGAACAGATAGAAACGGGAACTATCCTGAATGCAACTCCGAGCAAAGAAATCTTCGGCAATATATTCTATCCCAAAACGCCTCTTCATGACGGAGCAGTTATCATGAGGGACGGAATGATCCTTGCGGCAGCCTGTTTTCTGCCAAAGCCGCAGAAGGACGCACAAATCGACAAGCGTCTTGGTTCACGTCACAGGGCCGCTATAGGAATGAGTGAAAATTCCGATGCTCTCATAATCGTAGTGTCAGAAGAAACAGGTCAGATCTCAACGGCAATGAACGGAATTCTCGTCAGGGATTATACCAGAGAAAAACTAAAAAAATTCCTTGAAAGTGAAATTTTCGAGGAAAAAACGGAGATAATGCTCCCTGGTAAAATGTTTTTTTCCTCACACAGTGAAAGGAGGAAAAAGAAATGAGGATACTCGATAAGTTAAAAAAGCGTGTTGCGAAGGGAGCAAAAAATAATCTTTCTCTTGCCATATATTCTGTGATTATCGCCTGTATCGTATGGTTCGCCATCTCGATGGCTTTTTATCCGTCAGTTACAAAGCAGATCAGGGACGTGAGGCTGAGCACGGATATCTCAGGCTCGACCGCTTCTGAAAACGGTCTGAGCATAATTTCATGCAATATTGAACACGTTAATGTAACCGTAAAAGGAAGCCGTACTCAGGCGTCCAAAATGAGTCCGGACAGCTTCACTGCATACGTAGACACATCCGGCATCACAACGCCCGGCAGGAGAACGCTGTCAATAAAAGTACGCAGCAATGAAGATATTCCCTTTGAAGTGGAATCCATATCCCCACAGACAGTCACGGTCATGCTCGATAAATATGAAACTGTCGAAATGCCGGTAGAACCCAAATACCCCAACATATCGGCAATAAACGGAAAGGTCATATATCAGGCGGAGCAGAAGTGCAAACCCGATACCGTAAAAATAACGGGACCTTCGGAACAGCTGAAAAATATCTCAAAGTGCTATGCCTATACCGACAGAAAAATGAGTCTTGAATCATCTGTCGATCTTCAGACCGATAAATTACAGCTTTTAGCTGAAGACGGCACTGTAATCGACCAGTCCATGATGGATTTCAATACTGCAAGCTTTTCTATTAATATCCCTGTTCTTTCCCAGAAAACCGTAAAACTCTCCGTGCAGATCCTTGGGGGATCAGCGGACTTTGACAAGAGCAGCCTTAAATTCAATCTTTCCGCCGATTCACTTACGCTTGCTTCAAAAAACAGTCAGTTTGAAATTGCCGACCCGCTCGAAATCGGTAAAATCAATCTCAGTGATATGGATCTGGGCTATACCAAGTCATTTGATATAAATACACTGCTTGAAGAAAGCAATGTTATAAATATGTCCGAACTTGAAAACGTCGTTCTGACTCTCGACGACAGCGGTCTCGACCGAAAAGAATTCATAATTGACAAAAGCAATATCCATATAACCAACAAACCCGGTGGCAGTGATTACGATTACAATCTTATGAGCAATAGCGTACAGATATGTGTTGTCGGTCCAAAAGAAGAGCTTGCAAAGCTTACTCCCGCTGATTTCGTTGCAGAAGCGAATCTGCTGAATTCAGATAATTCTGAAGGACAATTCTACTTTGACGTAACAGTTTCATGTCTTGCTTCCGATAAGGTATGGGCTGTTGCAAATCCGACAAAGCCGTCGGTAATTATTCAAAAATCAAAACACATAGAGCCGCAAACCAACGAAAAAACCACTTCTTCAAGAAATAATCCAACACAGACAACAACAAATCCGTAAAAAGCCAAAGGAGCGCAATTAACATTTCTGCGCTCCTTTTAATTATATTTAATTTTAATTAGCTAAAAATCTATTGTGCGTATCATACAAATTCTTTTCCAAATTCACAAAGCTTTTACAGAGTATTAACACATTTATTGGCGTTATGTGATATAATGTTAACATAAGAAAATATATACACTAACAGCAAATTATTTATGGAGGAATGAACAATGAAGAAATCACTTTTCAGCAGAGTAAAGGCCTCTGTTGTAAGTATGGCTCTTGCAGCTTCTGCTGTTCCCGCCTGCCTTGCAGCATCCGTTGTCAATGCTACTGTCAATCCTGATATGAAGCTTTCAGCTTCAAGAGCAGCAGGTAAATCTATGACTGTAGATGATTCTGTTTCGGGAAATCTGCCGGAGAACGGCGCAAAACAAATTACATTTACAATCGAGACAGAATATGACCAGAAATTCACATACGGTCTTGGCATTTCCACAAGCCAGTCTCCTTATTGGACTGAACATAACGCTAAGGGCGGTTGGGATTCAAAGGGTTCAGGCTTTGAGATTTCTCTCAAAAAGGGAACTAATACAGTTACCGTAGACCTCAGTGACGTTGACATCAAACCGGGCGGAGAATACCAGTTCAGATGCTACTACAGCGCTCACTACGATAATTCAGTCGGAGACATGGTTGAAAATACGGTAACCCTTACCAAAACCGAGTTTGACGCTGCTGTAACACCTGGTCCCGGTCCTGATCCTGATCCGCCGGCACCTGGTCCGTCATTTGAAGCTAAAAACAGAAAAAGCGGAGACTGGAGCTTCAAGGACAATGAGGACGGTACGGCTACAATCTCATCCACAGTCACAAGAGAACTTAATGATCTTGATATTCTTCTCACAAAAGGCTTTGACGAGGACTATTATGCTCTTCATCCCGATGAATTCACAGAGGACGCTCCCATAAACAGTCATAAATTCAGCTATGCAGACTTTGGCATTACTGAAATGGACGGTATTACTATCGAGTCTTTAAACGTCACAGTTGAATCTGAAACGCCTTTTGACAAGTTCATGTACGGCGGCGGTATGAACGTAAAGAGCGGTTCTGACGCCGATACTGAATATGCAAAACGTGTTGCCGGAATCGAGGGCAAAGAAAGCGCAGGCTACTGGTACAACGACATGGGACCGGATCAATTGGACGAATTAGTGGCACAAGGAGTAAAGTTCCTTATTGACGATATCGGAACAGGCATTACTATCGAGGGCGCAGGTACGTACATTAACGCATACTGGGAACCTCCAAAAAGTGTTCAGGAATGTATGTCGTCACAAATCACAGACGCCGTTTCGTTCCAGTTCTGGTATGGCACAGTTGCCGATACTGAGGAATATACCGAGGCAGAAACCTGCACTATTACAAGCGCAGCCCTCACTTACACAATTGAAAGAACTGTTCCGTATACCGGTACGCTATCCGCCATTGTAGATAAAGTTCTCAACTACACAGACGAAACAACCCAAAGCGTTGAAATCCCATATTCTGATCTTAAGCTTAAAGAGGATATGGACGTATACGCTATCAAATTTGAGGTAACTGCCGACGCTGATATTGAAAAATTTGTTTATGGTATCGGTACTGGTATCAATGACGCAGACGCCGGTTACTACTTCCAGGAAGAAGGCAGCTATGCGGTTCTTAATGCAGGTAAGAAACAGGAAGTTATGTGGATCGTTCCATCTTCGATTTCCGGAACAAATGCAATTACAAACCTCGTAAATCCTGACGGAAATATTACCGTTGGATATTACTACGGCGCTCCTGATACTGTTACAGTAAGCAGTGTAGAAGTGTACTATGAACAGCCTCAGACAACAACAACAACTACTACTACTACTACTACAAGCACAACCACAACTTCAACCTCTACGACAACTACTACGTCTACAACTACAACAACATCCACGACAACTACAACAGTTCCTCCTCAGCCGGCAGTAACTGTATGGGGTGATGCCGACTGCGACGGTCAGGTTCTTCTTAATGATGCTATACTCGTAATGCAGTCTATCGGAAATCCTGACTTATACGGAATCAACGGCACTGAGCCTACTCACATCACAAAGCAGGGCAAAATCAACGCTGACGTTTTTGAAAACGGCACTGATCTCACCAATAATGACGCTCTTATGATACAAAAATTCCTTATACATTTGGTGTCTACGCTGGATCCATTTGCCGAACAATAAAGTTTATATAATTAATTTTACTAAAAAAGGATGCTTTTGCATCCTTTTTTTGCGTTTTGTCCAAGTTTTTCCAGAAAATAAAACAAAATTTCTGCATGGCAAATTGTACAACTCTCGTCATATTTCTTTATTTTTCTTCCAGAATATGGTATAATTATCTTTGTCTTTAGAAAAAATAAAAATCAGTACTGCAAATACTGTCTAAAGATATCATTTATAGGAGGGATTTTTTTGAAAAAACACAAGCTATTAGCAGCTGTCATTTCTTTTTCAATGTGCATTTGTTCTTTTTCCTTCGGATATTCTCATCCGGTGGCAGCTGAAAACACAGTCGTTTCCTGCGACTTCTTGTCAACGAACGCAAAATACATACAAGATGTTCCGGACAAGATATCGTCAGCACAGACTGCCAAAACAACAACCAGTACTGCCCCGAAAACAACTGCAAAATCACCCGCAACTACTGCAAAAATCAAAACAACGACTAAGTCATCCGCTACAACTTTAAAACCCAAAACAACAACAACAACAACAACAACAACAACAACAACAACAACAACTACTACTACTACTACTTCTTCTTCTGTTACAACAACCACTGAAGCTCGCTATATGCTTGGAGATATTGATAATGATCAGAAATACACCGGCACAGATGCAACCCTTATTCTACAAGAATACACACTCTTATCCAGCAGAGGTTATGGTCGGTTCAACGGTGCAAAGAAGATTGCCTGCGATATAAACGGCGATGGTATTATCACCGGCAGTGATGCAACGATCTCGCTTAATTATTATACATATTTATCGTCAGACGGGCTGCTGATGCTGGAAGACTATCTTAAATACGAACCTATCGATATTCACAAGCCGATAACAACAACAACTACTACTTCCTCTAATACTTCTACTTCAACCACAACTACAACAGTATATGATGATCACGATACCGTTCAGGATATAGAGTTAAGCAAGTACGAAATAACTGTGAAAGTCGGCAGCGGCGATATATCTATAGTAAAGATGCTTCCATCTTCCGCTCCGGATAAATCTGAAATATGGTGGACCAGCGATTCAAGTATTGCTACCGTCAACTACGAAGGCTGGATCGTAGGTCAGGCTCCAGGTGAATGCATCGTTACAGTCCAGAGCGTGAATAATCCTGACGTGAAAGCAGAAATAAAAGTAACCGTAATCGACAATAAAGTCAGCGAAATAAAACTTAACAAATACGAAGTAACGATTGGCATAAACCAGGGCGATATGCCGCTTGTAACCATGTTCCCTGCTGATGCTCCGGATAAATCTGAAATATGGCGGAGCAGCGATACTAACATTGCTACCGTCAACTATGAGGGCTGGATCGTGGGCATAGCTCCCGGCGAATGCACCGTTACTGTTCAAAGCGTGAATAATCCGAATGTAACAGCAGAAGTCAAGGTAACTGTCACCGACAACAAAGTTGCTGAAATAAAACTTGATCGCTATGAAATTACCATTAAAAAAGGATTTGGCGATATGCCGCTGGTAACGATGCTCCCGGCTGATACTCCGGACAAATCTGAAATATGGCGATGCAGCAACACCAATATTGCTGTCGTCAACTATGAGGGCTGGATCACGGGTATAGCTCCCGGAGAATGCACTGTTACAGTATACAGCGCAGCAAATCCTGATATTAAAGCCGAAGTCAGGGTTATTGTAACAGAATAAAACAACTGCCGTACCGAATAAACCGATACGGCAGTTTTATTATTTGCTTTATTACTCAAACTGACTCTCGTGACGTGTAAAGAAATCAGTTCTCGGCGGCAGAAATTTCAATTCATGCTTTTCACCGGTAAAATAGTTAAGCGGCTCAAATATAGTGTCCCACGACCAGATGCGCTCATCCGCTTTCAGATATTCACGAAGCTTTTCCGTACCAAATGGCGCCATCGGATGAAGAAGAACTCCTGCTATCCTGATAATATAGAACAGATTTGCAAGAGCCTGCTCAAGAACTTCACGATCAGAATACTCGCCTGTAAGAGTTCTTGCCATATACTTACTGCCATTTCTGATATAACTGTCAAGAACATAAGTACACTGGTGGAAGGCAAACTTTGACATATGCCGCTCATATTCCAGAACAGCTTTTCTGGCATCTGCTATAAAACTCTCTTCCGGCGCTCTGTCAGGGAGAATTCCGTTCAGTTCATTCTGCGTCGTATAGAAAGCTGTTCGTATCATACGATTGTATACATTAGACAGCAGCAGGCCGTCTTTCACAACAGGGTCGGTATCATCAGCCGCAGCGTCTGGATTATACGGCTTTGGCATAAAGCTGACCGAACGCTGCCCCAGTCCCAGTCCCAGCCAATGCATACGAAGCTGTTCAGGAGTATAGTGATTCAGAAGATCATCAGCCATAGGCGGCTTTACTGCTCCAGAACTCGAAGCCTTTTTGTCAAGAAACAGAATATGATGATTCGCTACAATTACAGGCATCTGAAGCTCGCCGTCAGCCGGAGAAGCCGTTTTCTCCTCCCCCTCCTGCTGCGCCATCCACATGGCAGGCTCGGCGATACCGTAGAAATAAATGTTGTCCTGACCGATAAACTGGTAAACAACGGAATCCTTGCTGCACCAGTATTTCTTCCAGTCCTGCGGATCCTGTCCGGACTGTTCCAGGTATGCCTGCGTGAAAGAAATCGGCGCCCAGAGAGACTCCGGCCATACCCAGACTGTAAGCGGATCTTCGCCCTCAAGCACAGGGGCAGGAACACCCCATTCGATGTTTCCTGTCAGTCGGAAAGGAACAAGCGTCTTTCCGGTACGGTAACGGATGCCGTTTTCCGTAAGAATGCGGCACGCTTCGTCGCAGTCCGGAAGATTCCTGAACTCAATGGTAAAGGATGGCTTTTTCTTTTCTTCCAGGTATTCATGCTCAGGCATAGAGGATCTCAGTTCCATGTACTTATCCTCAAATTCACGCTTGATATAAATAGACGGAGATTTCAGAAACTCGTCGATCGTTTTCCATACAACAGGGCGGACATCCTTGCGCTTTTTCAGTTCCTCCACCCAGTTTTTCATAAGCTGTTCGTAATCACGCAAACGGAAATACCAGTTGGTGACAGGCTTCATTACAGGAGTTTCTCCTGTAAGCGTGCTGACAGGATTCAAAAGGTTTTCCGGCATATACTGATGTCCAAGATCGCATTCGTCGGCATATCCCTTCTCGGACGTACAGCCCTCAACAGGACATTTTCCGATAACCTGACGTCCGTTAAGAAAAACTCCAGCCTTTTCATCAAAAAACTGCATGGTCGAGATCTTGTCAAGCTGTCCCTTTTTATAAAGCGATTTAATGAACCAATCCGTCACCTCTGCATGAATTTCCTTTGAACGTCCAAGACCGGACGCAGCAAAAAGATTCGGAGAGATACCATAAGCGTCAAGGGTTTTCTGCTGTTTGTTATGATTGCTGCCAACAAATTCCTCAAGAGTCCCCTGAAATTCTCCTTTTTCAACTTTAACACGCCAGCCCTCGGCTATCGGCGAACCATAGCAGTCAGTGCCGCTTACAAATATAACGTTTTCCTTGCCTATCCTGTCACGAAGAAAGCGTGCATAGGTATCAGCAAAAACCAACATTCCGCCTACATGACCAAAATGCAGTTCTTTGTTTCCGTAGGGCATTCCGCCAGTGATAACTGCACGCTTTGGAAACTCCGGACGTGGTATATCAAATTTTTTTCCGTTATTCTGCTCTTTATTTCTTGCCATTTTTTCAAGACCTTTCGATTTCAACTACGACTGAACTTACAGCCATTTTTCTAATCTGTTTCTTACGATCTCCTCGCCAAGAACATGACTCACCTCATGTATATCCGGTGCGTTGGCGTGACCTGTAAGGGCAATTCTCAGCATATTTGTTATATGCACAATACTTCCTTTAAACTGTTCGGGATTCTTCTTGTAATCCTTCGGCTTTACGGCAAATCCGAGTTCTTCGGTGATAGACTTTACCTTTGCAAACCACTCTGACGAATCATCGCCATGATTATAGCTTTCCAGATACTTTGCAAAGAAAAGCTTCCTCGTTTCTTCATCACACTCTGCCGGCATATCGTCGGAAACGGTAAACGTCTCGTCATAATAGAAACTCATGAAACTGCACGCCTGTTTCCAGGTTTCCAGATCCTTTCTCGGCTTATTGCCGCCCTTTCCAACATTCAGAGCCGCAACTGTTCTTTCAGGATATTTCCTGATAAGTTCTGCAAAATCATTATTATACTCATCGCACCAGCCAAGCCAATTCTTATAAACATCATCTGCTGTCATTCGTCCAATTACGTCTTTAGAAATATTCCGCAATTTGTCAAGATCAACCAGTGCCCCGGAAATTGACATTTTTTCAAGGGAATAAGGAAAATCCCTATAATCTGCGTCCGGATTTGCAATACGCCACTCCTCAAAATTAGAATTGAGCACAGTAAGAAGAAACTCCCAGATAGCATCGGAGCTTATTCCCTCCTGCTGATAGTAGGACAGCGCCAATTCGGGATCTTTTCTCTTTGAAAGCTTGCGCTTGCCTGTTCCTTCCAATTTCATGAGCGTAGCCGTATGGCAATACACCGGCATTTTCCAGCCAAGCGCATTGAAAAGCTCCACGTGCATCGGCAGCGAAGAGATCCACTCCTCACCTCGTATGACATGAGTGGAACGCATGAGATGATCGTCAACAACATGAGCAAAATGGTATGTCGGTATTCCGTCGCTTTTAAGGAGAACAAAATCCATATTATTTCTCGGCATCTCCAGCTTTCCCCTGACGGCATCCTCAACAGAAATATATTCATCAGTCTGAACGCCTCTGTAACGAAGCACCCATTCTTTGCCGGCGCTGATATTCTCTTCTACCCGCTGTATTGTAAGCTCACGGCAGGAGGCATATTCACCGTAAATTCCGGGATTTTCTTTATTTGCCGTCTGTTTTTCACGTATGTCTTCAATCTGCTCAGCCGTTAGGAAACATGGATATGCAAGACCACGCTGAACAAGATGTTTGGCAAAAACGTGATATATAGCTTCACGCTGTCTCTGACGGTAAGGTCCGTAGCATCCGTTGTCTCCGCCGGAAACTGCTCCTTCATCAAAATGAACGCCGAAATAGTTCATAGCGTTTATTACCGTTTCAACTGCGCCCTCAACTTCACGCTTGCTGTCCGTATCTTCTATACGCAAATAAAAAACGCCGCCGGACTGGTGAGCAAGACGCTCACCAATAAGGGCGTTGTACAAATTTCCCAGATGAACAAAGCCCGTCGGGCTGGGACCTATACGTGTTACGCAAGCGCCCTCCGGGAGTTCACGCTCCGGAAAACGAGTTTCTATATCTTCCGGCTTATCGGTAACATCGGGGAAAAGCATATTTGCAAGTAAATTATAATCCATATTTTTATCAATCCTTATTCTTGATTTCGTTCATTTTAAGACGGTATAATTATACCATAATACTTATGTTTTGTCAATATTGAATGAGACGTTCATATAGTCTTATGGATATGTTCACAGCAAGTAACAAGCATATTCCATGTTTTACAGTCCATTATTCCGTTCTGAGGCAAACCGACTTTCTGCTGAAGCATCTTTACAGCTTTAATGGTATCCGCATTGTAGTTTCCACAGACTGTCGTTGCCGGAAAATTATCAAAATTTTTACGCAGTCCCTCCAGCATTGCCTGAATAATATAAACCAACTCACCGTCATCTCCGCTTTTAAGCGAATATTTCTGTGACGGGAAACAGTTAAGGGGACAAGGCGCTGAATTCAGATAATTTCTGTAAACACCAATGATTTTATTCCATGTAGCAGAGTCTACGTTTCCTGTGTCAGTCAGACCGTATTCACGCTGAAACGCTCTGACTGCCGTAGCCGTTTCGCTGCCGTAGAAGCCATCGGGAATAACTTGCGGTATCCTTGTATCAAATAGTGAAATAGCGTACAAGTAAGTCTGAACCTCCTTTATATGCTGTTTTTTCTGCGCATTTGTATATGGCATCTGAAATCTTCTCCTTTCATGCCTGTGTAATAATATAGCCGGGGTTCTGATATGGCCGTTTATCGAAGCCAAATTTCAGATCCGAATATACCTCGGCGATCTTATCCCATGTCACGCCGCCAACCATTCCTGTAGGGTTAATTCCAAACTGATTCTGGAAAGCAACTACCGACTGTTTTGTAAGAGGTCCGAAATAACCGGTATTGCTTACCGCAGGTATATTTTTATACGTTTCGCTGATAAAGGAAAGATACTCCTGAAGGATCTTCACATAATCCCCGGACACACCCTCACGAAGCACCGTACCCGGATAAAGCGCAACATCCACATACTGCGGCGGCACTGACTGAACTATTCCCTCATAAGCACGATAAATATCATTTCGTGTGGCACGATCTATTTCTCCTGTTTGCGGAAGTCCAAAAACACGCTGGAACGACTTTACGGAACGTTCTGTATTCTCTCCGAAATACCCCGTAATCGCCACTGGTTCGACCGCCGCATAGTAAGCTCCGATAACGGCAAGATAATACTGAAACGTACTGACCTCCGGACTCTGCATTCCGACATGAAGATCTTCAGTATAAATATTCATGACATCCTCAAGTCTTACTCCCTCTGAATTCAGCTCCGCCAGACGCTTGACGCTTGTGTATATATAAGTAATCCTGTACCAGGTTGCAGCGTCAACAACACCGTTCGGTTCAAGATCGAAAACCTCTTGAAATTTCCGGACAGCAGCTTCTGTTGGTTCGTCGAAAATTCCGTCAGTTGCCGGAATCTTCGGTATCGCCGGATAATTCGACGATATCCTGTTGAGAAATATCTGCATTGAGCGCACGTCGTTTCCTCCTGAACCAAGTTTAAGCTCAATCCCCGGATAAGACGGAGCAGCGTTCTTCACCGGAGCATCCTTGACCAATTCGATATTTTCCCCGTAATAATACTGGAGAATTTCAAAAGGCGTCATTCCTCTGTTTGCAAGATCAACTGTTCCCCACTGGGAAAGACCGTCGCACGTCGATGTCGTTCCATTGCAGAAAGCTGTGAACAATGGCTCTATGTAGCCGGAGCGTGTTACATAATCATTGAAAAGTTCATCCACAAGAAAACTGATATTTTCAAAAATTTCACGGCCATTGATAAATTTCTGATCGTACTGCGTAGTAGAAGTAATATCAAAGTCATATCCTCTTGATCTGTACCATTCCGTATAGATTCTGTTGAGAGCGTATGTTACGATAACATAGATGTTGGCTCTCAAGGAATTTTCCGGCCACGTGGGATATATTTCGCTTGACGCAACATTTTTGATATAAGATGGAAAACTTACGGTCACATTGGGAGCGTCAGAATCCGGCGTTCCCAGATGAACCGTTATTGTTTCGGGAATAAAGGGAATTCCTGTCAGCATATTACTCCCTCCGTTCTTCCCGGAACCCGAAAAACGGCTCCTGATTGTAAATGGTCAACGTTTCATCCGTTTCATTCATGAGCAGCGGAACAGGTATCATGCTGAAATTCTGAATTGAGGTGACCCCTGAAAATACCGGAACATCCACACTTCTGGCGTTAAAAAAGCCGTTTGCCGTCACGCTGATATCATAAAGGCTATAGGGACGTGTCTGAGAATAAGGCTGCTGAGAATAGCTAATATCAGGCACAGGCACTTCAAAAAGCTGTGTTGTTCCACTGTTGTTTGCAATTCCCGTAGCTATAATGAGGCGGCTGCCGTTAACAATAGCTGAGATAACTACAACCGCTCCTTCGATACCCCAGGATTCGTCGCCTGTACGCACGTTTACAAGAATAAAACCACTTGAATCTCCCAATGATTCTTCAGAAGCAGGCTCTGACGCCGTATCGTTTTCCTCAAGTTCTGACAGATCAGGTGCAGGAAAGCGCTCATCCAGGTCGTCAGATTCGTCCTCCACAAAGCCAGACCAGGCGGTATCATCAGGAGCGTTCGGATCAACGTCCTCCGGTTCAGGTGAAACTGTATTCTGAAATCCTTCTTCCGGAACTGTCATATTATCAGGCAGTTCTTCTTCTGTCACAGAGACCACAGGTGATACGGCAGCAACAGCTTCCTCGTCTCTGGAACGACTCTGACCGTAAAGTTTCATCATCTCCCGCTTGTATTCGTCAAGTTGATTTTTGTCCATAAAATCGCCTCCTCGGTACTATACTATTCCGGGAAAAGACTGCATATGACAAAAAAATCCTGCCCCAAAACGGGACAGGATCATATTAGCGATAAAAGTCAGCGCAGTGAATCAAACGCCAAACTTAACAGTTGCAACGGGAACTCCGGGACCCATTGTTGAAGTTACTGTGCAGCTCTTAAGGTAAGTACCCTTGGCAGCAGCAGGCTTAGCCTTAACAATAGCCTCCATAAGAGTTGTGAAGTTTTCATCAAGCTTAGCAGAACCAAAAGATACCTTGCCGATAGGACAATGAATAATGTTTGTCTTATCGAGACGATACTCGATCTTACCTGCCTTAGCTTCTGTTACAGCCTTTGCAACATCGGGAGTTACAGTACCAGCCTTTGGGTTAGGCATAAGACCACGAGGTCCGAGAACCTTACCAAGACGTCCTACAAGACCCATCATGTCAGGTGAAGCAACAACAACGTCGAAGTCCATCCAGTTTTCCTTCATGATCTTGTCAACATATTCCATACCGCCAACGTACTCTGCGCCGGCAGCCTGTGCAGCTTCATACTTATCTTCCTTGCAGAATACGAGAACTCTTACGCTCTTACCTGTTCCGTTAGGAAGAACGACAGCGCCTCTTACCTGCTGGTCAGCGTGTCTTGAGTCAACGCCGAGACGAATATGAGCTTCTACAGTCTCGTCAAACTTAGCCTTTGCATTCTTGCAGACGAGATCAAGAGCTTCTACAGATTCATACTGCTTTGCATAATCAACAGCCTTTGCGCTGTCAACATATTTTTTGCCGTGTTTCATTATATTTCCTCCTGTTTAAGTGGTAATACCGATTGCCTATAGCTAACCGGTTAGCGGAATTTTCCTCCCACCAATATAGCCTGTCTCAGCGACAGCTCAGAGAAATCAGAACGGGATCACGGAGCAGAATAACGCCCTTCCCGCCTTCATTCAAAATCAGTCAACAACTACAACGCCCATTGAGCGAGCTGTTCCTGCGATCATGCTCATAGCTGCTTCAAGTGAACCAGCATTAAGATCGGGCATCTTCTGCTCAGCGATCTTCTGAACCTGTTCTTTTGTAATGTTTGCTACCTTTGTCTTGTTAGGTACTCCCGAACCGCTGTTGATGTTGCAGGCCTTCTTGATAAGAACTGCTGCGGGAGGAGTCTTTGTAATAAATGAGAATGAACGGTCTGCATAAACAGTGATAACAACAGGAATTATCATTCCGATGTCGTTCTTTGTTCTCTCATTGAATTCCTTTGTGAATGCCATGATGTTTACGCCGTGCTGACCAAGAGCAGGTCCAACAGGCGGTGCAGGAGTAGCCTTTCCTGCTGCGATCTGAAGCTTAATGTAGCCAACTACTTTCTGTGCCATGTAATTCGCACCTCCATAAATGTGGTAAATGGCGAGGCAAGACTTATTTTACCTCTCCCACTGAAGCCCTCCGGGCTTCTTTTTTGACCTTGTTAATCATCCACCTTGATAACCTGACTCAAAGGCAGTGTGGTGGGTGTTTCACGGCCGAACATTGATACAAGAAGATCAACGGAACGGTCGTCAATATTGATGTTCTGAACAACGCCGATAAATCCGTCCATAGCGGTTCCTGAGATCTGAACCCTGTCTCCGACGCCAAAATTCACCTCAACGGATGAAGAAACGTCGATTCCGAAGAGAGATTTCACTTCTTCTTCGGAAAGTGGTGTAGGCTCTGAAGCAGGACCGACAAAGCCGGTACAGCCTCTGGTATTTCTTACAACATACCACGAGTCGTCAGTAACGATCATTTTGACCAGAACGTAACCGGGATAGGTCTTTCGTTCGATCTCTTTTGTTTTTCCGTCGGTGATCTCCGTCACCTTTTCGGTTGGAACTCTGACCTCCTGGATAAGATCATGAAGCTTACGGTTTTCAACAACCTTTTCAATATTCTGGGCAACTTTGTTTTCGTAGCCCGAATATGTGTGGATAACATACCACTTTCCTGCTTCTGACATAATAATCCTCCTCAGATTTCCAAAGGTTTAGCGGTAGATCAGCCGCATGAGCTCCAAGAAGCCCGTGTCAAGCAGACCCACGAGAACAGCCGCAAGCGCAACAACTCCAACTACAACGGAAGTATTGTCTGCAACAGTTTTCTTTGAAGGCCAAACCACTTTTTTGAATTCAATTTTGAGGTCCTTGAACCACTTACGGATCTTACCGGGCTTTTTCTTGCCGGTTTTTTCGGACTTCTTTTCTGAAGTTGTATCCTTAGCCATAAAAAATACCCCTTCCGATTACTTTGTTTCTTTGTGAAGAGTATGCTTTCTGCAGAACTTGCAATGCTTCATCATTTCGAGTCTGTCAGGGTCATTCTTCTTATTCTTCTTGGAAACATAGTTGCGCTGTTTGCACTCTGTGCAAGCTAAAGTAACCTTTACTCTCATATCGGCACCTCCTGATTTAGTACTTCCTCCGACCGGCGGAGGTAGGTTGTTTGCCTCCCTCGTATCAGGCATAAAAATAAGCCCCTGTCGAGGTAAAATAATTATATCACATATATCTGGAAAAGTCAAGCCCTTTAAGAATTTTTTTCTTTAAAATACAATATCCGCCCTGAATGTTGTCATATTATGTTTCATGCGATACTGTACAGTGTCATTAAAAACGTAACAATTACTTTTTCATTTTTCACCAAATTGTCACAAAATTATCACCGTTTTTTTTTTTTTTTTTGTATAATACTGCTAATATAATATGATTGTGCACAAAGTTTATCTGTGCATAAATCTGCAAGGAGTGTTTTATATGAAATGCAATTACTGCGGAAAAGAACTCAACGGAGGAAATTTCTGCCCGCACTGCGGCGCCTCTAACAATCAACAACCGATAACTCAGAATCCACAGCCAAATTATCAGTCGTCTTCTTCTCAATTTCAGCAACCGTATCAGAATAATTATAATTCGTCATCTATGATTCAGAAGCGTTCGATCGCCACCTGCATAATCCTCACAATAGTAACTTGTGGAATCTATGGCATATTCTGGTTCATTTCACTTACCGATGACACAAGAAATCTTTCGCAGGACTTTACCGGAGCAAGCGGCGGAACCGCATTTTTGCTCACACTTATCACTTGCGGGATCTACGGTTTCTACTGGGCGTATAAGCAAGGATCAAGAATTGACGCAGCCCGTACCGCAAGAGGTTTCGCTCCTTCAAATCAGGGCGCTGTTTACCTTGTTCTTTCTATTTTCGGATTAGGAATAATCGGATATGCGCTTATGCAAAACGAGATCAATAACCTTGCTTAATCATTTAAAATCACATGTGTAAAAAGAGGGCATTTTTATGTCCTCTTTTTACCTTATCAGCGGTAATTCCTGAAACTGAATTCCGAACCGTATTCATAAGCGAAGTCATCAAACCTTTTAACAGCATCCTCCAGCGTAAGCACAGAATCAGCGTTCCGGTAATCATCAGCTTTAAAAACAATCGGCTTTGTGCCCCAGTACTCATTGTCAGTTGTCGAAATAGCCGCAGCACATACGCCATGATCGATCTTAACTACAAAATCACACTTATCAACGTCATTGAAATATTCCTTTACGCTCACGTAAATTTTTTTACCGTCAATTCCTCTGACATTGCCGGTAATATCAACAGCGTCATCACCCTTGCTGTATAAAATATACTCCAAACCTGCGATATCAATCCCCTGTTCATCAAGTTCCGTCAGAACGGTATTGACAGCATTGTATAAACTTGCTGCTGCTGAATTTGCAGCAGCTGCCTTTGACTTCACCACATAACTCGAACTGGCATACGGCTTTTTGCTGCTGTTACCAGAATCCTTGTCCTCCGAAACCACTTTCCAGATAATTACGCCTGTCACCGCAAGAACTGCCGCTATTACTGTGATTATCACGGGAATAAGCCATTTTTTCTTCCTTGATATCTGCGGCTGTCCCTGCCGCATATTCGGATTTATTGGTTGCTGAAATCCCTGTCTCAGATCAGCTAAATTTGGGTTATATCGGTTATGCTGATTATTCATATTGTTCATTCGCTTCACACTTTTCAAAAAAATATACCAAAAAAGGACGGCGTTTTATACCGTCCTTTTCAGTAAGCAAGATGACTTTAATTAGCCAAGCTCTGCAAAATACTTGATAGTTCTTACCATCTGTGATGTATAAGAATTCTCGTTATCGTACCAAGAAACAACCTGAACCTCGTAGAGATCGTCAGCAATCTTAGAAACCATTGTCTGAGTAGCATCGAAGAGCGAACCGTACTTCATACCGATAACGTCAGAAGAAACGATCTGATCTTCGTTATAGCCAAAGGACTCGGAAGCAGCAGCCTTCATAGCAGCGTTAATGCCTTCCTTAGTAACATCTGTACCTTTAACAACAGCTGTAAGGATTGTTGTAGAACCTGTAGGAACAGGAACTCTCTGTGCAGAACCGATGAGCTTGCCGTTGAGCTCAGGAATTACAAGACCGATAGCCTTAGCAGCGCCTGTCGAGTTAGGAACAATGTTAGCAGCGCCAGCTCTTGCTCTTCTGAGGTCGCCCTTTCTGTGAGGACCGTCAAGTATCATCTGATCGCCTGTGTAAGCGTGGATAGTGCTCATGATACCGCTCTGTACAGGAGCATAATCGTTAAGAGCCTTAGCCATGGGAGCAAGGCAGTTTGTTGTGCATGAAGCAGCAGAAATGATCTGATCGTCAGCAGTAAGAGTATTCTCGTTTACGCTGAATACGATAGTCTTGAGGTCACTGCCTGCGGGAGCAGAAATAACAACCTTCTTTGCGCCTGCTGTGATATGAGCCATAGACTTGTCCTTAGAGCAGTAGAAACCTGTGCACTCAAGAACTACATCAACGCCGATCTCGCCCCAAGGGAGCTCAGCAGCGTTAGCCTTAGCATAAATTGTAAGTGTCTTGCCGTCTACAGTGATTGTACCAGCTTCGTCGTCTGCTTCAACAGTGTGAAGATTTTCACCGATTCTGCCGCAGTAACCGCCCTGAGCTGTATCATACTTGAGAAGCTGAGCGAGCATTGAAGGCTTTGTAAGATCGTTGATTGCAACTACCTCATAACCCTCTGCACCGAACATCTGTCTGAATGCAAGACGACCGATACGGCCGAAACCATTAATAGCAACTTTAACTGACATTGGAAATTACCTCCTAAATAAATTTACATATATATTATACTCCAAACCGGAATTTTTTTCAAGTGGTTAGATAAAAAAATAACAGAAATTCAATAAAATGTACAAACTTTATTATTTTATATTAGTTTTGGTGCATAATTTTGTTTAAATCCACAATAAGCTTGTATATCTGTACAAGTAGAAATTTTTTATTTGAATTTCCATAAAAAATGGTGTATAATTATAATGTGTAAAAAGAATAGACTTCCTCGGAAACTAAGTTGTGACACATGGCAAAAGATTTTGCCATAATGCAAGGCGGACGACGAAAGCGTGCTGACGCACGGTGAGAAGGACAACGCAGCAGCATGGTGAAAGATTTTGTCATGGAATGCGATTTAGTTTCCGAGGAAGTCTAATAAAACAGTCCCGAAGCGCTGTTTACAGAAAGGTGAAAAAAATGGATAAAAATAATGAATTCATGGATTTTTGCAGCAGCGAATACGCTAAGAAGCTTTTTAAAAGTTTCAGTAATATAACAAATTACGCTGCTTTATGCTATCGCAACTCAAACGACATTCTCAGAATGGAACTGACAGCTAATCTCAAAGATAATTCAAGCGATGGTAAAATTTCCGAAGATTACTTAAATTCTTGTCTGGAATCCGTAAATCATCACAGTGAGCTTACCGGCAGTATCAACTGTATACTTCAGCGTGTATCAGTGTTATGCAGCGCAATACTGACGAAACAACCCGATCTGCGTCAGATCCGCTCCGTTACTTACCTCAGAAATTTCGCTACCGACTGCCAGAGAATCCTCGGCGACAAATACGAGATAAAGGTAATTACAAACGAGGATTTTATTTTCAGTTCTTTCAAAGAACTCCTCGATATAACAATGCTGCACTTTATCAGAAACGCCTGCCGTTCAGCTTACGATTTGGAAAACGAATTTTCCGCTCCCGTCTCTTTTGAACTGTCTGCATGTATCAAAAACGGAACACCAGAGATCACAGTCAACACAAATGTTCATATGCAGCAGTTAAGCTCCGATACTATAGATACTATGGACTTTTTTGAAATCTTTTCAAATGAAATAACCGAAACGATCGCCGCAAAGCTTAATATAAAAACGGAAATCGGCTCCAGCCATATGACAATAAAATTTCCGGCAGACAGCGCCGATGACCGTATTACCGCCGAACAGCCAAGAAAGCAGCTTATAAACGAGGGAAACTCCATATTCAGAATTATGCTGGGCGACCTTTGATCGTCAGTCCGACTTTCCCCTATATGCAAATGTAACCTTAAACATATTGTACAGTCTATTTCAAAGGTTTTTGTTGACAATATTCAAAAAATGATGTATAATATATGTTGTGAAAATTCTTAGAACCATAACTATTAGGTTCTTATAAAATTCCGGAGTTATATTATGGCAAAAGGACTTGAAATTGAAAGAAAATTCCTGGTTGAATTCCCGGATATCGAAAAACTTGACGTAAGGCGTAAAATAAACATAACACAGACATATCTGCACCGTGGAAATAACGATTCCCAACGCAGGGTGCGCCGGCTGGAAGAATCCGGAAAAGTTTCTTACACTTATACGGAAAAGGTCTTTATTTCACCGGCGATTCGGGAAGAAACAGAATGCGAGATTAGTGACGCTGAATACAGAAAGCTTCTCTCTGATTCCGACAGCGAACTTGTTGCTGTAACTAAAACGAGAATATGCTTCAATTATAAAAATCAGTTGTTTGAACTTGATACATATCCCTTTTCAAAAGACCTTGCCGTTATGGAACTCGAGCTTGGTTCTCCAGAACAGGTGATTGATTTCCCCGACAACGTCAGGGTCATAAAAGACGTTACGGCAGACAGCAGATATTCTAATGCTTCCCTCTCAGCAGCAGGAGCTTTCCCTTGCAGTCAGCCGGATGACAGGAGCAGCTAAATGTCAGAAAAATTTATTAATGTAGACGATCCGGACAGACTTTCTGAGCTTTTCGGACAGCTTGACGGCAATATCAGCCGCATCCAGAAAGAATATGGAGTTACCGCTGTACTTCGTGACGGCGGAATAAAACTTATCGGTGACGAAAAAAATACCGAAGCCGCAGCAAAAGCGCTTCATACCCTGCTGAAAATCAGCAGCAACGGTCAACAACTCAGTGAACACACCATTAGATATGTCGCTACAATGGTTGCCGACGGAGCTGAACAGCAGCTCAGTGATCTTGGCAAGGACGGAATATGTATGTCCGCTTTCGGAAAGGTTCTCCGTGCACGAACTATGGGGCAGAAAAAATATGTCGATGCAATAAAAAGCAACACTATCGTCATAGGAATAGGTCCTGCGGGTACCGGCAAAACATATCTCGCCGTCGCAATGGCGGTAAAGGCTTTCAGAGAACATAAGGTCAGAAAGATAATTCTCACCCGTCCTGCTGTAGAAGCAGGAGAAAAGCTCGGATTTCTTCCCGGTGATCTTCAGGATAAAGTTGATCCTTATCTCAGACCTCTGTATGACGCTCTTTACGATCTTTTCGGTGCAGAAAGCTTCGCACGCTATATGGAAAAGGGCATAATCGAAGTCGCACCTCTTGCATACATGAGAGGACGCACTCTTGACGAAGCGTTTATTATTCTTGACGAAGCGCAGAATACTACTTCCGAACAGATAAAAATGTTTCTTACTCGTCTCGGAAATGAAAGCAAAATGGTCATTACAGGCGATATAACGCAGATAGACCTTCCTGACAAACACAAGTCCGGACTGGTCGAGGCTGTAAAGGTCCTCAGAGGCATTGACGATATATTCATCCACAAGTTCAGTGAAAAAGACGTTGTTCGTCACCGGCTTGTTCAGGATATTATCAAGGCATACGAAAAATATAATAATTCCGGTGAAGGGAGAATGAAAAATCATGGCTAAATTAAAGGTATACGTAAAAAATAATCAGGCAGAGATTAAGATTCCTGTTGGGATAAGACTTCTTATCAGAAGATGCTGTCAGGCTGTTCTCACAACAGAAAAATTTGATAAAGACGCTGAAGTAAGCGTTTCATTTGTCAGCAATAATGAAATCAAAAATCTTAATAAAATTTACAGAAATAAAGACAGTGTTACGGACGTTCTCTCGTTCCCTCTCACAGGCAACGACGGCTCTGTGGAAATAAACCCTGAAACAGGCGCCGTTCTTCTGGGAGATGTTGTTATATCCCTTGAAACTGCCGTAAAACAGGCAAAGAATTACGGTCATTCCCTGGAGCGTGAGATCGGTTTCCTGACAGTTCACTCAATGCTCCACCTGCTTGGATACGATCACGAAACAAGTCCTCTCGATCAGCAGATCATGCACGAAAAAGAAGAATCTGTACTGGAAAAGCTCGGTATTTCCAGAGATGCAACTTTCATTGTAAACGGAGATAACGCCTGATGTCCAGAACTGCTTTTGTAACAATTGCCGGACGTACAAACGCCGGAAAATCTTCGCTGCTCAATGCCATTGTCGGGGAGAAGATCGCTTCGGTAAGCAGCAAACCGCAGACTACACGTACACGAATCACGGGAATCAGAAATATCGGCGACGTTCAGCTCGTTTTTTTCGATACTCCGGGACTTCACAAACCGGTAAACAAACTCAGCGAGCATATGCTCAATACCGTAAAAGAATCTGTCAGCGATATCGATGCCGTCATTTTTATGATGGACTGCACAAGAAAGATCAATGAACAGGAAATTAATTTGCTGCGCTCAATGAATAAATCCAGAATGCCGGTAATACTTGTCCTAAACAAGATAGATCTGCTAAAAAGCAAGGACGATCTTGCGCCGCTCATTGCCGATATGACTTCAAAAGCTGATTTTCAGGCAGTCATCCCCGTCAGCGTCGCCGAAAACAACGGCGTAGACATCGTTATTGACGAAATAATCAAGCTGTCGGAGGAATCCGTACATTTCTTCCCAGACGATATGATTACCGATCAGCCTGAAAAGGTACTGGCTGCGGAAATGATCCGTGAAAAGCTGCTTATACTGCTTAACGACGAAGTTCCGCACGGTATCGCAGTCGGCGTTGAATCCATGACAGAACGTGAAGATAAGGAGATTCTTGATATTTCCGCCGTGATCTACTGTGAAAGGGAATCCCACAAGGGGATAATCATAGGCAAGGGCGGATCTATGCTGAAAAAAGCGTCCACCGCAGCACGGCTTGATCTTGAAGATTTTTTCCAGATTAAAGTAAATCTCCAGTGCTGGGTAAAGGTCAAGGAGGACTGGCGCAACCGTGAGGGAATCATCAGAACTCTCGGTCTTTCAGAGAAATAATTACCGATAATATTTATATTTTTTCCGCAGAAAATAAATTTATCAAGTAATTCTTGCGGAGGATTAAATATGTCGTCAGATGCTTTATGGGATAAATTCACTCAAACCGGAACTATCGTGGACTATCTCAGATACAAGGATAAATTAAATGATAATACAAGAAGGAATAGTTCTGAGGGAACGTCTTGTGGGCGAACATGATAAATTTCTTGACGTTCTCACGAAAAACAGTGGGATTATTGAAATTTCTGCAAAAGGAGCGGGGAAAATCGGCGGAAAATCGAGAAGTTCCGCACAACTTTTCGCATATTCCAGATTCTGCATGGACAAGAGGGGCAGCCGCTATTATCTCAACAGTGCAGAGCCGATACATATTTTCTATGGGCTGCGTGACTCCCTTACAAAGATCGCTCTTGCCTCATACTTTTCAGAAATTCTTACTTTCTGCATAGATGAGGAATGCGGCGGAGAGGAGATCATGCGGCTTATTCTTAATACGCTGCATTACCTTGAAAACGGTAAGAGAGATCAGCAGCTGCTTAAATCCGTCTTTGAACTGAGGCTCATGGCGGAGATCGGCTTCATGCCTGATATAATCGGATGCCGTATGTGCGGAGTTTACGAACCTGACGTTTTATATTTCAGTGAAAAAAGCAGCTGCTTCTACTGCGCCGACTGCTTTGACGGAGCTGTAGACAAGGATTTTACAAAAATAAAACTGCCCGTACTCAGCGCTATCCGGCATATTGTTCTTGCGGATTTCAACAGGCTCTTTAACTTTCGCATTTCTGACAACGCTATGATGAGCCTTTCAGCAATAACAGAAAATTATCTTATCGTTCACCTTGAACGTCATTTTCAAACGCTTAACTACTATAAGGATGTAAGGAAAATATATGAATAAATATCTTAAAACACTCGAACTTGACAAAATTCTTGAAATGCTTGCAGAACTTACCTCCAATGAGGAAACAAGAAAAATGGCACTTGCTCTCCGTCCTGACTGCGACCTGGAACGGACACGCTATGAGTGCCTAAAAACTTCTCAGGCATTCAACCTTTCCGTACAATTCGGAACTCCGCCGTTCAGCAATTTCAAGGATATAACATCAACAGCCGCCCATGCAAAGTCCGGAGCGGTTATTTCACTGCGTGACCTTATGGATATTGCGGCTATGCTCCGCCAGATAAAAGGACTTTCAGACTGGTACGGTCACTGCGAAAATATAGAGACCGAGCTAAGCTATCTTTTTTCCCGGCTCAAACCTAACGACTGGCTCCTCGAAAAACTGGAGCGTTCGATTATTTCCGACAATGAAATAGCCGACGCCGCAAGTCCGGAACTTGCAGCTATCCGCCGGAAGATAAACCGTGCCGGAATGCAGCTTCGTGAAACACTGGATAAAATGATAAAAAACAAAACTACTCAGCAGTATCTTCAGGAAAATTCTGTAACCCTAAGAGACGGTCGCTTCGTTCTGCCCGTAAAATCTGAACATCGTGGACAGGTAAGCGGTCTAGTCCACGATACATCAGCTACCGGTCAGACAATTTTTATTGAACCTATGGCTATCGTTGAAGCAAACAACGATATACGCATTCTTGAGGGTAAGGAACAGGAGGAAATCGAAAGAATAATCCGTGAACTCTGCCGTGACTGCGGCGATTATGCGGATATTCTCTGCG
The DNA here is from genome assembly GCA_947345935.1 of uncultured Ruminococcus sp. Lineage (GTDB taxonomy): Bacteria > Bacillota > Clostridia > Oscillospirales > Ruminococcaceae > Ruminococcus. The sequence goes on from CAMZZN010000021.1 coordinate 31,816, forward strand.
AAAATTATAAAATTTGCGTAGAACTTAATCTTTATTTTGCCAAATCCAATCTTGCCGCAAAACTAAACTGCTCTCTTCCTGAAATCACCGGAGACGGAAAAATCAATCTGAAAAAGGCTCGTCATCCTCTTCTGGATAAAAACAAAGCCGTTCCTGTTAACCTTTCTATCGGTGAAGAATATCAGGCGCTTATAATCACAGGTCCAAACACCGGCGGAAAAACTGTTGCTTTAAAAACTGCAGGACTTCTCTGCGCTATGACTATGTGCGGTCTGCTTATTCCAGCAGCCGATGGCAGCAAGATCTCAGTTTTCAGCCGCATTCTGGCAGATATTGGCGACAGTCAGAGTATTGAACAGAACCTTTCCACATTTTCTTCACATACTAACAAAGTAATTGAAATACTAAAAACAGCGGATGAAAATTCTCTGGTTCTTCTGGATGAACTCGGTTCGGGAACAGACCCTGTAGAGGGCGCCGCTCTTGCCGTTTCAATTATCAGGCGGCTTATGGAAAATGGAGCAAGGCTCATGGTCACTACGCACTACCAGGAGCTTAAAGTATTTGCGATCGACAATCCTGATGTGCAGAACGCATCCTGCGAGTTCGATATAAAAACGCTCCGACCGACCTACAGACTTCTCGTGGGATCTCCAGGTAAATCTAATGCTTTTGCTATTTCCGCAGGGCTTGGTATGCCGGAAGATATTATTCAGGATGCAAAGCTCCGTGTAGACGACGCCAATACACGTCTTGAAGAAGTTATCGGCAAGCTTGAAGCCAGCCGGATTGAACTTGAACGTCAGAAAGAAGAAATATCCCGGCTCAAAGCGGAGGCGGCAGAGCATGAAAGTGCGCTCCGGAAAGAACGTGAAGAACTTGAAGCATCACGCTCGGAGGAACTTGAAAAGGCACGGCTCAGGGCAATGACTATAATCGAACAAACTAAGGCTGAATCTAATGAACTTCTCAATGAACTTGAAACTCTCCGCCGTGAAAAAGACAGAAAAGATTTCAGCGCCAATGTTTCTTCTATGAAGTCAAAAGCAAAACAAAGCTTCAACAAGATGTACGACGCCGCAAATCCCGTGGACAGCCGCACCTCCCAGGAAGAATATGTTCTCCCACGAAAGCTTAAACGGGGCGATACCGTATTTGTTGTAGATCTTAACCGTAAAGGAATAATATCCGGTGATCCTGACGGAAGCGATTTTGTCTATGTTCAGATGGGCGTCATGAAAACAAAAATGAATATATCACGTCTCCGGCTTGAGGAAGCTCCGAAAACCGCTACACAAAAACGTCCAGTCAGAAACATGAACAAGGTCGGAGTAAAGGCGGAACGCAGAGGCAAAATGGAACTTGACATTCGTGGCTGCGCCTGCGACGACGGTGTATATCAGCTTGACGCATTCATAGATCAGGCGGTAATGTCTAATATTTCGACCGTTACAATAATTCACGGCAAGGGTACGGGACTTCTGAGAACAGCTGTTCACAGACGATTAAAGTCTCACCCGTCAGTCAAAAACTTCCGTCTCGGACTTTTCGGAGAGGGCGAGGACGGAGTTACTGTAGCCGAACTGAAATAGGATCAGCGATGATGAGAAAACTACACTCGTTTCTGAAAAAACATCCTGACGCATCAGCTGTCACCGTAATTTTTCTGATATTCTTATTCATAACGGCAGTCACCATGATAATAAACGGTGAAGGTCTTATATGGGGATCTGATACCGACTGGAAAAACCAACATTTTGCTATTCCTGAATATTTTAGACTGCGATTTTACGAAACCCGAGATATCTTCCCTGATTTTGCGCTGCAAATCGGCGGAGGTCAGAATATCTATAATTACTCCTACTATGGAATTGCAAATCCACTGTATCTTCCGGCATATGCGCTTCCATTCGTCAAAATGAGCGCCTATATCCAATTTATAAGCCTGATAACGGTGCTTATTTCTGCTATTCTTGGATACGTCTTTTTCAAAAGACACTTCAGGAAAAAAACAGCCCTTATACTCGATGTTATTTTTCTTTGCTCAGGAGGATTATTTTACCACAGTCATCATCATATAATGTTCATGAATTACTTTCCTTTTTTCATGGGAACTCTTATCGGATGCAGAAACAGAAACTCTCCTTTAAATATCCTGCTAATGTCAACTATGTCATACTGCATAATGTGCACCAGCTTTTATTTCAGCGTTGGGTGTTTTGTTTCCGTCATAATCTACATGATATATCTTGAACTACAGAGAAAAAAACACTTTTCAATTCTTCGTTTTATCAAAAGATACCAACTTAAATTTCTCGGAATGATACTCGGCTGTCTCTGCTCCTCTTTCATGTGGATGCCTACGTTAATGGCAATACTTTCAGGCAGGGAAAAAACGGCTTCAAATTTTGATTATTGGAAACTATTTATTCCCAACGTCAATCTGACTGCCATTCTTTACTCCGGCTATTCCATGGGGCTTACGGTATTTGTTCTTTTCACAGCTGTCTACATGATGATAAAAGGCAGAAAATCTGATCGCTTTTTACCGATGCTGCTTATCTGCTGTATAGTTTTTCCACTTATAAACTGTGCAATGAATGCATTTATGTATATCAACGGAAAATCCTTTCTTCCGCTTGAACCTGTTATGCTGCTTATCACTGGTCGTTTTCTTTCGGAAAAACATCTTGATCTGAAGTACACGGTTATTTCCTCTGCAATAATCATTGTCATGGGACTTCTGAACATTCTGGCATCCGATTATAATGTTGAATTCAGAATTATATGGATTCCGATTCTCGCTTCGGTCATTTTTACATCCTTTGGGATGATTTGGATATGCCGCAAGAAAAAGGAAAAGATTCTGCCAATATATGCAGCCATCAGTTCCATGCTTATATGTATTGTCAACAATTATGCCGATACCTTCGCTAATCATAATCAGCTAAAAGAATTCTACAATTCTGAAACTAAAAAAGCCATTATTTCAACTATCAAAAACGATCCGGATATGTATCGTTTTGCTAATACAGTACACAATGAGGTTAATGTAAATCACATTTTCTGTATGAATTATCTCTCCACAAGTAGCTATTCGTCTGTAAATAATCCTTATCTCAGAGATTTTCGCTTTAATTCATCACTAAGCGAGAACCGTACACGAAATAATGCATTACAGAATCAGCCCTATAATATATTTTTTACAGCATTAATGGGTTGCCGTTATAGAATGTCGTCGAAGAAAATGAGAATGTACAATGAGGAAGAAATTGCCGATCTTGGTGAAAACGCTATCTATCGCAACGATTACGCATTTCCTCTCGGATATGCTGCATCTGATGTCATGGGTGAAAATGTATTTTCAAAGCTTCCGGCTCAGCGAAAAGCAGAAGCTATACTTAACAATATAATTATTCCTGGCTCAGATCATGGAAATCAAAATAGCCGTACAGAAGAAATATCCCTTGATTTATCGGCACTAAAAACAGACCCACACATAAAATATGAAAATGGAATATACACTATCAACACACATGAAGCATTTACTGTTGATATCGGAATTGAAAAATTTACTGAAAGTAAAATATTAATTGTGACCGCTTCTGCCAATAACAGAATTGGCAATCCTCTGAAATACAGCGATATATTTCTTACAATCAACGGCGTTAAGAATAAATTAACTGATCCAAACTGGAAATACTGCAATAAAAACTATAATTTTACTTATGTTCTGTCATCATATGAAACCACTGAAAGCCTCGAAATGACGTTCTCTCCGGGACTTTACACCATATCTGATATTAATGTCTTTTCCCTTGACGCCGCTGTGCTTGATGAGGCAAGAAAAAACAAGGATGAATTTATAATTGACCGGAAAAGCTCCCTCGGTGATACTATTACCGGAACTATCAACGTCAATAAAGACGGATGGTTCAATATATCACTGCCATACGATAAAAACTTCCGGATCACTGTAGACGGAAAATCAACAGATTATTTTAGGACAAACACTGCTTTTATAGGTTTTCCGATAACACATGGACGTCACAATATCAAGATTTCATATAAGGCGCCGCTTAAAAGAAGCGGATTGATTATTTCTGTTTCATCCGTTATGATTCTCGGACTTACAATTTGTCTCATGTTTGTACATAAACGTAAAATATAATCAGATACCGCACATTATCCGATGTGCGGTATCTTTATAGAAAAAAATCCCCCACTCTGCCGAAGCAAAGAAGGGGATTCATTTTTTAAGATAGAATCATGATCTTAAAATCATATTCATATTGCCAATTATTCCTTAACGAAATCCTTGGGATCGAGAGAAGTTACAAGATGAACAAGGTACTTCTGGATCTGGAGAGCATCGTTGTTTGTAAGCAGTGTACCGTTCTCGTAAACGTCAGCGTTTCTGATACCCTTAGTTGTGATGTGCGAAGGATCTGAACCGTTTTCACCGTAAACATCAGGGTTACCAACAGCCTGCATTACGAGTATAGCATCGTTCAGGAGAACCTGACCGTCGCAGTCAGCGTCGCCCCAAATAATATCATCATCTGGAGGATCAATCTCTCCGGTTGCGTCAGCTGCTTCATCCTGCATGAATGATGCGATCCAAGCAAGAGGAGCGTTCCAGTTGATTGTAACCTCGTTTGTAGACCATGCTTCGATTGAGTCAACGAAACATCTCTGTGACGGATTTTCAGGATCGCCGGGAACGAAAGCAAGAGCACGTACATAAGGATCCTGGAGACCTGCGTTAGGACCGCCGGAAAGGATTCCGTCAGGAGCCATAGGCAGAGTCTTATCAAGCTCGTAAGACCAGTATCTGTGGTGAGGATTCTTCTCCATGTAAGTACCATAGCCTGTTACGAAAGAGAATGAAAGCGGGTTTGTACCAAAGAGGTAGTCAAGACCCTTTGCTACGCCGTTCATATACTTGATGTCTTTGTCCATATCGTAAGCATAAGCCATAACGATACAGTTGTTGATTACCATTGAGTTTGAACCCCACTCATAACCCTTGATCCAAACATCGGGATCGAGGTTATTCGGGTCATTGTAAGCTTCTGCAGGTGCCTTATAAGGAATACCGTAACCCTGAGCTTCTTCACAAGCAATATAGTCATCAGCAGCTTTCTTGATATTTGCCTTAACTTTTGCAGCATCGGCAGCATCGATCTTGTCGCTGTGGAGCGCCAGTGAAAGCGTACCTGCGGAAGCAGTATTTCCCCAGTTGAAAGATGTGAATGAACCGTCCTTGTTCTCGCCGCCTACCATAGCTGTATTACATGTATAAGCGTACTCAGACTCGTCAATGATCTTCTTGAACTCGTCTGCTATTTCCTTTTCGCCCATAGCCTTAGCGGAAAGGTAGATCTCGCAAGCTGCCCAGTATGCGTCGTCCTTTACATTGTTATCGCCGTAAGGTCCGCCGCCCTTTGCCTGCCACATAGGAGCATAGAGTGAATCCTCTCTGATCTCTTCCTTAGCACATTCACAATTCAGTGTAGGATGTGTTGTCTTTGTATCGTCATACTCATAGAAGTGCTTTTCATATGCCTTGAATGCGTCAACAGCAGTTGTGAGGTATGTTTTAGCCTTATCACTCTTGTAGTCCTTCCAGAGTCTTGCAGCCTGACCTGCACAAGCAGCATAGTTAAGCGTAGCTGCAAACGTCGGAGGCTTTACGATACGAGTAGTTTCCCACTCCGTTTCATAGTCCCAAGGTCTTGTAGCAAGTCCTGTCCACTTATGGTCGTGAAGTTTGTGATAATAGAGACCGTCGTACTTACCCCATGCGCTGTCGCTTGAAACAACCTTCATCTGAGCGATCCAGTCAAGTTCAACAGCTGCTTCATCAAGAACGTCAGGAATATTGTTTCCTGCTTCAGGAACTACAACAGTACCGTAAGCATCGTCAAACTTTCCGTTATAACCCTTCTGAAGAATTGCTCTTTCATACATATTCTGGAGAGTCCAGATCGAGATACCGCCGTTAACAACATATTTACCGTGGTCGCCGGCATCGTACCAACCGCCGTTAGCAGTCAGCGTGCCGGACTTATAAGTACCGGTTGCTTCTTCCTTAGTAGCATATTCATTCTTCCAGATCTTCTGGATTGCAGCTGTATCGGTTTTGTGACCGCCCTTATGACCCATTCCTGTACCCTTGCCGTCAGAACCGCCTGATGTACAGTACTGATCTTCAATATCAATACCGGAACGGTTCTGATAGAAGTAGTTCATTGCATTTGTAAGTATATTGTGGCTCTCATCATAGTAGATGTTGTCGCCAATATTAAACTCGAAAGATCTCCAGTCCTCTCCCTGGATCTGGATATAGTATCTGCCGGGAACATCAAATTCAGAGAAATCGAGTTTGCAAACGCTGTCGGCAGAATCTCCATCTTTCTGCGGAGCAGTAGATGTACCTGACCATACAGCCTTGCCTGTAGCAGCGTCGCATACGTCAAATTTGTATGTACCGCTGAGATTGATCTTTGTAGCGTTAGGCAGAACGTCGCCCTGGTTATCGCCGAGAACAGCAACCTTAGCCAGGTTCGGATAATAACCGATCTGGTTTACGGAAACGAAGTTAACATTCTTGCCGTCCTTGAGAACCTGTCTCTTTGTTTCTTCTGAGAAGTTAGCGCCGTAATCACGGTTTGTTGCGCCGTATGAGTTGGAAGGATCCGAATCGCACTCATCGCAGGTCGTACAAACGATGGACATATCGTCAAACCAAAGCTCATCGCCTGCCTGAGCGTTACCGCCATAGCCGTTGGAATCCTTTCCATAGTGGAACGTCCACTCCATACCTTCAAGATCCTTGGTGGGTTTAAAAGTACCGGAGAATTCCTGATATTCGGTAGTCAGCTTAACAGCGCTTCCCCACTGACCGCCCATGTGAGGTCCCATATGCATATCTTTTGAATTTCCGTCAAGTTCGAAATATTCTTCCATTGTTCCGCCGATCTCACCGATCTTGGAACAAAGCTCCATGCCGTTTCTCTTTGCCTTAACCTTAAAGCTTACTTTGTATTCGTGACCTGCCTTGAAGTTGAGGTTTCTGTGACGGAACTGAAGATCCCACTTAGCCTTTTCGCCGCCCTCCGGAACCTTTACTGTAATGTGGAATGCTCCGTCTTCAAGTCTGAAGTCCTGCTTAGCGGGTGATGTTTCACAAGTATGCCAAGGCAGTGCCTTATTTGTGAACGACGTTTCACCAAGAACCTGACCAGCTGATACACTCATAG
>CAMZZN010000022.1 GCA_947345935.1 uncultured Ruminococcus sp.
TCGGCATTGTACGCTCCCTGAGGCGTAAGGGTGTACTGGTCGGGATTTCCGACTGCCTGCATTATTAATATTGCGTCGCAAAGCATAAGCTCTCCATCGTCGTTGGCGTCGCCGGCAATATTGTTGTGCATATCAATTGTGACACCCTGAGAAACATCAACAGAAGAAGGCATGATAATATAATTGTGAATTCCTAAATCGTCATAGATCTGTTTTGCGATATTGTAGTTTTCCTCGGCAGAAAGTTCCTTTCCGGTATTGACAATGAAAACATCGTCGTCCGAATCTTTTTTTTCAGTATACCAGTCAAGATTATTTTCTGCAATATAATTATCAATCGTTTCACGATCAAATTCCCAATATGTTCTCATATCGTTTTGTACATTACCGAAATAGACATTTGTTTTATGATAATCAAATGTTTGCAGTTTGTTGGTATCATTCAGCAGATCATATATTTCAAGAACCTGTTCATATGTGATATCTTTTTGTCTTGCTTCTTCGTAGGAAAGAAATCTGTTGCTGAAACCTGCAATACGCAAATCGTATGAGTTGTCCGTCTGTGAAGAGAAAGTGAGAGCTGCGTTCGGGCATATTTCATAAATAGATTTTTCCAGAGCTTCACTGTCAATGTTACCGGATATACTTGCTGAAATGTAGTCGGCATCCTGTCCGATTATGTCGTATAATTTGTATATATTGTTTCCGGCATCTGCGAGATATATTCTTCGGGATTCATCGGCATTGTAAAAAAAGCCGTCGGCAGGGATCATGTATGAATCGTCAATCAAGGCGTCCATATATTCCTTGCCGGAAACCCATCCCATAGCGCCGGCAGACATTACGGACATTGTTCCGGATGTAATTACAAAAGCCATAATCATAGCGGATATTTTCTTGAATTTTTTCATAGTAATGCCTCCTTTAATATTCAATATTAGGGTTTTTGTTATAAAATTTAAGAATGTCGGGGGTTATTTTTAAACCAATGTTTTCAAGATCCTTTGGATATATGCCAACGTTAATAGCAATAACAGTTTTGGAACTGTAACGTTTTGGGGAGGTTTGGCTGTTGATTGTAAATTCTTCTGTTGCATAAACAGGTCCGCCGCTATGCCCTGTTCCGACATCAGCGTCATAAAATACATTTGTATTATTTGAACGAGTTAAATTTCCGCTTGATTTCAATTGAATATGGAGAGGGGCATCTTTATATTCGTCTGGGTAGTATATAGGAATTGGAAATCCGGAAACGGTAACCTCGCCGTGTTCATAAGCATAGCTATTTAAAGCAACGCCCATTTGAAATGCGCCGTATTCGCTTAAATCTTCTTCAACATACATCAATGCATAGTCATATTTTATGTGATTATTATTATATTTATTACCGCAAGTGCTGAAATCCTTGCAGATATCTACATATTTGGCTTTAACACGTTTAGTTATATTATTACTGTCCTTCAATTCAACGTAATAACTTTTATAAAATGTGTCATTTTCATAATCATAAATGCAGTGAGCAGCGGTAGCAATAATATGGTCGTTAACTATAAAAGCAGATCCCTCTCCCATTATTTCTCCATCATTATATGCAGACATCAAAACAACAGCTGTATCATCGTCTTTTACCATATCGTTGTCGCCCATTATCCCTGGATAATTGTAAGTGCTTATACCTGTATTAGAAACTGTATTATCATATGGATCAACAGTCAATGAATATTCACTGTATGATGCCGGATCACTGCTGCAGTCATGCCTCATATATGTTCTTGTTGTTGCAGTAGGATTGGAATCTTTTCCTACGGGTGCAGGGAGTTTGCTTTCATCAATATTCCCTACTAAATAATGCTGTATCTTCATACTGTCCATAGCGCTGATAATGCCGTTACCGTCAAAATCGAAAGATTTTACACTTGACGGATTATACATACCTGCAAGATAAAAGTTGGTGGTGATTGCGTCATTAAGATAGATTTGACCATCTCCGCTTGCGTCACGGACTGCTGTGCCTGCCGAACTTGTCATAGAAGTAGCTGAAGCCGTTAAAACACCCGCAGCCACCAGTAAAGCAGGGAATCTTTTCCTTTTGTTTTTCACTAAAAAATCGCTCCTTAAAGTAGATAAATTTGGTTCTTGTGCAAATACAAATAATGGAAAGTATGATAATTTTATATTATACATTATACTATATTTTCCATATTTTGTCAATGTGCATATATGACAAAAATGTGGAGAAATATTTGTTTGGTAATTAGCAAAAATCGAAACAATGTTTGATTTTTCATTGACAACAGACCTGCGGCATGATAAAATAGTATTATCGAATGAAAGAGAGGACAGACCTATGAATTCAGTTTGCTTTACAGGACACAGAGTTATTCCCGGAACGGCGGAGATCGGCGGACGGCTTTGTATAGTTCTTGAAAAATGGATACGCACCCGTGGAATCACCGACTTTTACGCCGGCGGAGCTGTCGGGTGGGATACGTTGGCAGCCAACGCCGTTATCAGGCTGCGTAAAAAATACCCGGAGATAAAACTTCACCTTGTGCTGCCGTGTTCCAATGAGGAACAGACTGCCAGGTGGTCGGAGTCTCAGCGGAGGGAATTCTACCGCATTCTCGGACTTGCCGATTCGGTGGAGTATATTTCTGACCGCTACTATAACGGATGTATGAAAGAAAGGAATATCCGCCTTGTTGAACACGCCGACATAGGCTGCTTTTGTTATTGGGATCCCGGCGCATTCAGCAGCGGCACAGGGCAGACGGTTCGGCTTGCCAAAAAGAAACAGCTTACGATAGTTAATTTCCGGGAATAAAGAAAATGAGGGATCTCTTTTGAGATCCCTCATTTTCTCCTGATCATTTCGTGACCTTCATTATGCTTTCTTCGTTGCCCATGACAAGCAGCGTCTGATTGCGTTCAAATACGTGATCCGGACTGAATACCGGCATGAAATGATCTCCGGTCTTTATAGCGATAATTGAAATATTGTACTTCTGACGTACGTTTTTTTCAAGGATCGTTTTTCCCTCCCACGATTTCGGAACGGTTATTTCGTAGATCGAGTAGTCGTCATCGATCCGGAAGTAGTCGAGAATGTGGTTTGAGCCGAACTTCACCGCAAGGCGTTCGGCGGTTTCTCTTTCGGGATAAATAACGGAATCAGCGCCGTTGCGCAGCAGGAATTTCTTGTGTATATCTCTGTTCGCACGGGCGAAGACGTGTTTTGCTCCCCTTTCTTTTACAAGGGCAGTCGTTTCAAGGGAGGACTGGAAATTATCGCCTATTGCCACAATGACCATATCGAAATTGCCTACACCCAGAGAATCAATGAAGTCAGGGTCGGTGCAGTCGCCTATCTGGGCGTCGGTGACAAACCTCATGCAAGCGTTCACACGTTCTTCCTTTATGTCAACGGCGAGCACCTCGTTATCCTGTTCTATAAGTTTTTTGGATATATGTCTGCCAAAACGTCCGAGACCCAGCACTAAAAATGAGTTCATTTATATTACCTCCTATGATATTAACCCACCGAGATCTTTTCCGAGGGATACTGTGAGTTTATATTTGATTGTTTGTTGGCGAATGATTCCAGAATAGTAAGTCCGCCTGTTCGTCCCATAAACATGAGAAGTATAAGTATGATCTGCGAGGGAATGCTCAGCGACGGAGTGATTCCCAGGGATAGACCTACGGTCGCTGCTGCGGATACGCTTTCAAAGAGAGCGGGCATGATTCCGATATTTTCGATGAAGCTTATGGCAATGGCGCTTATTCCGGAGACGGTGAGATAAAGCATCATTACGCAGCAGGCGTTGTGGAGTATGCTGTCGTCGATCCTTCTTCTGAAGCATTCGAGAGATTTTCTTTGCCGGAATGCCGAAAAAATGCTGATATAAAGCACGGAAAACGTAGTTACCTTTATACCGCCGGCAGTAGAACCTGAAGCGCCACCTATGAACATCAGTATCGTCATTAGCATCTGACCCGCTTCGTTCATCTGCGACAGATCAACGGAAGAAAATCCGGCAGTTCTTGCAGAAGCGGACTGAAAACAGGAGGCAAGAATTTTTTCTCCGAAGCTGAGGTTTTCATACGCCGGGGAACTGTATTCCAGTATCATAAATCCGGCTGCTCCCAGAAAAAGAAGTATTCCAGAAACGGTTATTACCACTTTAGTCTGGAGTTTGTAGCGTTTGAAATGCCATTTGTTATGTAAGATATCGTCCCACACCAGAAAACCGAGACCGCCCAGGATTATAAGAGCCATAAGTACGATATTTACCATTATATCGCAGTGAACGGTTATCATTGACGAGCCTGGGGAGGATCTTCCCATAAGGTCTATGCCGGCATTGCAGAAAGCGGAAACGGAGTGGAATACCGAATAATACAGACCTCTGGCAGCTCCGAATTCCGGACAGAACCGTATCGCAAGCAGCGCTGCGCCGGAGAGTTCCACGATAAGTGAACCGGTCAGGATGAATCTTGTCATGCGGACTATTCCGCCGACCTGGTGAGCTCCGACGGATTCCTGCATGGTAAAACGCTGCCGGAGACCGATTTTCTGCTTTGTATAGGAAAGTGCAAAAATTGCAATGGTCATGAACCCCACGCCGCCGATCTGTATCATTAAGAGTATTACGAGCTGTCCGAAAAGAGACCAGTGCGTATAGACGTCCGACAGCACAAGACCCGTGACGCAGGTTGCCGACGTTGCGGTGAACAGTGATTCGTTAACTGGTGTTGTACAGCCGTTCCGGCTGGAAACAGGGAGAGTCAGCAGAATCGTTCCGATGAGTATTACCGTAAAATAGCCGAGCATAAGTATTCTTGTCAGCTTCATGTTTTTAAGAGGTTTAAGCATTCTCAGTACCTTTCTTTCCGGATTGCCGTAATATAGATAAATATTATTATATCATGGCGCCAAATGATTGTCAAGGCTGCTGTGACAGCAGCAATGCAAATTAATTTTCAAAAAATCAACGTATTAACCTTAATTTGTAGGGACACGGCGTGCCGTGTCCTATAATGTTACCGAGAGTTTTCACACAGACACGGCACACCGTGTCCCTACATATGTAAAATATATCTTAAACATAATTTTAAAATTCATATGCGTGTATACATTCAAAAAACACTTGACATTTCTGCAAATATGGCTTAAAATATAATAGATACATAATAGACCTCCTCGGAAACCAACGCACACCGTCTGTCAAATCTTTTGCCATATGGCGGCGTTATCCTCCTCATAGGGCGTCAGCCCTCTTTCGTCGTCTGCCTTGCCGTATGACAAAATTTTCAGACATACGGCGGTACTTAGTTTCCGAGGAGGTCTAATCATCACGAAACGAGGTCATAAAAATGAAGAATAACGAAAAAATAATGGATAGAATCGTAGAGCTGTGCAAATCAAAGGGATTTGTATATCCCGGTTCTGAGATTTACGGCGGCCTTGCAAATACATGGGATTACGGTCCTCTAGGCGTTGAACTTAAAAATAATATCAAGAGAGCTTGGATGAAGAAATTCGTTCAGGAAAACAAATACAACGTAGGCCTTGACAGCGCTATCCTGATGAATCCGCAGACATGGGTTGCGTCCGGTCACATCGGTGGATTCTCCGACCCGCTCATGGACTGCAAGGAGTGCAAGACACGTCACCGTGCCGACAATCTTATCGAGGATTTTGACGGAACGAACGTTGCAGGCTGGACGAATCAGCAGATGACGGACTATATCAACGAAAAGGGAATAGTCTGCCCGAACTGCGGAAAGCATAATTTTACGGACATCCGTCAGTTCAACCTTATGTTCAAGACATTCCAGGGAGTTACCGAGGACAGCAAGTCGGAATTGTATCTCCGTCCCGAAACTGCTCAGGGTATTTTTGTTAATTTTGCGAATATCCAGAGAACTACCCGTAAAAAGGTTCCTTTCGGCGTTGCGCAGGTGGGAAAATCGTTCAGAAACGAGATCACTCCCGGAAACTTTATTTTCCGTGTGCGTGAGTTCGAGCAGATGGAGCTTGAATTTTTCTGCAAGCCCGGCACTGATCTGGAATGGTTCGGCTACTGGAGAAGCTTCTGCAAGAACTTCCTGCTGAGTCTCGGTCTTAAAGAAGAAAATATCCGTCTCCGTGACCATGATCCGGAGGAACTCTGCTTCTACTCCAAGGCAACCACCGACTTTGAATATCTCTTCCCGTTCGGCTGGGGCGAGCTTTGGGGCGTTGCCGATCGTACAGATTACGATCTGACGCAGCACATCAAGACAAGCGGAAAATCCCTGGAATATTTCGATCCTGAGACCAACGAGAAGTATATCCCGTATGTTATCGAGCCGTCTCTCGGCGTTGAGAGATTGTTCCTCTCTATCGTGACAGAAGCATATGATGAGGAGGAACTTGTTTCAACCGACAAAAACGGCAACGAAAAGAAAGAAACAAGAACTGTTATGCGTTTCCACCCGGCTCTTGCTCCTTTTAAGTGCGCAGTGCTCCCTCTTGTTAAAAAGCTTACGCCCAAGGCAGAGGAAGTATACGAAATGCTTTCAAAAAAGTTCATGGTCGATTTTGACGAAACAGGAACTATCGGAAAGAGATACCGCCGTCAGGATGAGATCGGTACTCCTTTCTGCATTACTTACGATTTTGATACCCTTGAAAAGGATAACTGCGTAACCGTTCGTGACCGTGATACAATGCAGCAGGAACGTGTCGCTATTGATGACCTTGTGGCTTATATCGAGGAAAAAATTGCATTCTGATAAAATAAGGGAACGCTCTCTCTTGCAGAGCGTTCCCTCTTTCAAAACAGTCCGCCGGACTGTTTTGAAATTCACCCTTTGCAGAGCGCCTGACGGCTATATGCAGGGCCTTGCCCCACACCCCACCAGAGGCGCTGCCTCTGGACTCCGCCAAAGGGACATCGTCCCTTTGGAAACCCATTATTAATTCTAAACAGGAAAATATTCTCTTTAACAAGATGTCAGGGAGACAAACGCTTCTTAATACACATAATAAAAAGTAAATGATGTCGCCCTGATTTCGACAATATTCTTTCTTGACATTTCATGAAAAGCGTTGTATAATAGACTTGATCCAAAATGGATTCAATAAAATAACGGAAATGAGGAAATCGTTTATGACAATGCTCAGAGAAAAGGCAGCGGATATCGACGTATCACAAGCTGATTTCATGGCTATTCAATTCAACATCAAGGACAGAGATCCGGGTGTGTTTTACATTGAGATCAAGGATCACCGCATCAGTATAGAGCCGTATGAATACAATGACAGACAGTGTGCTATCACCATGAAAATGGATAACTTTGTTAAGCTTATCAATGGAAAGCTTGACGCTGTTGCGGCATATACCCTTGGCAAGCTCAAGGTTGACGGGGATATTGGCAAGGCTCTCGAATTTTCAAAGCTTATTAAAAAATGAAAATTGCCGGACTATTTAAAGTCCGGCGTTTTTTGTACGTCTGATTATTCCGAATATATATCCGCCGCAATGTCTACAGTCTGTTTTGCATCTTTGGCGTAGAAATCGGCATGAATCTGTTTGGCATAAGAAGCTGTGAGAACAGCTCCGCCTACTACGGTTTTACATTCCGTATATTTCTCGTTTAACAGAGCGACGGTATCCGCCATTGATTTAAGGGTGGTGGTCATAAGGGCGGAAAGTCCAACAAGCTTTACCTGATGCTTTATTGCAGCTTCCACAACGGTTTCAGGCGGAACGTCCTTACCCAGGTCGATAACTGTGAAGCCGTAGCTTTCAAGCAGAACCTTGACGATATTCTTGCCTATGTCGTGGATATCGCCTTTGACTGTGGCAAGAACGATTTTTCCCTTTGATACGCCGCCTGAGCCGGGCGGCAGACTTTCTTTGACCGTCTCGAAACAAGCCTGTGCAGCCCCGGCGGTAAGGATAAGCTGGGGCAGGAATATCGTTCCTTTTTCAAATTTATCACCTGCGGCATCCAGAGCCGGGATAAGATATTCGTTGATTATCTCCATGGGGTCATGCTCCCGCAGAAGCTCCTGTGCCGCCTTGACAGCGTCGTTTTTAAGTCCGTTTTCTACGGCGTATGAAATATCCGGCGTTTCGGATGAAACAGCGGTGGTCTGTGGTATAGCAGCTGAATTATCCTGCGAGTATATTTTTATAAATTCTACTGAGTTGCGGTCTATCCCTGCCAGGAGACGATAAGCACGCACCGCTCCCGTTATCGAATCGACATTAGGATTGATGATCGGCAGATCAAGCCCGTTCTGCAAAGCCATTGTCAGGAACGTTCTTGTGATAAGCTCACGGTTTGGGAGCCCGAAAGAAATATTTGAAACGCCCAGAACAGTTTTCAGTCCAAGCTCGGTCTTGACACGTTTAAGGGCGCCGAGGGTTTCCATAACGCCGTCCTGTTCGGCTGAAGCGGTAAGAGTCAGACAGTCGATAAACACATCCTCACGTGGAATGCCGTATTTAAGCGCACGATTGAGTATTTTTTCTGCAATGGCGAAACGTCCTTCCGCAGTTTTTGGGATTCCGCCCTTGTCCAGCGTCAGACCTACCACCGCTGCGCCGTACTTTTTTACCAGCGGAAGAATAGCTTCGAGAGATTCGTCCTCGCCGTTGACGGAGTTTACTATCGGTTTGCCGTTGTATACACGCAGACCGGCTTCCAGGACTTCCGGAATGGTTGAATCGAGCTGTAGCGGCGTATCGCAGACGCTTTGTATCGCCTTGACGGCTCTTATCATCATAGCTTTTTCGTCGATCTCCGGATGTCCCACATTTACGTCGAGGATTTCCGCTCCGGCGTGGATCTGTTCTACTGCCTGACCGAGGATATAGTCTATATCTCCGTTGACGAGAGCTTCCTTGAACCGTTTTTTTCCGGTAGGATTTATTCTTTCGCCGATGATGCGTGGCTGGTCGATCTCTACGCAGCTCACCGCCGAGCAAACGACGCTTTTTCTTCTTACCTCACGTTTTTTTCTTTTCATTCCGGAAAGAGCCTGAACAAGAGCTTTAATATGCTCCGGCGTAGTTCCGCAGCATCCGCCGAGAATGGAAACGCCGGCTTCTGCAAGACTGAGAGCGCTGGACGCAAAGTCCTCCGGAGAGACGTTGAAAAGTCCGGTTGAAGGATCCGGGAGTCCGGCGTTAGGCTTGGCGATGACCGGAAGCGGCGTGTCCGCACAGATCTTTTCCAGTACGGGAAGAAGTTCCGCAGGACCGAGGGAGCAGTTTACGCCGATCGCATCTGCTCCGAGACCGGTGAGCACAGCGGACATGGCGTCCGGTGAAACGCCGGTAAACGTGCGCATATTTTCCTCGAAAGTCATGGTGACGAGAACGGGCTTGTCAGAGTTTTCTTTTGCTGCAAGGAGCGCAGCTTTTGTCTCGCATAGATCGGTCATGGTCTCGATAACGATAACGTCTGCGTCTCTGCCGGCAAGGACGATCTCCCGGAAGCAGTCGTAAGCTTCTTCAAGCGACAGAGAGCCGGACGGTTCAAGCAGTTGTCCCAGAGGACCTATGTCAAGAGCGATGAGCGCCTTTCCGCCGACTGCTTCACGGGCGTTTTTTACTCCGGCGGATACGATTTCCTCAACGGAATGACCGCAGCGGCACAGCTTGAAGCGATTTGCTCCGAAAGTGTTGGCGTAGACGATATCCGATCCGCTTTCTGCGTACATACGGTGTATTTTCATTATAGATTCCGGATCGGTAAGATTCAGCATTTCCGGCACGTGTTCGGTTTCAATTCCGAGAGCCTGAAGCATTGTTCCCATGCCTCCGTCAAGGAATACGAAATCTTTCCGGTCAAGGAGTTCGGTTAATTTATTCATAGCATTATCTCCGGTTTAATTTTTGAAAGCGCCGAGAATACGGAAGTATTCCAGATTTTCTTCCAGATCCCTGAGCGTGGCTTTTACTTTCGGGTCGGTGATCTTTCCGCTGAAATCGAGGTAGAACAGCACTGTTTCAAGACTGCCGTCCTTTACCGGCCGGCTTTCTATCCTGAGCAGATTCATGCCGTTGACATAGAATTTTGTCAGCAGCCGGTAAAGACTTCCCTGGGTGTGAGGTATCTTTAGCATCACCGAGATTGTATCGGCTTCAGATTCAGCCTGCATATTTCTGGAAATGCAGACAAATTTCGTGCGGTTTACCGAAACGTCGGCAATGTTCCGGGCGATTATCTCCAGTCCGAGGTGTTCTGCGCATTCCACCGAGCAGATAGCGGCCGCCTTTTCGGAGGGAGCACCGGCGGCTATTTTTTCCGCAGCCGTTGCCGTATTGCCGTATTCTTCTTTTTTGAGACGATGGGCGGATAAAAATTCGCTGCACTGGGCAAGAGCCTGCGGGTGAGAATAAACACGGCTTATCTCCGCCAGCGGAATATCAGTTTTTGCCGCCAGACAGTGGTTTATCTCCACAGTGACTTCACGCACTATGTAGACGTAATATTTTGCCATAAGATCGTAAGTGCTGTCTATAGATCCGGCTGTAGAATTATGAACGGGCAGTACGCCGTAGTCGAGTTCGCCTGACTGAACGGCTTTGAAAACGTCCTCGAAAGTATGGAAGAACGTTATGTCACGTTCTCCGAAGATCATTCTTGCAGCGGTTTCCGAATTTGCTCCGAAAGTACCCTGACATCCGATCTTTACGGCATTATCCAGTCCGGCAGGCGGACAGAGGTAATCTGGCGTTCCTTCAAGGATAGTACGGTTCTGGAGTATTTTGCTTATATCCATGATAGTTGTAAAAAGAGCCGCAGTTCCGTTTTCAAGCTCCGGGTCGCCGGTAAGAGCTTTTATGCGGTCGATGACCTGTTGTTCTCTTCCTTCCTGGAATACGGGCATATTGTGCAGCTTTTTGTAATCTGCAACGCCTTTGCACAGTTCCATGCGCTTCATGAAAAGTGAAAGAATCTCACGGTCTGTATCGTCAATTTTATCACGTAATTGCTGTAAATCCATTTAACAAATCCTCCTGAAAAATAACTCAAAATAAGTATAGCAGATTTTTTTGTAAAAATCAATAAATTTTTGGAATAAATATATTGCAAAAGTCACCTCTTATGTGTTATAATGATAAAGAATGCTGCAATGAAGTATTCCGGATGCTCCGGCAGCACGTGAAAGGAGAGCCATATGGCAAAAACGATCAGAATTTTAGGAATAGATCCGGGTTATGCCAT
This sequence comes from uncultured Ruminococcus sp., assembly GCA_947345935.1. Classification (GTDB taxonomy): domain Bacteria; phylum Bacillota; class Clostridia; order Oscillospirales; family Ruminococcaceae; genus Ruminococcus. The sequence goes on from CAMZZN010000022.1 coordinate 11,233, forward strand.
AGTAGGCTTCGGCGTGCTGGATTACGACGGAGTACGGTTTGTTCCCGTAGAGTACGGCGCAGTGCTGACCGAGGCGAACACGCCGTTTCCGGAGCGTCTCAGGGCTATTCACGAGGATATTGAATATATATTTGATAAATTTCGCCCGGAATGCATGGCGATAGAACGGCTGTATTTTACCACGAACCAGAAAACGGCCATTGATGTTGCCCAGGCAAGGGGCGTGACGGTGCTATCGGCGGCAAAGAGAGGTGTGCCGGTATCGGAATATACCCCTCTCCAGGTAAAACAGTCGGTGGTCGGGTACGGAAAGGCTGAAAAGCATCAGGTGATGGAAATGACACGTCAGATCTTAGGACTGGCGCAGATACCACGTCCGGACGACGCAGCAGACGCCCTTGCGATTGCTATATGCCACGGGCACACCACAAGATTTAATTAAGGAACGATGAAAAATGATCTACAGCTTACACGGACGTCTGGCAGTCAAGGAGGTTAATTTCGCCGTTATTGAATGCGGCGGAGTCGGCTATGGATGCAGGACTTCATATAATACGGTCTCTCAGCTGGGGGAGATCGGCAGCGATGTTATGCTTTATACTCATCTCTACATAAGAGAGGACGCAGCGGAACTCTTCGCCTTTGCGACGCAGCAGGAACTGAGCTGTTTCCGTCTGCTTGTCTCTGTTTCCGGCGTCGGACCGAAAGCGGCGATATCCGTTCTTTCGGATGTGACTCCGGAAAGATTCGCTTTTCTTGTTGCTTCAGGCGACAGCAAGGCGTTTACCAGAACGAAAGGTATCGGAGCAAAAACCGCCCAGAGGATAGTGCTTGAACTGAAAGACAAGATATCTTCCGAATCGCTTAGCGGAGCTTTCACAGGAGTTTCTTCACCCTCTGCTCCCACGGGAGTTTCAGGTTCTGATTCAGTATCGGAGGCGCTGGAAGCGCTCATGGTGCTTGGCTATTCGCAGGGAGAGGCAATGGCGGTTCTCGGAAAGCTTGATCCGTCTCTCAGCACACAGGATCTTATAAAAGAAACATTACGGCTTATGACAGCCGGAAAATAAAAACAAGTTTTAAATTTTTATCAGGAAGGGAAGAATCCAATTATGAATCTTGACGAATTATTGAAAGCGGCAATTACCGATCCTACAAAGAGATCGCTGTTTTTGCAGACGCTTATCAAGAGCGACGTATATGTTATCTGCAAGAATCCCGTGCGGCATGAGAGGGGCAGAGAGGAAGGCGGAGTCCAGCTGGAGCTTGTTACCACACAGAACCCGGACGGCGATATCTTTATTCCGTTTTTCACCAGCTACCGTGCTCTTCAGCAGTTTGCCAAGCGTTATGTTGACTGCTACAAAATAAACTGCCTGAGACTTTTCGATCTTATTCAGTCGGCGTCGGCAGTTCTTAATCCTAATTCCTACGGCAAGGAATTTTCCTCTCAGGAAATAAAGAGCATACTTATGGTTGCAAGAAATCTTAAAATCAAGGCTATTTCCTACAACGAAGCGGAGATAATTTCATACCGTCCCGTTGAGCATTCCGTAAGCCATATAACAAAAGCTGCAAGCAAGTTTCTTTCAAAGCAGCCCAATGTTGACCGTGCGTTCATAATGGAAATGGTAATGGGCTGCGAAAAGCCGCAGATACTTATGGTTCTCGATATGATGGGTTCGACGAGGAAGCTTTTCGTGCCCCTTTCAAAGTACCTTTCAAGAACCGTAAAAAACAACGAACATCTCTGCTTTATCAGTTACGAGCAGGATATGGGCAGAAAAGCCGCCGGAACGGTAGAACCGTTCTATGTTCGCAAAAAGCGTTATTTCGAGAAATAAGCGGCATTAATATGCATTGAAAGGCGGTGATCGTCACATCATGATACAGACAGAGGATATGGAGTTTGCTCCGAGGATAATCACTCCTGAAAATACCGATGAGGACGGCGATATCGAAGTAAATCTCAGACCACAGACGCTTCACGAGTATATCGGACAGGACAAGGTAAAGGAGAACCTTGCAATATATATAGAAGCGGCAAAGCGCAGGGGAGAACCTCTCGATCATGTACTGCTGTACGGACCTCCGGGTCTCGGAAAAACGACGTTGTCTGCTATTATAGCTCACGAATTGGGGGTAAACCTCCGTGTGACAACGGGACCTGCCATCGAAAAGCCGGGCGATCTGGTGTCGCTGCTTACAAGTCTTTCGGACAACGACGTGCTCTTCATTGACGAGATACACAGGCTGTCCCATGCCGTTGAGGAAATACTTTATCCTGCAATGGAGGACAGGGTGATAGATATCATTATCGGAAAAGGTCCGTCGGCCAGGTCGATACGTATGGATCTGAAACCGTTTACTCTTATAGGAGCGACAACAAGAGCGGGTCAGCTTTCCGCTCCTCTCCGTGATCGTTTCGGCGTTATCCAGCGTCTGGAACTGTATACAAAGGATCAGCTGACTGATATCATCCGCAGAAGCGCCATGATACTCGGCATCCCCTGTGAGACCGACGGCGCTGCGGAAATTGCCGGACGTTCACGGGGAACGCCGAGAATTGCCAACAGACTTCTGAAAAGAGTACGTGATTTCGCCGACGTAATGGGAAATGGTCAGATAACGCAGCAGATAGTTTCAATAGCTCTTGGCCGTCTCGATATTGACGAACTGGGACTGGACAGTCTTGACAGGCGTATGCTTGAAATGATAATAAAAGGTTACGGAGGCGGTCCGGTGGGACTGGAAACTCTTGCTTCGGCAATAAACGAGGAGTCAGTCACTCTGGAGGATGTATGCGAGCCGTTTCTCATGCAGCTCGGATTCCTTGGCAGAACTCCCAGAGGGCGTGTGGCGACAAAGCTGGCTTATGAGCATCTCGGCTATACAAGGCCTGACGACGGTGTCAGGGGGCAGCTTAGCTTCGGATAAGGAAAAATCGGAATGAGATTTAAAGCGAAACGGAATTTTCAGTATAATTCCGGCAAAAACGAAGAACCGGCATTCGGCAGGATGATAAATGGTCAGGCGTGCGGTGCGGTATCAAAATTCCGGTACGGCATATGTCCCATGAGCTTCAACGGCTGCGAGGTCATTGCCGTTCACAACGCTCTTGTATGGCTCGGCAAACCGCAGAAGCTTGCGAACGTCGCATTTTGCATGGAACGTTTCAGGTCTTTTATGGGACTTTTCGGCTGCGATCCCCGTAAAATAGGAAAGGCTCTCTCTTATTTCGGTGCGGAGAATGTCAGAAGCCGTGAGACGGAGGTGAAGTCTGCCTATATAGTTGTTTTCTGGACAAAAAAACCTTTCCTGTCGTCGATCCATACGGTCTTTTGCGTAAGGACGGACAGCGGAACAGAGGTCTACAACAGCAGCAACGGATGCACAGAGGTGAAAATATATAAGGATATCAGGCAGTATATCGGCAAAAGAAAGCCGATAGCCGTATATTCTGTTAAGGCAACACCGCATAAAGACTGCATATAATCTGTTTGAATATTTTTCGTCATTTTTTACATAAATTTCTTGACATACGGCAGGATGCCTGCGAAATTTCTGTACAACCTGACGTAAAATCTGACGGAGTTTATGCTCGCAGAGTACATCTGCCGCACAATCTTTGTGTGGTGTTGCCTCAAATAAAAAGAACAAAGAGAAACAAAGGAGATAAATAAAATGTCAGGACTGTTCGGAACAGACAGCGCAAGAGGTCTGACCGTGACGGAGCTTTCCTGCGAGCTTGCTATGCAGGCAGGAAGAGCGGCTGCGGAGCTTTTTGCGAAAGAACAGGGAGAAAAAATAATCGTTGCCAAAGACGGAGCGCTGTCCTCAGCAGTGCTTGAAGCGGCGGTCTGCGCCGGAATATGCTCCTCCGGCGTCGATGCTGAAACCGTGGGGGAAATTTCCGCAGCGGCAGCTTCGTTCATCGTCAGGGAGCACGGGGCAGCCGCCGGAATAATGATAAGCGAGGCTTCAGGGATTCCGGGGGCAAGCGGAATAATCATATTTGACCGTGAGGGACTGCGTCTCAGCGAGGATGCGCAGCTTGAAGTTGAGGAGTATATTTATTCCACGTCCGGAGAGAGACGGCGTTTTGAGAATATCGGCAGGATGCTCAGCTGCGATACGGCAGCCGACGAGTATATCAGCCATATAAAAGCTATGCCGGCAGTAAATCCAACGGGAATGAAGATAGCGGCAGTATGCGGAAGCGGCTTTTTGAAAAGATCTGTGGAAAAGCTGTTCTCCGCTATGGGGGCAGAGGTGTCCGTTGTGCCGGAGCAGGAAAGCGTTTCTGAACCGGATATAACTCCCGGCATTACCGGTCTTGAACGGCTGATGGACTTTGTAGCGGACGGGGATTTCAGCTGCGGTCTTGCCATTGAGGGGGACGGCAGCAGTTGTCTTGCAGTGGACGAAAACGGTATGCCTGTTGACGGCGAGACTATTCTTGCTATAATCGCAGGATTCTGTCGTGAAAAAGGTCAGCTTAAAGATAATGCGATAGTGGTGAATATCATGAGCAGTCTCGGTCTGATGAATTTTGCGGAGGAAAACGGGATAAAGGTCGTCACTTCAGGATCGTGCGGCAGAAGCGTTCTGGAGCGTATGCTGGAGGGAGGATATAATCTGGGCGGCGGTCAGAGCGGACATATCTTTCTGACAGATTATTCCCCGTGCGACGACGGTCTGCTGTGCGCTGCAAAGATTTTAGAGGTACTTAAAACGACGGGAAAGAAACTCAGCGAACTTGCGGGAGAAATGAAAAAACTCCCCCAGATATGCCTGAACGTGCGCATAAACGACAGCGGACGTGAAGTCTGGAAAAACGACGAAGCGATAACCGGGCTCATCGAGCATTATGAGGAAGAACTCGGCAGCGGCGGCAGGATCATAGTACGTGAAAGCAGCGGAAATGCTCCTTTTATCCGTGTTATGGCAGAGGGCGGCAATTTCAGCAGGATAAACGAAATGGCTATGGATATTGCACAGCGCATCAAGGAAAGATGCAGATTTTATAATTAGGTGGGTTGAATATTGAGAACCGCAGAAAACTGGAAAGACTATTTAATACTTGATACATCCGACGGAGAAAAGCTGGAGACATGGGGAGGAATAAGCCTGGTACGGCCCGATCCTCAGATAATCTGGAAAACCGACAGAACGGATCCCCTCTGGAACAGCGCCGACGGGCACTATCTCCGCTCGAATCAGGGCGGCGGCAAATGGGAATTCCGCCGGAAGCTGCCGGAATCCTGGTGTATATCCTACAGGGAACTGAAATTCAATATTCGTCCCACCGGTTTCAAGCATACGGGACTTTTCCCGGAACAGGCTGTAAACTGGGACTTCATGGCGGAAAAAATAAAAAATTCCGGCAGAAAGATAAGCGTGCTGAATCTTTTTGCCTATACTGGCGGAGCAACCCTTGCCTGCGCTGCCGCAGGAGCAGAAGTATGCCATGTGGACGCCTCGAAGGGCATGGTGCAGTGGGCAAGGGACAATGCTGCAGCCTCCGGACTATCCGACAGACCCGTACGCTGGATCGTGGACGACTGCGAGAAGTTCATTGCCCGTGAAATACGCCGTGGCAGACGATACGACGCTGTAATAATGGATCCCCCCAGTTACGGCAGAGGTCCCGGAGGAGAGGTCTGGAAGCTTGAAAACTGCGTCTATGATCTTGTAAAACTCTGTTCGGGAGTTCTTTCTGAAAATCCGCTTTTCTTTCTGATAAACAGCTATACCGCCGGACTTTCGCCGTCCGTGATGGGGTATATTCTGGGCGCTGTCCTCACTGAAAAATTTGGCGGCAGCGTGACCTTTGACGAGATAGGTCTGCCGGTAAAATCCACCGGAATGACGCTTCCGTGCGGCTCGACGGCGATATGGGAGAATGAAAATGAACAGTATCATTAAAATAGAGGATCTTCATTTCAGTTATGACTCCGACGGTGGGAAAGAAGTTCATGACGAAGTGCTGAAAGGCATAGATCTCACCATAGAGGAAGGTGAATTTGTAGCCGTCCTGGGTCATAACGGTTCGGGAAAGTCTACACTGGCAAAGCATCTGAACGCTATTTTACTTCCTACGAAAGGAAAGGTTACCGTTGACGGTATCGATACGGCAGACGAAGGCAGACTCTTCGATCTTCGCCGCCGTGCAGGTATGGTTTTCCAGAATCCTGATAATCAGATAGTTTCCTCGATAGTGGAGGAGGATGTTGCATTCGCCCTGGAGAATCTCGGCGTTCCCTATGAGGAGATGCGCCGCCGTGTGGACGAAGCGCTGAGATCCGTTAATATGTATGAATACCGTCTGCATTCTCCGGCGCAGCTTTCCGGCGGTCAGAAGCAACGAGTCGCTATTGCCGGAATAATCGCTATGCAGCCGAAGTGCATAATTCTGGACGAGCCCACGGCGATGCTTGACCCCAGCGGCAGAAAGGAAGTTATGGCGACTGTGAAGCGTATGAATCGTGAACAGGGCATAACTGTGGTGCTTATCACCCATTATATGGATGAGGCGGCTCAGAGCGGCCGTGTGGTCGTTATCGACAAGGGCAGGCTGATAATGGACGGCAAGCCGGAAAAGGTCTTTGCGCAGGTTGACCGAATGAAAGAGATCGGTCTTGACGTGCCGCAGGTGACGGAGCTTGCATGGGAACTGAATAAAGCCGGGTATGATATTTCTCCGGAGATAATCACCGAAGATCAGTGCGTGGATGCACTTCTCAGGCTTATAGGCTGATAATACCGTCATCTTACGTGGGGACGCTGTCCCCACACCCCTGCCAAAGGGGGGACTCCCCACGGTGTGGGGAGATGTCGGCTTGCCGACAGAGGGGCATCGCTCCTGTAAGGAGTACATCCCCTTTGGAAACCCAATATTGATTATTTTCATTACCCCGTAAAGGGGCAACGAAAATAATCAGAGTGAGTGTTCATAGATGAAGATTTCTTTTTGACATGGACGTAGGAAACAGAATAACATGAGCTGACGGCATTGTATAGCCTGATACCGATAAGGAGGTTTTTTGTTTGCCAATACTTGAAACGCAGGAGCTGACTTATGTTTACAGTCCTGGAACGCCGTTTGAAAAAACGGCTGTGGATCACGTAAACATTTCCATTGAAAAAGGCGAAATGATAGGCGTAATGGGTCATACGGGTTCGGGAAAATCCACGCTGATCCAGCATTTCAACGGACTTCTCAGACCAACTTCCGGAAAAGTTCTTCTTGACGGAAAGGATATATGGGAGGACAAAACGAAGATACGTGACGTCCGTTTCAGGGTCGGGCTTGTTTTTCAGTATCCCGAATATCAGCTTTTTGAGGAAACGGTCTTTAAAGATATAGCCTTTGGTCCCAGGAATATGGGACTGGAAGAGGCGGAGATAAAGCGTCGTGTTCTTGAAACGGCTCATGATATAGGTTTGCCGGAGGAACTTATGGAACGGTCGCCTTTTGATCTTTCCGGAGGTCAGAAAAGACGTGTCGCAATTGCAGGAGTAATGGCAATGGAGCCCGATGTGCTTATCCTTGACGAACCTACAGCCGGTCTTGATCCTGCCGGCAGAGACAAGATACTGGGTCATATAAAAGCTTATCATCGCAGAACCGGTAACACAACGCTTATCGTTTCCCACAGTATGGAAGATATAGCGTCGTTTGCAGACAGGATACTTGTGATGAGCGATTCAAGGCTTTTCTGCTTTGACGATACGGTAAAGGTCTTTGCACGGTCGGAGGAGATCTCCGCTATCGGTTTGGATGTTCCTCAGATAACCAGAGTATTTGACAAGCTGAAAAAGCGGGGAGCAGATTTCGGAAAAGAAGTCTACACCGTGGAATATGCAAAAAATCTGCTGCTGAAAAGGCTCAGTGAAAGAGAGGTCCCCTGAATTGCTGAGAGATATTACAATAGGACAGTATTTCCCGGGAAACAGCCTTATACACAGGCTTGATCCCAGGTTTAAAATAGTTATAACCGTGCTTTACATCATCATGCTTTTTGCCGGGGGAACATATACCGGACTGGCGATCGGAGCAGCTTACGCTCTTATTGCCATTGCATTGTCAAAAATAAAGCCGAAGATGTTTGTAAAAAGCATAAAGCCTATTATGCCGTTTCTGTTAATAACGGCTCTGATAAATCTTCTGCTGGTAAGCTCCGGCGAGATACTCTGGCAGTGGAAGTTCCTGAAAATTACCGATGCCGGAATCAATATAAGCGTATTCATGATAATAAGGATCGTTCTGCTCATCGCCGGAACTTCGCTGCTGACCTACACTACGTCGCCTATTACTCTTACCGACGCTATAGAGAGACTTCTTTCGCCGCTGAAAAAGCTGAAATTTCCGGTACATGAGCTTGCTATGATGATGTCCATAGCCCTGCGTTTTATCCCTACGCTGATCGAGGAAACAGACAAGATAATGTCTGCCCAGAAAGCAAGGGGAGCGGAGATAGATACCGGAAGTTTTATCACCAGGGCAAGGAATCTGGTGTCAATACTCGTGCCGCTGTTTATATCTTCGTTCCGGAGAGCAGACGAACTGGCGACCGCCATGGAATGCCGCTGCTATAACGGCGGCGCAGGGCGTACCCGGCTGAGGCAGCTTAAATCAGCTCCCAGGGATTACGCTGCACTTTTTGTGACTGCTGCATTTTTAGCGGGAGTAATAATCATCGGCAGAATATGGTCCTGAATGTGAGGAAAAAATGGAGAACGGAAACAAAATGGAACAAATGCTGCTTTCAGATCCTGATCCCGGCAGAAAAAGAAACAGAAAACGTCTGGAGAGGTTCAGGAGAAGCAGATTTCATAATATAATAGAAGCAATATCCGGCAGAATGTACACAGCCGGAAAGCGCTTTGGTAAAAGCAGATTCTATGACATAATGTACGGAAAGGGCGTATTCTTTTTCCTGCTGTCTTTTTTCATCCCGGCTTTTATCTTTGCTTACGGCTTTGCCGAGAATGGCATACGCCCCTTTGACAGCGACGGCAGCAGCCAGATGCTCGTTATAGACCTCTGGCATCAGTATTATCCGTTTTTCCGTGTAGAACGTGAAAAACTGCTGTCCGGCGGTTCTTTCCTTTATTCATGGCAGAATGGGCTGGGCTCTGATTTTTTATCGCTTATCGCCTACTATGCCGCAAGTCCGATCAACTGGATATCGGTATTTTTTGGAGCAGACCACGTAAGAGAAGCTCTCTCTTTTATACTCGTGGGAAAGATCGGATTTGCAGGAGCGTTTTTCAGTTGTTTTCTGAGATATACATATAAGCGGCGTGATTTTTCCCTGTGTATTTTTTCGTCGATGTACGCTCTTTGCAGCTATATGCTTGGCTATTACTGGAACGTCATGTGGTTCGATACCATTGCGCTGTTCCCCCTTGTGATGATGGGAATAGTCGCTATAGCACGTGAGGGAAAGTGGAAGGTCTTTACTTTTGCGCTTGCGCTGTCTCTTTTTTCAAATTACTATATAGGTTTATTTACCTGTATTTTCTGCGTATTCATGTTTGCGGCTTCGGGGATAATTGAATTCAGAGGGATAAAAGATCTTCTCCGCAAGATATTCATAATGATACGTTCGTCGGTTTTGGCGATAGCGCTGGCGGCGTTTATACTGCTGCCGTCGTATTACGGTCTGAAGCTCACCTACAGCGCAAACAATACTTTTCCTGAAGAAACTATACAGAACTATAAGTGGAACGAGATATTCGCCAATATGATATCCTACAAGAATCCCACGGCTCTTGACGGACTTCCCAATTTTTCCAGCGGTATGCTGGCTGTAATGCTTTTCGGAGTATTTATGCTGTCCTTCGGCGTAAAGATAAGGGAAATGGGAGCATATTCGCTTATGCTCGGACTTATTGTGGTAAGCTGCAATATCAACAAGCTCGATCTCATCTGGCACGGATTGCACGTTCCGAACCAGATTCCGCACCGATACGCTTTTATATTCAGTTTTGTGTTGATAGCCATGGCGTACAGAGCCTACGATGTTCTGTTAAAGAACGGTATAAAGGCGTATCAGCTTTTGCTGATGCTTGCGGGGCCGGTGCTGGTGTTCTGGTGCGAGCGGCTTTACTACGTTAAAGATGAGAACGACTCCAAAAAGGAATATCTCCGTTTTCGTTCTGTCGGATTTGATAACGGCGTAAAGTATGCCGCCGTTGTCGCAGTCTTACTGCTGGCGCTTTGCGTTGCCGTAAGGCTCATACCGCTTAAAAAGAAAAGGATAAGAAACGGAGTTTCAAATATTATTCTTACAGCGTCGGCTGCCGTATCTTTGATGTGCATTATAATTTTTATCTACAAATATGAATATAGGAAAGAAAGCCTTGATATATCGGCTTCCGTAAAGAAGTCCATGATAATAACGGCGGCGTACTTTATGATATTCCTGACGGTAAAGATTTTTCCGTTCCGCAGGAAAGCCGCAAGGAACTTCTTTATGAATGCTGCGGTTGGAACGGCAGTGTTTTCGGAACTTATAAGCAATGCCGGAATAGGTCTTGGCACGCTGACTCCTTCGTCGTACGGCAGCTATCCCGCTAACGGGAGAGAAGTACAGTCGCTTCTGAACAAGGCTTCAAACAGTGAAGAAAGTCTCTTTTACCGCACGGAGACAGCCGCTCCGTGGTCGTTGAACAACAGCGCTCTCTATGGCTATAACGGAGTTTCGCAGTTTTCATCCACTGCGAATGTGTCGGTGACGACTCTTTATTCACGTCTCGGACTTTATGCCTCTGAGGCAGGGAACAGATATTACTACAGAACGTCGACGCCTGTGGTCAATTCCCTTCTCGGACTGCGGTATATCATCGGCTGCAACGGGCCTCTGAATACCGAGGAGAAATTTCTTGAATATATTGATTCGGCAGGGCCGTCATATCTTTACAGAAATAAATATCACTTGTCGCTGGGATTTATGATGAACGAGGAGATACTTGACCTCAAAGACAGCGCCGGTATCAATCCTCTGGAGTATCAGAACGATATTGTCAGGCTGGCGGCGGGGATCGACAAACCGATCTTCAATGCATACGCAGTGAAGCTTGTGGAGCGCAGCGGAATGGATGTAACGAAAAACGGCTTCGGAAATTATACGTTCCGCACTACCGAAAACGACGACGGAAGCGAGCCGGGCGTCACATACAGTTACGATGGACGTGAGGGTGCGGTTCTCTATGCATATATGGGATCGTCCGGCAGCAGCGTCAAGGATATCCAAATAAGCTGCGACGATATCTGGGTAATGCCAAACGACGATAAGGATCTTATAAAGTCATATCCCATTGTTGTTCCTCTGGGAAACAGCGGAGAGGGAACTGTGTCAAAGGTACATATGACTGTGAGAGACGGCAAAACGTCTGGTAATTATCAGCTGAAGCCGTATACTATGGAGCTTGATCTGTTTGAGAAATTTTACAGCGAGCTTGCCGACGAACAGCTTGAAATAACAAGCTTTAAGGATACGGAGATAAAGGGAACGATCACCGCTGAAAAAGACGGCGTGATGTACCTGTCGATTCCCTATGAAAAGGGCTGGTCGGTTTATATCGACGGAAAGAAAGCAGATACTTTCAAGGTGCTCCATGCAATGCTGGGAGCAAGAGTAACGAAGGGCAGCCACGATATTGTGCTGAAATATTCCCCTGAGGGATTTAAAGAAGGACTGGTTATATCCGGAGCAGGAGCAGCCGTTACAGGTATTGTTATCTGGTTTGATTACCGCAGAAAAAAGAAGAAAAAGCGCAGAGGAAGAATTCCGGAAAGCGTCTCTGACGATATTGACGGAAATTACGATCTGCCGGAGGAGGAAAATGAGGAATCTGAAAGTAATGACGGCTTACCGTGGGACTAAATATCACGGTTTTCAGCGGCAGAGCAATGCGGTAACGGTTCAGGAAACCCTTGAAAAGCATATCTCAAAGGTGCTGAACGAAAACGTGACTATAATCGGATGCTCAAGGACGGATACGGGAGTTCATGCCAACAGTTTCTGTTTTAACGTAAAGACAGACAGCGGCATTTCCTGTCTGGGATTTCAGAGGGGCGTGAACGGAGAACTTCCGGATGATATCTCGATACTAAGCTGCGAAGATGCGCCCCTTGATTTTCATGCACGATTTGACTGTATAGGCAAGGAGTATATATATAAGATGCACTGCAGCGAGTCGAAAAATCCATTTGCTCCCGATCTGATGTTCCATTACAGGAGAAAATTTGATATTGAATCTGCCAGGCGAGCTGCGGAATATTTGGTGGGCGAGCATGATTTTGCATCATTCTGTGCTGATTGTACAAATGTTTCTACAACTGTGCGCACAATTTATTCATTTGAAATAGAAAATTGTGGAGATTCGGTGACAATGCTTGTAAAAGGCAACGGTTTTTTGTATAATATGATTAGGATCATTGTAGGGACGCTTTTAGATATAAGTGAAAAGCGGATATCCCCTGACGATATTCCGGAAATACTTGAGGCAAAGAACAGGCTGAGGGCAGGCAGAACGGCTATGGCTCACGGACTGTATCTTAACCGTGTGTTTTATTGATGAAATATAGAAAGGGTGTGAGATCCTTTGCCGAAGATGTATGACAAAAACGACATAGTTGATCTTAAAAACAGAAAGATACGGCAGCGGCGAATGAAAAAGCTGCTCGTGTTCCTGACAGCCGCAGCGCTCCTGGTAACGCTGTTCGCTACGAGAGGATTGTGGCTCCCTATAGTGAAAGGTTGGGGCAACCGATATAAGACCATTGTCAATTCCGGCAAGCTTGCCGACGGAAATTTCCCCATAAATGTAAACGGCGGCGAAGATTATCAGATGCGGTATACCGTTAAGCGGATAATGGTGCAGGACGATACGAGTCTGTACATATATGATATTGACGGTAGTCTGCTTAAAAAGAGACAGCACGCATACAGCAACCCGAAGCTCTGCGTGGCGAACGGCAGGGCTCTCTTGTATGAGAGCGGAGGAAACGAGTTTTCCGTGGAGGACGAGGATGAGGTGTACTACAGCCGACGTTTCGACAATAACATATATTTTGCAAGGCTCAGTTCCGACGGTGTGACCGCCGTTGTTACAGAGTCGGCAGACTATAGTTGCGAGCTTAAAGTCTACGATAAAAAAGGAACGCTCATATATGAGAGAAAATGCACGGATATGCTCGTTGATCTCAGCTTTATCAATGAAAGCAGCGGATGTGTATTAGGTTTTCTGTCGGCGGAAAACGGGCAGCTCACCACAAAGATAAGGGAGATAAGCTTTGACAGCAAGGGAGAAAAATGGACGTCTCCCGGATTTAATGCCTGCGCTTACGAAATATTCGGCTCGTCTGAGGGCACTTTCGTCTACGGCGACACCGCCTGCGGATATATTGATCCGGACGGACAGATAAGCTCATATTACGAGTACGATGGTACGTGTGTGTCAGGCGCAAGTATGAGCGGAAAATCGGCGGTAGTAGTCAATAATGACGACAGAAGAACATATACGGCGGCGCTTTTTTCCGGAAACGGCAAAAAGCCGCTGGTTATTGAGCTGGAATCTCCGGCGGTAGCAGTATCCGTATTCAGAGGGCTTGCATATATACTGACGCAGGAAGAGGTGCAGGCGTATGATTTCAGCGGACACCTCCGGTCAACGGCAAAGGTCAACGATTCGTATTACGGATTTGTCAGAAGCGACGATCATATTTTTCTAAAGGGCTTTGACAAGATAGACCGTATCGACTACGATACGGGAACATGATATTCTGAAGGGAGGAATGGCGTGGAGACAAACCATGTCAGGCAATGGTTATGGGTTCACAATTCTGGTGGTTTTACGACGTTCTTGCAGCGTCGGCAGTAATGATTATGGTGTTTTTATCGGGACGAAGGGGCATTTTCAAGTCTCTGCTTCAGTTATCCGGATATTTTCTGGCTTTCGTGATAGCATTTTCCGTAAGCGGATCTATTTCAAAGGGGTTCTATAAGAGCAGCGTAAGGAACAGCAATGTAAAAAAAATAACGAAAAGCGTAGCGTCCGTGGATTTTATCGCCGAAATTACGGATTATATCGAGGAGGAATTCGATTTCTCTGGAGAGATAGAATACGGTCGTCTGGAGAAGATCTATACGGAGAAAAATACTCTGGGGCTTAGCTGCGACGAGCAGATATACCGGTATGTTTCCGCTATCTATCCAGACAAGATAGGCAATGAAAACGTTTTTTACCGTAAGCTTCACAAGGGCTACGGAGATATAATAAACGGCATCATATCGGAGAATCTCGTTGCGTATGCCGGCGAGACGGCAGCCGATGAGATAGTCCGGCATCCCGAAACAATGAACGAGCTTATACCTCTTCTTCTTGATCCGGAGGGCAGCCGGGCGGCGGCAGAATACATAGCCGACAGCTACACCGGGGCGCCGTACAGGAAAATAATCCGTCTTATAAGTTTCCTGGCGATACTTGCGCTGCTTATCGCCGTAACGGTTTTCCTGGTAAATTCCACTTTCAAAACGGCAGGTTTTCAAAGCCTCGGATCGCATATCGGCGGAGCCCTTGCTGGTATTCTGCCGGGCGTGGTGATAGTTGTGTTCATTGCGGCGTGCGTGCGTCTCAATGTTATCTGCGGCGAGGATAAAATGCTGTTCTTTAATAATGAAGCTATCGAAAAAACATATATTTTCAGGCATATATACGGCTTTATAACATCAAATTTCTAAGAACTTGTGTTCATGGGTTCTGATAATTGACAGGAGGAATCGGTTTTATGATACCAATGTGTACTAATTGCAAAAAAAGACCTGCCGTGGTGTTTATCACCTCAGTGCAGGGAAACGAAAAGAAGAACGAGGGACTCTGCCTCACCTGTGCAAGGGAGAGGAAAATTCCGCAGGTGGCGGAATATATGGATAAAATGGGTATCACCGACGAGGAGATAGATCAGCTTTCCGACCAGATGATGGATATGCTTGACGGAGACAGTTTTGAAATGGGCGGTTCTGGTCTTATGCCTGATTTTATCTCAAATATGTTCGGGATAGGCGGCGGAGAAGCTTCAGGCGCAAAGAGCGAGAAGAATCCCGGTGAAATCCGTGAAACAAAGGAAAACGGCAAGGAAAAAGGCGAAAAGAAAGGGATATTCGGACGCAGGGAAAAGAAAAAAGAGCCTAAGTTCCTGGGCAGCTACTGCACCAATCTTTCTCAGAAAGCGGCTGACGGCGATCTTGACAGAATAATCGGACGTGACAAAGAAATCGCCCGTGTTATCCAGATTCTTTCCAGAAGAACAAAGAACAATCCGTGCCTTATCGGCGAACCCGGCGTTGGAAAGACGGCTATTGCCGAGGGTATCGCTCAGCGCATCAACGAGGGAAATGTGCCGTTCAACTTAGAGGATAAAAAAGTATATCTTCTTGACCTGACGGCGCTTGTTGCCGGCACTCAGTTCCGTGGACAGTTTGAAAGCCGTGTAAAGGGACTTGTGGACGAGGTGAAGCGTGAAGGGAATATAATCCTTTTTATTGACGAAGTACACAATCTTGTAGGCGCAGGAGATTCCGAGGGATCTATGAATGCCGCAAATATCCTTAAACCCGCTCTGTCAAGAGGCGAGGTGCAGGTCATCGGAGCTACGACCTTCGGGGAATACAGAAAGTACATCGAAAAGGATTCCGCTCTGGAAAGACGTTTTCAGCCGGTTACCGTCAGCGAACCGACTATCGAGGATACCGTTGACGTTCTTCTGGGCATAAAGAAGCATTACGAGGAATACCACAGGGTTCATATATCCGATTATCTTATCAGGGTATGTGCGGTTCTTTCCGAGAGATATATCACCGACCGTTTTCTGCCTGACAAGGCTATCGACCTTATGGACGAGGGATGCGCAAGGGCTTGTATACGTTCTCCTGAAATTGCAGAATATGCAAAGCTACGCAAAGAAATAGAGGTTCTTGAGGGAATGGAAAAAACTATTTCAGAGCAGAACGAGATAGATTATCAGGCTCTTGCAGAAGTAAAGGGCAAGCTTATCCATGCACGTGAGGCGGCGGAACCCATCCGGGAAAAGGCTGAAAATATTCAGGTGACGGAAGAGGATATCACCAAGGTCGTCGAATTGTGGACCGGAATACCTGCCAGCAAGATCGCCGAGACGGAATTTCTGAAGATCGCACGGCTTGAAGATGCGCTGAAAAAGAGAGTTCTGGGTCAGGACGAAGCTGTAGAACTGCTGTCAAAGGCAATAAAGCGCACAAGGGTACATCTCAGCAAACGCCGCAGACCCGCTTCGTTTATTTTCGTAGGACCTACAGGCGTGGGAAAGACAGAGCTGGTAAAAGCTCTGGCAGAAGAAATGTTCGATTCGCCTGAACCGCTTATCCGTCTTGATATGACGGAATATATGGAGAAGCACTCCGTTGCGAGAATGATCGGTTCGCCTCCCGGATATGTCGGATACGACGAAGCAGGACAGCTTACCGAAAAAGTACGCCGCCGTCCCTATTCGGTAATTCTCTTTGACGAGATTGAAAAGGCGCATCCTGACGTTATGAATATCCTTATGCAGATCCTGGACGAGGGAAAGGTTGACGACGCTCACGGCAGAACGGTTAATTTTGAGAATACTATTATCTGCATGACCTCCAACGCCGGTTCGACTGATAAAACGCTGGGCGTAGGATTCAACAGAACGGCAGACGAGATTTCCAGGGAAAAGGCTATAAAGGGGCTGAGAGAATTTCTCCGTCCTGAGTTTATCAGCCGTATTGACGAGGTAGTTGTGTTCAGACAGCTTGAAAAATCCGACTTTGCACGTATTGCCGCCCTGATGCTGGACGAGATGAAAGAACCGCTTTCCGAAAAGAATATTGATCTTGAATACACCGACGCCGCTCTGGAACTTATTGCCGAAAAATCATTCGGAAAGCCTTACGGTGCAAGGGATATACGCCGTGTTCTGAGGCAGGATGCAGAGGATAAGATCGCAGAGATCATTATTGAGAACGCTTCTGAAACAGACTGCATAAAAATAGACGCCAAAGACGGAGAACTTCTGGTTTACACTGCAAAGGAGAGTGAAAAATGACGAAACGCAGATTTGCCGCACTGGGGGCTGCACTCCTTATGTCGGCATTGTCGGTGACGGGATGCAAAAAAGACGGCGGATCGTCCGATAATGACAGTTCCGAGAAAAAGTCTGCCGTCATGAATTACGATGACAGGATAGCGGAAGCGTATAAGGACGTGGAAGATATTGAATCAGGGCCGGAACTTTCCGTGAGCCGTACGTCTGCTCCGGCAGGGGGAGTGGCGGAAGTTACCATTTCTGTAGATAACGCCGATGAAATGTGGAATATGTGCGGACTGCATATTGAATATCCTGAGGAACTGAAATGTCAGCTGAACGGTTCGGCTGAGGCTCACATGACGAAATACATGGCAGGAGACGCCTGCGACGGATTTCTTACATCTTCAATGGAGTGGTTCGGCGATATGCCGGAAGATCTTGCAGGTCAGGGAAAGTCTATGGTGTTCTTTGCCGCCGTGTCATCTGGAAATCCGGGCGTCAGCGGAGATATTGTGACTTTCTATCTTGACGTTCCGGAGGATGCAGAGCCGGGAACGGTATATCCTATTGATTTTTATTATTATAATACAGATCAGTTCACCAATATTAAAGGCGATAAGGAAATGGAAAAATATGCCTTTACTCACTGGAAGGGCGGAAGCGTAACAGTAGAATAATACTGCTATAGTATAAATAGTAAAAAAACAGCCTTGAAAAAGGCTGTTTTTTATGATTTTCTACAGATTAGCCCAAAAACCACCATTTACCGCTTTATTTTTTAAAAAAAATGATGTATAATAATAGTGTATCAAGCTATATAATCAACAGTATGGTTTTTAATGAGGTGTGAGCAATGGAAAAATTCTCTCTCGGAATAGATGTAGGTTCAACGACCGTAAAGACAGTTATAACTGACAGCGAGGGTAATATTGTATATTCAAAATATCAGCGTCATTTTTCAAAGGTCAAGGAGACTGTGATTGACCAGCTCAGGCTTATCCGGGCGGACTATCCCGAAGAGAGCTTTACGGTATGCATTACAGGTTCGGCAGGTCTTGGTCTTGCCGATTCGGCAGGTATTCCTTTTGTTCAGGAGGTTCACGCCGCTTTTCTTGCAGTAAAGAAAAAGCAGCCGGACGCTGATGCCGTTATCGAACTTGGAGGCGAGGATGCAAAGATAATATTCCTGACCGGCGGTGTGGAACAGCGTATGAACGGTTCATGCGCCGGAGGTACGGGAGCTTTTATTGACCAGATGTCTACGCTCCTCGGTATAACAGCCGACGAACTTGACAGCCTTTCGCTTAATGCCCGGAAGGTCTATCCTATCGCTTCACGCTGCGGCGTTTTTGCAAAGTCCGATATACAGCCTCTTCTCAATCAGGGCGCACGCCGGGAGGATATTGCGGCAAGTATTTTTCAGGCAGTGGTCGATCAGACTGTTTCCGGTCTTGCGCAGGGACGTTCCATCGAGGGAAAAATACTGTTTCTGGGCGGTCCGCTCTTCTTTCTTAAAGGACTTCGCAGAGCCTTTGTAAAAACTCTTGGTCTTGACAGCGATCATGCGGTATTCCCTGACGAAGCGCCTGTTTTTGTTGCTTACGGATGTTCCGTTTATGCGGCAGAGGCAGAGGATTCCTATAGCATAGATGAAATGATAAGAAAGATCACGGAAGCAAAAGCTTCTGACGATATAGTAACGGGAGAACCGCTTTTCAGATCTCAGGCAGAGTATGACGAATTCATAGACCGCCACAGGAAGTTTGATCTGGGCTATGCTGATATTCATACATATGAAGGCGACGCATATCTCGGCATTGACGCCGGATCTACAACGACAAAACTGGTGCTTATTACCGGTGACGGCAGGATACTCTATCACCATTATTCTTCAAATCAGGGACAGCCTCTTGACAAGATCGCTGCACAGATAAAGATCATATACAGCGAAATGAACCCCGGAATCGTGATAAAGGGCTCTGCCGTCACAGGCTACGGCGAAGATCTTATCAGAACGGGACTTTCTGTAGATCACGGTATTGTGGAGACAGTCGCACATTTTAAAGCAGCGGCATATTTTTGCCCGGACGTTGATTTTATCATCGACATAGGCGGTCAGGATATCAAATGCTTCAAGATCAAAAACAAAAGCATTGACAGCATAATGTTGAACGAGGCGTGCTCATCGGGCTGCGGTTCGTTTATTCAGACGTTTGCAATGGCTATGGGATATGATATAGCAGAATTTTCACAGTTGGGACTTTTCGCAGAGCATCCCGTTGATCTCGGTTCACGCTGCACCGTATTCATGAACAGCTCCGTAAAACAGGCGCAGAAGGACGGAGCAACCGTTGAGGATATTTCCGCAGGATTGTCCTCGTCTATCATCAAAAACGCAGTCTATAAGGTAATACGTGCCAGGTCAACTGACGAACTCGGAAAGAATATCGTTGTCCAGGGCGGAACTTTTCTCAACGACGCCGTTCTCCGCTCCTTTGAGAAAGAACTTGGCAGAAATGTTATACGCCCGGCAATATCCGGTCTTATGGGAGCTTTCGGCTGCGCCCTGTATGCCATGGAGAATTCCGGCGGCGAACATTCGTCGCTTATTTCAGCCGACGACCTTGCAGGCTTTGACTATACTTCACGTTCCGCCAACTGCGGAGGCTGTACGGCTCATTGTCAGCTTAACATAATCAGCTTCGGCAAGGGCAGACGTTTTATATCCGGCAACCGCTGCGAAAAAGGCGGCGGCATGGCTCAGAAGAATAAAGTTCCAAATCTGTACGAGTATAAGTATGACAGTATCGTGAACACGATAAAAACACATCAGCCCAGAAAGTACCGTGGAACAGTCGGACTCCCTCTTGCTCTTGGATTCTATGAGCAGCTTCCGTTCTGGCATATGCTGTTCACCACCCTGGGCTTCCGGACGGTTATCTCAGATGAAAGTTCACGTGCTATGTATTATCTCGGACAGCATACTATCCCTTCAGATACGGTCTGCTATCCGGCAAAGCTTGCTCATGGTCATATTGAAAATCTTCTTGACAAGGGCGTGGATTTCATTTTCTATCCCTGCATGAGCTATAATCTTGACGAGAGCGAAAGCGACAATCACTTTAATTGTCCGGTGGTGGCGTATTATCCCGAACTGCTGCTGGCGAATAATCCACGTCTCAACGAAAGCAATTTTCTTCATCCGTATATGGATCTCAATATAAGAAAAAATGTAGTGAAGGTACTTTCTCACACGCTCAGAAAGTACAATATCAGGGGCAGGATACCCGCCGCCGTTGACGCTGCATACAAGGCGCTGGAGCTTTATCATGCAGATATAGCAAGCAAGGCACGGGAGATTATAGATCAGGCACGTGCGGAAAAGCGGAAGATCATCGTTCTTGCCGGACGTCCCTACCACGTCGACAAGGAGATCAACCATGGGATTCATAAACTGATAACAAGCCTTGGAATGGCTGTCATTACCGAGGACAGCGTTGCGGCTCTTGCCCATACACCTAAGCTTGGCGTGCTGAATCAGTGGACGTATCATTCACGTCTGTACCGTGCGGCAAAGTATGTGACGACGCAGCCGGATATGCAGCTTGTTCAGCTTGTTTCCTTTGGATGCGGAATAGACGCCGTTACGGGAGACGAAGTAAGGTCTATTCTTGAGAGTCACGGAAAACTTTATACTCAGCTTAAAATAGATGAAATCAACAATCTCGGAGCAGCAAAGATCAGGCTGAGAAGTCTTGTAGCCGCAATGAACTGAACCGGGAATTGACAGGAGGTACTTAAATTGTCCGGATATACGATTTTTACCGAGGAAATGAAAAAGACGCATACTATCCTCGTTCCCGATATGCTGCCCATTCACTTCAGGCTGATAATTGACATATTTGAAGCAGAGGGATATAAAATGGAGCTTCTGCGGAACGATTCACGCTCCGTTGTTGACGAGGGACTGAAAAATGTTCATAACGACGCCTGCTATCCTGCACTGCTTGTTATCGGACAGTTTATGGACGCTCTTAAAAGCGGAAAATACGACCCCGACCGTACGGCTCTGCTTATCACCCAGACCGGCGGCGGCTGCCGTGCGTCAAACTATATTCATCTGCTCAGAAAGGCTGTGGATAAGAATTTTCCGCAGGTGCCTGTGGTATCTCTGAATTTCAGCGGTCTCGAAAAGAACAGCGCTTTCAGGATAACCCCGAAGGTCTTTGTAAAGCTGCTTTATGCGGTGCTTTACGGCGATCTTCTCATGACCTGCTACAACAAATGCAGAGCCTACGAGGTAAATAAGGGCGATTCTGAAATAATACTGACAAAATGGCAGAAGCGTCTGGGAAATATCTTCCGCAAGGGAAGCAATATGTACCTGAAAACAAAGAAAGTCTACGTCGATATCCTCAACGACTTTGCTGCGATAAAGCTTAGCGGCGAAAAAAAGATACGTGTCGGCATTGTGGGAGAGATCTACGTCAAGTACTCGCCCCTTGCCAATAATCACCTTGAGGATTTCCTTATTTCCGAGGGATGCGAGCCTGTTGTTCCGTCGCTGCTGGAATTTGTAATGTATACGGCGTCCGCTGTTTTCAATAATGCGGAGCTTTACGATAACAGTACAAAGAGAACACGTTTTTATAAGATCGCTTATAAGCTGGTTTACTCCAAGCAGAAAGAGCTTATCAGAATTATGAAAGAGCACGGCGTATTTGAACCACCCCATGACTTTGAATACCTGCGCAGTCTGGCGGATAAATATATCAATCAGGGAGTTGTAATGGGAGAGGGCTGGCTTATCCCGGCAGAAATGGCGGCTCTTGCAAAATCCGGAGTGGATAATATCATCTGCGCCCAGCCGTTCGGATGTCTGCCGAATCATATTGTTGCAAAGGGAATGTCACGTGCCGTCAAGCAGGATAATCCTAATGCCAATATCGTCGCTATCGATTACGACCCCGGCGCTACCAGGGTAAATCAGGAAAACAGAATAAAACTTATGCTTGCAAATGCAAGAGCAGCAGAGTAACTTTATGCCGCCTCTCCGGATTTTTTTCCGGAGGGGCGGTTATATTTAAGTAACAAGATATAATTATTACAAATTGAAACACATGGAAAAATGGTATTGACAAGTGAAAAAAATCGTTGTACAATAATAATATACCGTGAAAAAACGGAAAAAAGAGAGAAAAATAAGAGAACAAAAGAAATAAAGGGGTAGTATAATGGTATTCAGCAGCTTGGAGTTTATTTTTATATTCCTGCCTGCATTTTTTATAGCTTACGCACTTTCGCCCACTAAATATAAGAACGCTGTTATCTTTACAGGAAGCGTTATTTTTTATGGTCTCGGCGTAGGAAAAGCCGTTTATATATGGCTGTTTCTGCTTACGATGCTGTTCAATTTCATTGTGGGACAATTTATCGAAAATTTTCGGCGAGCGGGGAAATTCTGGCTTACATTCGGCGTCATCTTCAATTTCTGGTGGATGATCTTTTTCAAATACTGGGGTTTTGGGACGGAAAACATAAACGCAATTTTCCACGCCGGTCTTACTGTCAAGAATATCATTCTTCCTATCGGAATAAGTTTCTATACGTTCCAGAACGTTTCGTATATCGCCGATGTCTACAGAAAAAAAACACGGGCTGAGAAGAATTTCATAAATTACGGAGCGTATATAAGTATGTTTCCGCAGCTTATAGCCGGCCCTATTGTTACCTATGAAACGGTAGCTCTCCAGCTCAGAAACCGAACTCACAGCGCCAAAAAAGTTGAGGACGGACTCAAGACTTTTACCATAGGTCTTGGATATAAAGTACTGCTTGCCAATCAGATTTCCGGACTGTGGAAAGATATTACCACTGTCGGTTTCGGCTCTATATCTTCGCAGCTTGCCTGGATGGGCGCATTTGCCTATTCGTTCCAGCTTTATTTCGACTTTTGCGGTTACTCCCTCATGGCGATAGGTCTGGGCAGAATAATGGGATTTGAACTGCCCGGAAACTTCGATCACCCATATATTTCCAAAACCATGACGGAATTCTGGCGCCGATGGCACATAACCCTCGGTGCATGGTTCAGGGAATATATCTACATTCCCCTTGGCGGAAACAGACGTGGAAAATTCGCCATGCTGCGCAATACCTTTGCGGTGTGGCTTTTTACCGGTCTATGGCACGGAGCAAGCTGGAATTTTGTCGTGTGGGGACTGGTTCTGTTCGGGATAATTATGCTGGAAAAGTTCTGCATCGGAAATTTTCTTAACCGACACGCAGTAATAGGTCATGCATGGATGATCCTTATTATACCGCTTACCTGGCTGATCTTCGCCGTTACCGATTTTAAGGAACTGGGAACATATTTCAGCCGTCTGCTGCCGTTCACTCACGATACGGAGACAGATCTTTTCAAGGAGGACTATATAAAATACTGGGGAACTTATTCAAAATACTTTATAGCAGGAGTGATATTCTCAACGCCTGTTCCCGGTATGATATATAAAAAAATCAAGAATTCGGTTTTCTGCGTCCTGCTGCTGCTGACGGTATTTTGGGCGTCGATATACTGTATGTATAAGGGAATGGATGATCCGTTCATGTATTTCCGTTTCTGAATTAAAGATTAAACAAAAGCAGGAGACAATAAATGAACAAATTTAAGCAATGCACATATACAATGATACTTATATTTACGTGCTTTATTGCGTCGCCGATGATCTTCAAACAGATATGGACGACAAGCGCTGAAAAGAAAAAGGAGAATAAGGCTAAAATAGAGGATATAGACATACGCAAGGGTTATAACGAGGGTACGGAGATCCCCTCTGCCGACGCATTTGCTCCGGGAACTCCCGGCAGTACAGCTCCGCAGAATCCTTCCGCAGGAGCTTCTGAGACGGTTTCCAATACGGTGATATTTACTCCTCCATCTTCTGAGTCGCCATCGACAGCTCAGCCTGTCTTTGTTGAGTCTGACTTTTCTTATTTCGATAATGCGCTGTTTATCGGCGATTCACGTACAGTGGGCATCCGTGATTACGGATCTCTGGGCAATGCGGATTTCTTCTGCCGTGAGGGGCTGAGTACGAGCGAGGCAAAAAATTCTTCTGCCTCTTCCGGTGACGGAGATCTCGGAAATATGCTGTCCTCCGGTAAATACAAAAAAATCTATATTATGCTGGGCATAAACGAGATAGGCAACGATTTTGACAGTACTTTTGCCAATTATAAGGCGCTTCTGGAAAATGTACTTGCCAAAGCGCCGGATGCAGTCGTGTATTTACAGGCAAATATGCACGTCACCAGTGATTCTCAGACGTCTTATATAAACAACGAGAGGATAAACGAGCTTAACCGGCGAATTAATACGCTTGCCGATAATACCAAGGTTTTCTATATAGATATAAATCCTGTTTTTGACGATAAAGACGGCAATCTTGAAGCTGGCTACACCAGCGACGGCGTTCATGTTATGGGCGCTATATATCAGGACTGGAGCGAGTGGTTCCGTCTGTATACTGTTCCGGGTACGTAAAAATAACCCGTATTCCAATAAAGGAATACGGGTTATTTTTATAGCTGCCATTCGTCGCATAGCTGATTGACAGCATCCGTGAGACTGCGCATATCGGCGTTGGCTCTGCCCTCGGAGCTTTTTATAAGTTCCGTCAGGCGCTGCAATGCTTCTGTCAGGCGTGCATAGCTTTCGCTCATGTTAGCCGTATTGCGTTTCTTTTTCGGTATCGGGACAGGAGCGGCGTCTATGGTTATCACACCGTCTGCAAGGTCGAATTCCGCACCGCTGTATGGAGCGTATACGTCTGCGCCAAGATCGGTGCGCAGACGTTCTGCGAGAGCTTCGGCGGAAGCGTATTCTCCGTGGTTAACAAAAAATTTTTTTACGCCGGAGACAGCTTTTGCCCATTTTATAAGACCGTTGGCGTCGGCATGTCCGCTGACGCCGGGAAGCTGCATGATCTCGGCGGCAACGTTTATGGATTCGCCGAATATCCGGACTCTTTTAGCGCCCTCTATAAGGCTGCGTCCAAGAGTGTTGCCAGCCTGATAACCTACAAAAAGCACAGTGCATTCTTTTCTCCACAGATTATGTTTCAGGTGATGCTTGATTCGTCCAGCCTCGCACATACCGCTTGCGGAGATAATGACTTTGGGGCGCATATCGCTGTTTATAGCCCTGGAATCGTCGCTTGTAACAGTTCTTACGAGATTTTCAAAGGATATGGGATTGATCCCCTGTCTTACGAAAGAAAGAGCTTCTTCGTCATAGCAGCTTTCACGGTTGCTTATAAAAATATCTGTGGCTTCGTTGGCAAGAGGGCTGTCCACGTAAACCGGAAAGCCGTCGTGACCGGATATCAGATTCTGGGCTTTGATCTTCCTGATAAAATAAAGCATTTCCTGCGTTCTGCCAACGGCAAACGAGGGGATTATCACGTTTCCGCCCCGGTCGAAGGTTTTCTGGAGAACTTCTGCAAGAGCCGTTACGTAATCTGCCGGTTTGTTGTGAAGTCTGTTTCCGTAAGTTGATTCAATAACAGCATAGTCGGCGGAGTCAATGAACTGTGGGTCACGGATAAGGGGCTGATCGGTGTTGCCTATGTCACCGGAGAAAACGATTTTCCTTGTAATTTCATTTTCAGTAATTGTCAGGATAATGCTGGACGATCCTAAGAGATGTCCTGCGTCACGGAAAGTAACGGTTATACCGTCGCATATTTCCGCAGCGGCGTCGTATTTATGCGGAACGAACAGCCCGATCGCAGCAATAGCGTCCTCCGTGGTATAAAGGGGAACGAATTCCTCGCTGCCTTTTCTCTTACCCTTTCTGTTGCGCCATTCAGCTTCAAATTCCTGTATATGTGCGCTGTCACGAAGCATTACGCTGCACAGATTCGAGGTGGCTTCGGTTGCATGGATCTCTCCGCTGAATCCTCCTGCGGCAAGAAGCGGAAGCAGACCGGAATGGTCGATATGCGCATGGGTGAGCAGAACAAAGTCGATATTTCCCGGAGCAGTGGGGATCTTTACATTTTCGTACATATCCTCACCCTGCTGCATTCCGAAATCTACCAGGAACTTTTTTCCGCAGGCTTCAATGTATGTGCAGCTTCCCGTAACTTCATGGGCAGCGCCAATGAACATCATTTTCATAGAAAAAACCTCTGCTTTCATGGAGGCAGACATCTGACCTCCGGTATGAGAACTTGTTTTCATAGGATATTGCACGCATCTTTTCGGCAAATTTTATCGATTGCTGTGTTGAAAAAGCTCACCATACTACAGTATGCTTTCGCTTTTTCGCCTTGCACTCAGTAAAATTATGCTCGAAAATCTACTCACAAATCCTATGAGAACAAGTTCTGATTCTATTGATATTATATCACAAAAAATCATGAATGTCTATAGTTTTTTTATGCAAAATTCCGTAAATATTTAATCAGGTAATAGCATTTATTTTTTATTATGCTTATAAAAGAGATTATGTTTCTTTAAATTCCTGTTAAAGGCAATATTTTCTGTTTGGCAATCACTCTAATTTTAAAAAATCCCCCTTGTGGGGATTTTTTAAAATTAATAATGGGTTTTCAAAGGGTGACTCCCTACAGTGTGGGGTGATTCCCCATTGTATGGGGAAATGTCAGCAAAGCTGACAAAGGGGACACGCCCCGGTTAGGGGATGTCACGCA
>CAMZZN010000023.1 GCA_947345935.1 uncultured Ruminococcus sp.
CCTGCCGGAATTGCTGTCTATGCAGTCCATGAGCGAACTGACCTGGATCATTCCTCCCATTCCTATAGAAGCCGCCAGGCACATGACGGCGAAACATACCGCAAGCGCCGGCGCTCCGAGACCACGGCTGAGGTAAGCCATCGGACCACGGCATTCCTTTGTGCTGTAGATAACAGAAAGAGTATTTTCGGCATAAACGAGAGCCATTCCCAGCAGTGCGGATATCCACATCCAGAAAACTGCTCCCGGTCCGCCAAGGGCAACTGCGGCGGCAACTCCGGTAATATTTCCCGTTCCCATAGCTGTTCCGAGTGACATACATACAGTTTTCCACTGAGATATACCGTTGTTGACTGTCGGTTTGCTTCTTACGTTCTTTATCAGAAACGGTATAGTTTTAAATTGAATGAACTTTAATTTCAGCGTGTAGACAATTCCTGTTGCAAGCAGAAGAAAGATTAGTCCGCTTCCCCAGATGTGTGAATTTATGCTTTCAAGAAATCCTGTCATGATTATCCTCCAGACTTTTTTTAAAAAGTGGTATACAATAAAGGATATTTGTGGTATAATAGGATTAGAACACTGAAAGGAGGAAAAGAGTGAGGCATTTTTATCCTGATAGAAGATGCATTAATGTGCTACGGACTGTAACTGTCGCCGCCGGTTTGATTATTTTTGCAGCTGTAAAATACTATGTTCGCTCAGAAAAAGTAAAGCTTATCGCCGGACTGATAATATTATTCTGTATTGCAGTGATATTTGTATATCTTCCGCTGTATTTTGCCTCTTTGAAATATACTGCTACAGATACTGAAATAATCAGAACAAGCGGGGTTTTTATAAGATTTCATCAATCCGTACATTATTCGTCGATACAGTACGCTGCGGTCATAAAAACTTTTCTTTCACGTTATACAGGACTTAATTTTATGATCTTTTTCGTTTTCGGAGGCAGATTCAGACTGATGTTTCTGAGCAGAGATGATATCGACGAGATTCTCCGGCTTTCCGGAAGCGTATGCGGAAAGGAGAGATAGCTGTGTATCATGAACATCCGCTGCGGATACTTCGCTATTCTGCAAAAAACATATGGCTTCTTATCTTTCCGCTTATCCGCAGCTTTAATATTTTCCACCACAGTAGAGAGTGGTTCTACAACTGGGTAAAGGGCGCATGGTTCGATATACTTGTTCTGGGGATAATTATTCTTTTCGGATATATCAGGTGGTATTTCGCACGGATAGACCTGACCGATTCGGCTATTATTCATGAGAATGGAATTTTTTTCCGTATCCGCACTACTATACCTTTTGTAAGTATAAGTTCCGCTACAGCCGTCAGACCATTTTATCTCCGCTTGTTCAGTGCTGTAAATGTGCGGTGTGATACAAGAGCCGGATTTTTCAATTCAACTGACATGAAATTTATGGTGACCGAAAAAGTGTACGGAGATATAGTAAAAAAGCTGCCTAGGGTCAGTGATGAAAAAAGGATCTCGACTATCCCGAAGCCGACTGCTCTTTCGGTAATATTGTTTTCTTTCTTTTTTTCAAGCGGTCTTTCAGGAGCGGTATACATTGCCGCATTTTTCTTTCAAGGCGGAAATATCGCACGTAATATCATCGGTGCGTCGATAAGCGTTATCTCTGAAGAATCGGAAAAGATCGGCAGCAAATTGCTTTTGAAGATTCCTGACGCAGCTATTCTCATGGGATTGATTTTTATCGGCACATGGCTGCTGTCGTTTTTTATTAATATTCTTACCTATGCACGTTTTCACGTTGAATGCGACGACAGATGCTTCTACACCTCCTATGGAGCAATAAACCGTAAGGAACACCGTATCAATGCTTCTCATATCAATTACACTGATCTGCGCCAGAATCTTATTATGAAATTTTCTGAGGCAGTTGCCGTTCACATAAGCTGTGCAGGCTACGGAACAGGAAAAAGAAGTCTGCCCGTGCTGCTGCCCGTCAGAAAAGAAAAGAATATCGGACGGGATCTGGAGGCGATAGGCATACTCAGCGGCGTAAGGACGGAATTTAGACCGAGAAAGAATGGATTATGGCATTATGTCTGGCTGCCGGTGATACTTTCGTCGGCAGTGTTTCCCATCCATTTTATTATATCGAGATTTTTTCCGCTGTTTTCGGAGCTGTCTTTTTTTGCAGCCATAATGACGGAAATACCTTCGGTGTGGTTTGTGATCGTAAAATCAGCTGCTTTTTTCACAAGCGGCATTTCTGTTTATGACGACAAGATCATGGTAAGATGCTGCAAATGGTCTGGCTTCCATACCGTTATTGCCGACCGTAAAAAACTGGTGAAAGCCGAGCTTGAACAGACGGTTTTTCAGAAGATCGGCGGAAGATGCAGTGTGAGCCTTTGGTTCGAGGGAGAGGAACAGGTGAAATTCAAGGTGAAATCCCTTGATGCTTCTCATGCGGTAAGAATATCTCAGCTTCTGGATTGTACTTTGGTGACAAATGAGGATGAAGTTATGATAAATCGCAAAAAAAATGACCGGATGACTTAGATCATCCGGTTTTTTGTGCGGGAACTTTTTTACATTTTCCGTTTAGGTAATGCACCGTGAACATAACGAAAAGCGTGAGATTATGAATTATCATGCATCCCCATGCGGATACGAGACCATATCCGAGAAGCTGAGTGCAGACGAATGTTCCTGCGATTCTGACGCACCACATTCCCAGAACATTATATACGAACGGTGCAACAGTTTTTCCCTGTCCCTGCATAAGTCCCTCTATGACTATGGGAATGCCGTAGAACGGTTCGGAGACAGCCACCATTTTCAGAACTGTCGTTCCGAGGGATATAACCTCTGGATCGTGGGAAAAAATACTCATCAGCCGGGGAGCAAAAACAAAGAGCATTCCTCCGGAAAAGATCATAAGTACAACTTCAAGGGGGATTACAGTTCGTGCAAGCCGTTCAAGACGATGACGGTCTCCGGCGCCGTATGCGTTTCCGGAAAGAGTCGCAGTGGCAGTCTGCATACCGTAGCCCGGTATGTAAAACAAGGATTCAACGGTATTGGCAATTGTATGAGCAGCCGTGGAAGTCTCTCCGACTGAATTTATCATTGCGGCAAATGCCACATATCCCAGCGAAGTCGCAAAACGCTGTAGCATATTCGGGAAAGCGACCCTGAGACAGGGTCTCAGGAGAGTTATGTCCGGAAGCATCGGATGACCTTTCGGAGAGATCTCCTTGTGCTTCAACAGCTTGCAGGTAATTGCTATTCCGCCAAAAACATATGCTATTGCACTCGCAGCGGCAGCTCCGTTTATGCTAAGACCTGCCCCCGGCATCGTAAAAGAACCGAAAGGAGAATCTATAGTCCGTGTTGGATAGATCAAGAAAAAATTAAGTACGATATTTATTATATTTACAATAATACCAGTCCGCATGGGAGTTTTGGTATCACCGGAAGACCGCAGAACCATACCAAAGATAATACTTGCACTGCGGAAAAGCATGGGCGAGTAAATTATCCGGAAATATCCTGCGGCGGCGTCTCTGATATTTTCGTCTACTCGCATCCATACGGGAATCTTGCTGCTCAGGGACAGGGTTAGAACGGTAAAGAAAGTTCCCACTGTAATTACAGTAAATACCGCCTGGGCTGCGGTTTTTTTTGCTTTTGTATTGTCACCTGCACCTTTTGCCTGGGAGATTACCGCTAAAAAGCCTATTCCAAGGGCGGAAACAGTGCTGCTGACGAGCCAGTTCACAGTTCCGGTAGCGCCGACGGCGGCAGTTGCCTGTGTACCAAGAGAGCCGACCATAGCCGTATCAATATACTGCACAGCTGTTTGCAGGAGCTGTTCCAGCATCGTGGGCCATGCAAGAGCAAGGATCACCGTAAGCATTCCGGAATTTGTTTTTTTATTATATATATTTCTGACAGAATTCATTTGATGATCAAGTATCCTTTCGTTACTCGGTATTTGGAACTTGTATTCATAGGATAAGCTGCACGTCTTTTCGGCAAATTTTGCCGATTGCTGCGTTGAAAAATCTCACCATACGCTAGTATGCTTTCGCTTTTTCTCCTTGCCCTCGGCAAAATTATGCTCGAAAATCCACAAAGCTTTCCTATGAACACAAGTTCTTATAAATTATAATACGATTTTCCGGCGATGTCAAGAACCGATTGACAAATCGGCAATAATAATTTATAATACGATTAATACACTATTATTATATGGAGGAAAATATGATAATCAACAATGCAGGCTACAATCATTGTCACGATTCCGACTTTAAGATAGAGCGGCCGGACGGCAGCGGGGACAATCTTCTTCTGCTTCTGAAAACGAACACTATATTCACTCTTGACGGAAAAGATACTCTTGTGCCGACTGATTCATTTTTTCTGTACAGAAAGGGGAGCCCGCAGTTTTATCGCTGCGCACCTAACCAGACTTTTGCAAACGACTGGATTCATTTTGAATTTGAAGAAGGGGAGGAAGAAGAATTCCTGCAGCTTGGACTTCGTTATGATACGCCGATAAAATGCAGCGATATCTATATGCCAAGCTTTTTTGTAAAAATGATAACTTATCAGCATTACTCGGATAATCTGCATAAAAGTAAAAGTATCATATATTATATGTTTCTGCTTTTTAACAGTATAAGCGAACAGATCCATACCAAAGCCGCCGTAAGGTCAGAAAACTATTACGAGATGCTATCGACGATACGCAGTAAAATTTATGCCGAGCCGCATATACAGCGTAATATAGATTATGCTGCTCACGAAGTTAGAATGGGGCGTTCCAATTTTCAGCGTTTGTATAAAAAATATTTCGGCACTACCTTTAACCGTGATCTGATATGCAGCCGTATTCAACACGCAAAGCTTCTTCTTCTCAAAACAGACTTGAATGTTTCGGAAATTTCCCGGAAATGCGGATATTCGTCTTATGCTCATTTTGAAAGACAATTCCGCAAGGAGACCGGCGTAACGCCGGCAGGATTCAGGAACGGTAAAAGTATCTGTGAAAGTTGATATATGAAAAATAATCTTTTCTGATGTGGAAAATAATTTTTTAAAGAAATTTCAAAAAACAGTAGAAATTTCCCGGAAGATATGGTATAATTATTTTTAAATGGTGTAATTTGCAATGATTTGCATATTTAACCTTTGTTCTTTATACTGTCCGGTTAAAAAACGGAACAGATGTATATTTTGAGGAGGTTTGTACATGAAAAAAGTGCAATTGACAGAAACCGTGCTACGTGACGCTAATCAGTCGCTGATGGCAACACGTCTTCCTTATTCGGATTACGAGGATATCCTCGCCGATATGGACAAGGCAGGGTATTATTCCATCGAGTGCTGGGGCGGAGCAACTTTCGACTCCTGTCTCCGCTATCTCAACGAAGATCCATGGGAGAGACTCCGTAATCTCAGGAAGCATCTTCCGAAAACAAAACTACAGATGCTGCTCAGAGGACAGAATCTTCTGGGTTACAAGCATTATCATGATGACGTGGTAGAAAAGTTCATTGAGCTTTCCATCAAGAATGGAATTGACGTAATCCGTATTTTTGATGCTCTTAACGATTTCAGAAACATTGAAACCGCTCTTAATGCAACAAAGAAATTTGCTACACAGAAAACTATTGCTTCCGGATGTATCTCATATACCCAGAGTCCTGTACATACTGTAGAGAAATACATTGAAATGTGCAAGGAACTTAAGAATATGGGCTTTGATACTATCTGTCTCAAGGATATGGCAGGAACAATGTCTCCGTATGAAGCTGAACATCTCATCAAGGGTATTAAGGACGCTATCGGCGATATGACGCTTATACTTCACACACATTGTACTACAGGCATGGCTTACATGACTATAATGAAAGCCATAGAGTCAGGAATAGACGTTATCGATACAGCTTGTTCCGCTTTTTCCGGCGGAACTTCACAGCCGTCTACCGAGACAATGTTCTACGCTCTTCAGCAGTACGGCATAAAAACCGGTCTTAACGAGGATATTATCAACAAAGTAAACGATTTCTTCAAGCCTGTAAAACAGAAGTACGTTGATAACGGTCAGCTCAATCCCAAGAGCCTTAATACTGATGCTCAGGCTCTTGTTTATAAAGTTCCCGGCGGAATGCTCTCAAATATGATTGCAAATCTTACCGATATGCACGCTATGGACAAGTTCGACGCCGCTCTTGCCGAAATCCCGAAGGTACGTGCTGACCTCGGATATCCTCCGCTTGTAACACCTCTTTCACAGATGGTCGGAAATCAGGCTGTTACCAATGTTCTTATCGGCGAACGCTACAAGAATATTTCCAAGGAAGTAAAGAATTATATCAAGGGCGAATACGGTATTGCACCGGCTCCCATTGATGCGGAACTTTCAAAGAAAGTTCTCGGCGATGCAAAGCCTGTTGACTGCCGTGAAGAGGATAAAAAGCGCACAGGAGAAGATTTCAGGGCTGCAAAAGAAGCTCTCGGCGATCTCTGCCGTTGCGAGGAGGATATAATGAGCTATATATGTTATCCCGATCAGACGGTCAACTTCCTTAAAAACCGTAAGGCTCAGGAGGAAAATGAAGCAGTTTACACCATTGAGGAAATGTAAGGAGGCTGCTGTATGTTAGATGAAAATAGTACATTTGATATCGAAACATTCGATACAGATGGTGAAATTGGAATTATAGGCGGCGCAGATGAACCTACAGAGAGATTTATCGTGCAAAGTCTTGCAGAAAATTCAGAGGAAACTACTGAGATGACTACGGCAGAGAATGCTCCGAAAAACGCAAAGGAAATGAGCGTCGCCGACGCAGGAATTACCGCTGTTTTTGGATATGCCGTTGTTTTTGCTGGTCTTGTTGTCCTGATGATCGTTCTTTATTGCACCGGAGCGATTTTTAAATCCAAGGATGCAAAGGCAAATGCCGCAAAGGAAGCTCAGGCAAAATCGGCAGCCAAGAATGCGCCTGCCGCACCTGCTGCTGAGAAGCCTGTCGCTCCAGGTTCTGCCGGGCACGTAAAGCTTTTTGACGTTCCTGATAAAGAGGCTGCAATGATTATGGCGATCGTTGCCGACAAAATGCAGAAGCCTCTCAATGAGCTTCACTTTATTTCAATTAAGGAGGTTAAGTAACCATGAAGTATAAAGTAACACTTAACGGTAAAACATACGAGGTTGAGGTTGAGCACGGCAAAGCAGTCCTCCTTGACGAATACGAGGCTCTTGCACCTGCACAGGCTGCTCCTGCGCCTGCCGCCGCAGCATCTGTTCCGGCACCAGCGCCTGCTGCATCTGTTGATCTTGCTGCCGGCGAAACTGTTGCCGCCCCTATGCCCGGAAACATAATCAGGGTTGACGTAAAGCAGGGCGATTCAGTCAAGGCCGGACAGATTCTTATAATTCTTGAAGCTATGAAGATGGAAAATGAAATTGTCGCACCCAAGGACGGCACTGTTGCACAGGTTGTCACAAGCAAGGGTTCTGTTGTTGACACAGGAGCGCCCCTGGTTGTTATAGCTTAAGGAGGGCAGGATATGGATATTCTTGAAACCCTTAAAACTTTATGGAACGATTCAGGTTTCCATAGCTTTTTCGTGAACGGGGGCTGGAAGAATCTTATCATGATTTTAATATCATTTGTTCTTCTCTACCTCGGCATCAAGAAAAAGTTTGAACCGCTTCTTCTGGTGGGAATCGCTTTTGGCTGTCTTCTTGTAAATCTTTCCTACTTCGGAAGCGGCTCTACAGACGCTCTTTATCATATGAATCTTTGGGATCAGTTCCTTAAAGATCATAATTACGGAAATATACTGAAAAACGGAGGTCTTCTTGATATACTTTACATAGGCGTTAAGGCAGGAATTTATCCGTCGCTGATATTTATGGGCGTTGGCGCTATGACGGATTTCGGTCCTCTTATTTCAAACCCAAAGAGCCTTCTCCTCGGAGCTGCCGCACAGATGGGCGTATTCCTTGCATTCTTCGGCGCAGTACTACTCGGATTTGACAGTAATGCAGCCGCTTCTATCGGAATTATAGGCGGTGCGGACGGACCTACGGCTATATTCCTTACATCAAAGCTCAAACCTGAACTTCTCGGACCTATAGCGATCGCCGCTTATTCGTATATGGCGCTTATCCCCATGATACAACCGCCTATAATGAGACTTCTTACAACCGAAAAAGAGCGTAAGGTCAAAATGGAACAGTCACGTATGGTATCAAAGACAGAGAAAATAATTTTCCCGATTATCGTTGCGCTTTTCGTTATTCTTCTTCTCCCTTCTACAGCTCCTCTGGTAGGATGCCTTATGCTGGGAAACCTCTGGAGAGAGTGCGGAGTTACAGAAAGACTTTCAGATACCGTTCAGAACGCTCTGATGAATATTGTAACTGTTTTCCTCGGAATTTCAGTAGGCGCAACGACTGTTGCATCACGTTTCCTTTCGCTGGAGACTATAAAGATAGTCGTTCTCGGACTTACAGCATTCTGCTTCTCAACCGTAGGCGGACTTCTTGCCGGAAAAGTAATGTATAAGCTTTCCGGAGGAAAGGTAAATCCTCTTATCGGTTCTGCCGGAGTTTCAGCAGTACCTATGGCTGCACGTGTATCTCAGATGGAGGGACAGAAAGCTAATCCTTCCAACTTCCTTCTCATGCATGCTATGGGACCGAATGTTGCCGGAGTTATCGGCTCTGCAATTGCTGCCGGATTCCTTCTTGCAGTATTTAAGTAATAAATCCTGCTGTGCAATCTACACGCCTGATTTAATCGGTAATTCCTAAATTATTGACTTATCGTAAAATTACCGGACTCCGTATGGAGTCCGGTAATTTTTTTGTATTGAAATCGAAGAAGAAACCGACACGTATTATTTTATGATTCCGCAGGCAATTTTTTCGCCTGAATTTCCGGAAGGCTGTGTATGAAAATCGTCCGGAGCGGAATGTATTATTACGGGATATCCTTTCACCTGCATAGGCTGAAAACGATTTGTATATACAGCCATCCATGCATATCCATTGTTGCTGAATAATGCTGGAAGATCGCCTGTATGAAAAGGATGTTGATTATTAAGTAAATCAAGATGAGAACCAGCGTCGGCAAATGGATCGTTTTCATTTCCACAGCAATCGGTCCCGTTATGAATGTGCATTGCAAATATTCCGTTGTCCGATGGCAGATTGAAAATTTCAGCGATTATCAGTGAGCCGTTACAGGCTTTATAGAATGAAACGGTTCCGTGTATTTTATCATATTTCGGCGAACCAGAAATAATAGCCTTATAGCATGGGCGCTGTAAAAGAAGCGCTCGATTTACTGTAAACATATATAAAATCACCTCATACTATACATATGCGTATCATAGAAATTCTGCAACTTAATTTCTATGCGGACAGGTTCTTATCGTTTTGATGGATAATAATATATTAGTTTTTGCATAAAAAATAAAACAATCTGTCGTTCACTGCATACAAATCAGCATTTCACTGCAAGTTTCATAATAAATCGTTATTTTGTGGTATAATATAAATGGATTAATGGAATATGCTTGAAAATAATTGTATAAAAAATTGTGGACAGGCTCTAAAATCAAATTATTTTAAAAGGAGAAATGATTATGAAAAAAATTAAAAAGATTCTGGTATCTTTAACAGCGGCTGCTGTTTCCGCCGCTTCGCTTTGCATTGTTCCGTCAGCTTCTGCCGGAGTCAGCGGAAAGTATCGTACTTACAGTTATTATTTTAAAGCAGAATCGAACACATACATTGCAACTTGTAAAGCAGAAGTGGGATATGATACTGGAAATACCGAGTTTTACAGAAGCAGCAACGGTGATCTCGGAGGTAGATTTTCGGTAAGTAATACAGGAAGCGGTGTGACAAAAAAGATTACTGTAAATTACAGTAATTCATCTCCCACAAAGGATGCCGGATATCTTGGATACGTTACGTTTAAAACAACGACAGCACCTTTGAATTTTGACGTGAAGAAGCTTGTGAACGACAGAGGTAATAATTTAACTTTTGATGATGAAAACATTAAAATAATGCCTATTTTGATGGGCGATGTAAATAATGATGGACGTGTAGAAATTGCAGACGCAACTCTTATTTTGCAATCTCTTACAGGTAATAGTGCGTATCAACTAACTGAACCAGGCAAGCTTGCCGCCGACGTTAATTTTGACGGAGTTGTAACAAAAGAGGACGCTCTTCTTATTCAGCAGCTTGACGCAGGAATGATAAATGGTTTCTAATTAATTAAGCCAGTCATAATAAAATATCCCCTTTTGCCGGACAATGTGGTATAATAGCAA
The DNA here is from genome assembly GCA_947345935.1 of uncultured Ruminococcus sp. Taxonomy (GTDB): domain Bacteria; phylum Bacillota; class Clostridia; order Oscillospirales; family Ruminococcaceae; genus Ruminococcus. The sequence goes on from CAMZZN010000023.1 coordinate 10,352, forward strand.
AATACCACGATTAAATCCTGACAAAAGGGGATTTTTTATGTATGCATGAGAGACTCTGGTTTCTTAATAGGAAATAAATTTCTTTAAAGTTAATTTGGATTCCGTTGAAAAAACATGACATATGAGGTATAATTGTATTGAAAGGGGAATTGTCATGTATTTGAACAGAATGGGTGAGATCATTGCAAAAAAACGTAAGGAAGCCGGAATGACGCAAGCAGAACTTGCGATGTATATAGGCGTATCAAAACCGGCAGTTTCAAAATGGGAATCCGGATACAGTCTTCCTGATATTTCTTTATTGCCGGTTCTTGCGTCATTTTTTGATATCAGCATAGACGAACTTATGGGATATCAGCCGCAAATTAATGAAAAAAATATGGATGCAATTTACGAAAAGCTTATAAAAAGCCTGTCAGAATTATCAGCAGATACGGTTTTTAACGAATGCCGTTCCTACATCGGCAAGTATTATTTTTGTTGGCAGCTTATTCTGAAAATGAGTCAGTTTATGTACGATCACTACACGCTTTCATCAGATCCGCAAGAGATTTTAAAAGAAATTATTGGATATACCAAGCGAATTTATCATCAGTGTGACAATCATAAAATTACAAGAGCAGCTAAATATCTGAATGCGTGCTGTCTGATAAACTTAAATAAATTTTATGAATCACAAACGATTCTTGAAGATATAAACGAATCTGTTACAAATGCGTCTGTACTTCTTGCGTTTATTTATAATGAACAGGGCAGAAAAAACGATGCAAAGAAGATAATATCTGACTTTATCGAACAGAATTTACAGCTTATTTTTTCAGCTATACCAAGTACTTGCATATATGCCAATGAAACTGATTCTGAGCTTTGCATAGAAAAATATTCCGCACTTCTTGAGATTTTTGAAGCAGAAAAAAATTATCCCGATCATCTTTTGAGATTTTACTATGCTATGTCAATTATGTACTGCAACGAAAAAAACAAAATAATGGCTTTGGAATATCTCTGCAAATTTATTTCACTTCTGGAAAAAACAATTTATTGTCAGAGAAAATCCCCTCTTGTTAAAAAGCAGTTCAGCAATAAAATGATTCTTGAAACTGCTATCAATTTTACTGTTGAAAATAAAGCGTTCAGCATTCTGAATGACGAAGAACAGTATCATGAGATAATGAACAAATTGAAAAAATTGTTGGAGGAATACGATGGATAGCATAATAGATTTTAGTTTGCTTTCTCCTATTGGAGAATATGAATATTTTACCCTTAGTGAATATACGTCAAATGATTTGTCCATAGATTTTATCATTGAGAACATAACTTCAACGAGCAGTGAACGAAGTATTTTAAAGAAAATCTTAATGAAAATTCCGATTTGTCAGTCAGTGATACAATACAGACAGGCTATCTACAAGGATTTAAAAAACACTCCTGAAATTTGTGAAGAACTCTGTGAAATTTTCAAAGAAATGCAGTTTTATTCTTCTGAAAAATCAAGAAATATAGATAACAAATCAAGCATATGGGATTTTATCAGTCGTTTAAAAGAATTAGAAAATTATTGCTTGTCTGTTATTAAAATCAAAAAAATACTGAGTGGTCATTCTTTTCAATCAGAGGGAATGAAAAAATTCAGTAACTTTATTGATATGATTTACAATGACAGCGGATTTTACGAATTATCAGAAGATATTAAAAGTCTTGGAGAAGATATGTCGTCCATTAAAAGTATGACGCTGGGAGTGAATTTCAACAGTGATTTTTTTTCCTGATGAAGTGGGCATCATTTCTATGAATGAATATTATTTTCATGAACAAGGAGTTCTTGAAAGGTTTATTGGTTTTCACAAAAAACGTAATTCTTCTGATAAAAATCTTAATTCATTTGCAATGGTAACTCACCCGCATAAGGGGTCAGTCAGTGAAAGTCCGCTTATGAATAATTTGTCAAATATTGTGGAACGAATGCTTCCGGATATTACTCATAGATTAAAGCGCATTCTGAAAAAATATACCGATACAAGCGGTTTGTCTCTTTCAAGACTTGCAGATGAATTTTTATTTTATGAGCGATTCATCAAACTGGAGCATCATATATCAGAATGCGGAAATCCATGCTGCATGGTTGAATTTTCAAATGACGATACGCTAATTTCTGATTTTTACAACATAAAACTTGCAGTTTGTCGAATCAAAGGAACGATCGGTCACAGCGTTGTTTGCAATGACCTTGAATTTACAAATGAAAAGAATATCATGATTCTTACCGGTCCTAACAGAGGAGGAAAAACAATCTTCACGCAGGGAATAGGAATTGCTTTTCTGCTGTTTCAACAAGGTGTTTTTGTGCCGTGCAGCAAAGGAAAAATGCGTATTTGCGATGGAATATATACTCATTTTCCTGCGGATGAAAACAAAACCGTTTCTCTTGGAAGAATTGGCGAGGAAGCTCAGCGTTTAAGTGAAATTTGCAAAACTGCAACTTCGGAAAGTCTGATTTTATTCAATGAATCCTTTGCAACAACGAGTCATACAGAGTCAATTTATATTGCAACGGATATATTGAAATATTTATGCAGTCTCGGTGTAAGAGCTTGCTTTAATACGCATATACATGAACTTGCAGAAAATGTTGATAAGCTTTCCTTATCTGATAAATCAGTATGCGGGGCAGTCAGTGTTGTTATGGGATGTGAGAACGGAGAACGTTCATACAAAATTTTTTATAAAAAACCTGACAGCAAAAGCTATGCTCATGATATTGCTTATAAATACGGCATTACCTTTGAACAGTTGTGTAAATTATAATTTTAAACCTTTTTAGTATAGTTTTCATCGGTTTTTGAATGGGAAATCTTTTGTCCAGCTTTCGTATATGTGTAAAAAAGTCTCATAAAAACATGCCGGATAAGGATTGTTATGAATAATCTTACTGTTCCGGAATAATTTAAAAATAATAGTTGAAATTCGTCGGATAATGTGTTATAATTAAAATATTACTTTTTGATTTGCGGGGTGTTTTTATGAACATAGTAGTTGCTCAGTCAGGCGGTCCGACCTGTGCCATAAACGCTTCTCTTGCGGGAGTGCTAAGGGCAGGTCAGAGATCGGAAAAAATCGATAGGATCTATGGTGCATTTAACGGAATCGAGGGCATCATTGAAAATCGTCTTATCGATCTTTCACAGGTTATCGAAAATGAAGAAAAATTTCAGCTGCTGTTGAGGACGCCGTCAGCGGTTCTTGGTTCGTGCAGAAAAAAGCTGCCTGATTTTTACAGTGACAGCAGCCTGTATGAAAGTATCACACGTTCGCTGCATGATGCTGAAATCGGGATATTTTTCTACATAGGCGGCAACGATTCAATGGATACTGTAGCGAAATATGCAGCTTATCTGCGTGAAAATTCTATAGACGATATATCGATCGTCGGTATCCCAAAGACTATCGACAATGACCTCTGCGTTACAGATCATTGTCCCGGATTCGGATCTGCTGCAAAATACGTTTGCACAACTGTTCAGGAAATAGCGAGGGACAGCAACGTTTACAGTCTGCCGTCTGTAACGATCATTGAATCAATGGGACGTCATGCCGGCTGGCTGGCTGCTTCATCATGCTGTATCAGAGCAAATGGAGAACAAGCGCCCCAGCTTATTTATCTTCCGGAATCTGTTTTTAGTATTGAGAAATTTCTTGCTGATGTAAAGGCACAGATGAAAAAGCATAAAGCTGTAATCGCAGTTGTTTCCGAAGGAGTAAAAACGGCTGATGGAAAATTTGCTGCTGAGGAGTTTCAGTCAGGACAGAAAGATGTTTTCGGTCATTCATATCTTGCGGGTATCGGTAAGTTCCTTGAAAAGGCTGTGTCTGACGAGATCGGATGCAAAGTGCGGTCTATCGAGCTTAATGTGATGCAAAGATGCAGTTCTCATATAGCATCGGCAGAAGATATCAGCTCTGCTGCTGCTATCGGCGAAGCTGCTGTGGAAGCTGCTCTTGCAGGAAAAAGCGGATGTATGATGACTTTCGTTCGTGAGTCGGACGAGCCGTATCGCTACAGTTTCGGAACTACAGATGCCGCAGATGCTGCTAATTCTGAGAAGCTGTTCCCGGCTGAATGGATAAATGAAGATGGTAACGATGTACTTCCGGAAGCTTATGATTATTTTATGCCGCTCATACAAGGTGAGATCTATCCAGTTATGAAAAACGGTATGCCGGTTCATGTAGTTATATAAGAGCCTGTTTGACATATTACTGTGCACGTATTTTTGGTAAATTTTACCGATTATTGCGTTTAAAAGGTTCTCCAAACGACAGAAAAAATCATATCTGCCTTATAAAAAGCGTAAATGTGCCGAAATTGTGGAAAATTCCTCGTTTCGGCGTTTTTATTTCTAATATGTTAAATTGTTTTTTTATAAAAAAGTTGAACCAAAGCAAGTGAAATATAGGAAAAATCGGGGAAATAAAGGTTTTTGGTATTCTGCTTGTCAGATCACTACATGGATCGTTCCAAAAGTAGTAATCTGGTGAAGTTAAAACAGCTAAATTTTATATCGGCATTACTGAGTTTGTAACAGTTGTGATTGAGACTGAAAGATACTTTTCCACATTTACCAATTTATTTTAAAGTAAGTTATAATTTTATTGTTTGAAATGGAAAAAATTCAAAAACTTATTGACATATAATTTTGAATATGGTATAATAACAATGATAATACAAATGCAATAAAAATCTACTGTGAATTAAAAGCAAAACATTGTATTGTAAACTGTAAATGGTTAATAAAATGATACAGAAGCAAATAAAAGTTTTACAAGAAATTGAATATATGCTGGAATAACTCAGTTGGTAGAGTACCTCACTCGTAATGAGGAAGCCGAGGGTTCAAGTCCCTTTTCCAGCTCCAACAACAAAAAATGCTGTAAGCAATGTGCTTACAGCATTTTAAATTTATGTGGTTTCTAATTTTTTTCGATTTATTAAAGATGTGTTGTTAAAATCTTAGTTCATTTCAAATTTAATATCAAGGCTCTTATTCAAATTTTGATTTACATAAATATTGTCTGATAAGTATCCTGAGATTTGCATCTGAAAATTTGCCGTCGGATAGTAGCTGGTCATATATCTGACGCTAACTTGTCTGTGTTCGCCTAAATCTACTGTTCGTACAAAGGATTATTTCGGTTATTTATTCTTGAGATAATGAGAAGGTTTTTTCTTACGTTTTTGTGTATACATGATATTGTCAGCGGCATTAACAAATCGGAAAATATCTTCGCCCACCTTCGGAACATCAATAACATAACCAGTGCTGGCGCTCAGAACGAACGGATACCCTCCGGATTCGTTAATTTTTCCGATGTTTCTTTCAATGGCATGAGTCAGCGCCTCTGCGTCGCTGTCGGTGTAATCTGCAGCAAATACGATAAATTCATCGCCGCCGAAACGGCAGTATATCTCGCCGGAAACGCACGATTTTGTGAGAACGTCGGCAATATTGCAGATAGCCGCATCCCCGACGCTGTGACCGTAGGTGTCGTTTATCTTTTTGAGACCGTCAAGGTCAATGAACATAAGCATAATATTCCGCTGATTTTTTACGCATTCGCTGTAGATCTGAGATGTAGCTGTTACAAAGCCGTTACGGTTGTAGATGCCTGAAAACGTATCCTGGGCGTAGAGCTTTCCGAGACGGTCAACAGCGTACTCCAAAACGCTTAGCTTTCTGATATTTTCAAGAGAATTGCTGAGGGTAATACATAGTGTTTCAAACATGGAGTTGTGCAGGGATATCCTTGAATTGCTTATGACCATGTATCCCAGGCAGCGTTCACCGAAATGAAGCGGAATGATATAGTAGAGCCTTCCGCTGCTCCTATCGCTGTTTTCGCCGATATCCGGTATTATATCAGCTCTGAGTATCCTGTTGGTATCATAGAATATTCCGGATTTATAAGCAATCGGCACGAGTATTCCGTCAGTATATTTTTTGGGTATCTTTGTCGATTTTTCCTTTGGATCGATGCTGTGAGTATGTTCAGAATGAGATTTCCAGTTTTCGCAGAGACAAAAGTAGAATTCTTCTATTCCAAGTTCGCAGACGAATCCCTTAAGCCGGGCGGTGTATTCGTCAAAATCACTGCATCCGAGCAAATCGGTAGACAGTCGGTTAATAGAAGAAATGAATTCAAGGGCATTTTCAAATCTTGTATAGTTGCGGTAATTGAGTTCTTTGACATCGCCGATAGTCATTTTGTTCCTTCCGGAGCATCCGCAGCTTTGGGTAAAGCGTGCGGACATACTCAGGACGGTGCTTCGTTCCTGAGGAATCTTATTAAAATGATTATAAAGAGTTTTGCAGGCGAGACGACCAGATAGTGCAAGGGGTCTGTCAACAGAGGTGAGTTCTATCTGATAATTACTTGTGTTGTAGGTATTGTCAAAGCCTGTAACGGCTATATCGTCTGGTACGAAATATCCTTCGGCAATAAGTCTTCCGACAGCGGAAGAAGCCATAGCGTCGTTGGCGCAGATTATTGCCTCAGGCATATCCTTGCCGTTAGTCAGAAATTCTTCAACGGCAGCTTTGCCGGAATGAGCTCTGAAATCGCCGTAATAGATCATGTCATTGTCAATAGCAATGCCGTTTTCGTCGAGTACTTCAAGAAATGCACCGAGACGGTCTGCGCTTTCCGGATTGTCGGCAGGACCGGAAATATAGCCGAATCGTGCAAACTTATGTACCTTGATAAGATGCTCAGCGATATTTCTCATAGCGGTCTTGTTATTGATTCCGATGTGATAGAATCCAGGGATATCATTGTCGATGCTGACAGCCGGGATGACGGCGTTCTTAATGCGTGACAGTATATCTTCAATTACGGGCTGATGTGCTATGGTGTTTGTAAGGAGTATTGCACCGTCAAAATTTCTGAAATCAGGGAGACTAAAAATATTGAATTCTCCGGAATCGTGTTTGGGATTTATCATTGCACCGCTGAATGAAACAAAAGCGGAAACTTCAAAGGAAAATTCGCTTATAGATGCGGCAATACCGTCAAGGATAGCGCTTTGATAGCTTTGATTGATCTCTTCTATAATAAGAGCGATTTTGTAGCTTTTCATCTGATCCGTCATTCCTTTGCGGTAAAATAAGGTAATATTTCCGACTGAGCTGTCATTCTCAAGGGATTTATCTCTTGTAAGCTGGCAGTGCAGGCGAAATAAATCATATGCTTATATATATTATACAAGAATTTTAGAAAAAAATCAATAGTTTTTTATAATAAATTTCTTTGTTATTATTAATTTTTTGTTAATACATACTGGCGGAGAGATGTTCCAGGGTATTGGTATTAGAAGAAAAAATGCAGAAATCAGTAATAAAATGTATCACAATGACGAAAATTCGGCGGCTTATTGACAAATTCAGAAAAAATGGTATAATTGTAAAAGGAGTTATTTATAAATAACAAGGACAGCTCCGGCTGCGGCGCTGCCATGAGAATCGGAGGAATTTATATGAACATCTGGCACAAGATAAGTCCGAAAAGGATCAGTCCGGATCATTTTTATGCGGTCATTGAGATCGGTAAGGGCAGTAAGATCAAGTATGAACTGGATAAGGAGACCGGTCTTATAAAAATGGACAGGATACTGCATACATCCACTCATTATCCGGCAAATTACGGTTTTATTCCACGCACCTACTCTGACGACAACGATCCCCTTGACGTTCTTGTGCTCTGTTCGGAAAAGCTTATTCCGCTTACTTTGGTCAGATGCTATCCTATCGGCGTTATAAGAATGCTGGATAACGATCACAGGGACGACAAGATAATTGCTATTCCCTTTGACGATCCAAATTATAATATGTATACCGATATTTCAGAGCTGCCCAAGCACATTTTTGACGAAATGACGCATTTCTTTACCGTTTATAAAGAGCTTGAAAACAAGACTACAGCGGTAAACGAAATCGACCATGCGGACGTGGCAAAGCAGATTATAGCACAGGATATCGAATCCTATATTCAGAATTTCTGTAAGTAAATGAAAGGAGTATCGCACAGAATTGCTATGTGCGAAAATAATTTTATGACAGCTTCAAGCGAAATTTTATTTGGACGTGAATCAACAGTTGCGCCTATAGGCATTATCGCCATGAACAGCGTCACGGAACTTGGCGGCAAGATCAATAAATACCTCGTTGAGTGGGCACGTAACGGCGGAGTCGATGTTGATTCTTTCCTTCTGGAGAGTGAGTGTCCCCGTTTTTCCTCAGGTGACGGAAAGGGACTTATCAAGTCTACTGTAAGAGGAATGGATCTTTTTATAATTATCGACGTAGGAAACTATAACATCAAATATGACTATTTCGGTATGAAAAACGCAATGTCTCCCGACGATCATTTCCAGGATCTCAAGAGAATCATCCAGGCAGCCAGCGGCAAGGCACACAGGATAAACGTTATAATGCCGATCCTTTACGGCGGCAGACAGCACAGAAGAAGCTACCGTGAATCCCTCGACTGCGCATTTGCACTTCAGGAACTTGAGGCTATGGGTGTGTCGAATCTTGTTACCTTCGACGCTCACGACCCTCGTGTCCAGAACGCTGTTCCGCTTATGGGATTTGATAACGTTATGCCTACATATCAGGTGCTCAAAACCATGCTTCGTGAAATCAAGGATATTAACTATTCTAAGGACAAGTTCATGGTCGTAAGCCCCGACGAAGGAGCTCTCAACAGAAATATGTATTACGCCTCCGTTCTCGGCGTTGAAATGGGTATGTTCTACAAGCGGCGTGACTACTCAACCATTGTAAACGGAAGAAATCCTATCGTTGCTCACGAGTATCTTGGCAATCCCGTTGAGGGCAAGGATATATTTGTCTCCGACGACATTATTTCATCAGGTGAATCAATGCTTGACCTTGCCTATGAACTGAAGAAAAAGAAAGCGGGAAGAATATTCGCTTATGCCACATACGCTATTTTTACTAATGGTCTTGAAAAGTTTGACAAAGCTTATAAGGACGGTATAATTGACGGCGTATTTGGTACGAATCTTACATACAGAACTCCTGAGCTTCTCAGCAGAGAATGGTTTCACGAGGTGGATGTTTCTAAGTATATCGCTTACTTTATAGAGGCAATTAACCACGATGTTTCTATCAGCAAGATCATTGATCCTCATGAAAAAATCGAAAATCTGCTTAAAAGTTACGGCATGAAGTAAGAGCCTATTAATACAGGTTCTAAGAATTAATTAAAAAACAGAGTCAAATACAACGCCGCACGATTTTTGTGCGGCGTTGCTTTTATACTAAACGCTATTGCATGATTTGTAATAGTGTTTAGTATATGTGAAAGCATTGTTAAATATTTACAAATCCATTGACAATTATTCGTCAAAGTGCTATAATGAATTATATTTATTTTTTTAGAAAGGACTGTATTAATGCTTCAGCTTAAAGAAATTGTAAAGGAGTATGGCGGCGGCGAAAACAAAGTCACAGCTCTGAACGGCGTTAACATTAGTTTCCGTGAAAATGAATTCGTAGCAATTCTCGGTCATTCCGGCTGCGGAAAAACGACTATGCTCAATATTATCGGAGGTCTTGACCACTACACATCCGGCGATCTGATAATCAACGGCATATCTACAAGAAAGTACAAGGACAGAGACTGGGACGCATACCGCAATCACTCGATCGGTTTTATTTTTCAGAGTTATAATCTGATTCCCCATCAAAGCGTTCTTGCAAATGTTGAGCTTGCTCTCACAATATCCGGAGTTTCCAAGTCAGAGCGCAGAAAGCGTGCAAAGGAAGCTCTTGAAAAGGTGGGACTCGGAAATCAGCTTCATAAAAGACCTAATCAGATGTCGGGCGGTCAGATGCAGCGTGTGGCTATCGCACGTGCTCTTATCAATAATCCTGATATTTTGCTTGCCGATGAGCCTACGGGCGCTCTTGACAGTGAAACCAGCATTCAGGTAATGGAGCTGCTTAAAGAAATCGCAAAAGATAAGCTTGTTATTATGGTAACTCATAATCCGGAGCTTGCCGAGCAGTACGCTACAAGAATCGTCAGGATAAAGGACGGAAGTCTTACAGACGACAGCGATCCCTTTGAACCGAAGGAGATCAAAGAACCTGAAGAAGGAAAAAAACGCCGTGTTTCAATGTCGTTTCTTACAGCAGTTTCACTTTCTCTCAACAACTTAATGACAAAAAAGGGACGTACTATTCTTACTGCATTTGCCGGTTCGATAGGTATAATCGGAATTGCTCTTATCCTGTCGCTTTCGACCGGAATCAACGACTATATCGGTCAGGTGCAGGAGGAAACGTTGTCCTCGTATCCTATACAGATCTATAAGGAGAGCGCAGATACCGAGGAGCTTATGTCCATTATGATGTCTGAACCGGAAGCAAAGGAAGGGCAGGACGACCCGGAAACAGTCTATGCAAATACGGATATCTATGAGATGTTCAATACGCTTAACAGCACTGCTCGTCAGGTCAATAATATGGCGAAATTCAAGGAGTTCCTTGACGACAGTCAGTACATTAAGGAGCGTTCAAACGCTGTTGCATATGGATACGACATCCAGATGCCGATATTCACCAGGGATCAGAACGGGAATATCGTTCAGTCTGATCTCACCAAGCTGTTCAATTCGCAAATGGGAACTGAGGAGGCTCAGGAGCAGCAGATGTCAATGATGGGGGCAAGCAACTCCGGCAACATGATGTCTATTCCTGTGTGGGAGGAACTTCTCCCGGCTGACGACGGAAGTTATATCAATCCGCTTCTCGAAGAACAGTATGACGTTGTTTCCGGACGATGGCCGGAAAGCTATGATGAAGTAGTTGTTGTTCTTAATTCAAATAATCAGATTCCCGATGTCGTTACCTATGCGCTGGGTCTTAAACCGGCGGAATATATGAGAAATATCATTCTGTCCGCTATGCAGGGACAAGAAATTGCAAATTACGGTGAAACACAGTGGTCGTTTGACGAAATCATGTCTCAGGAATTCAAGCTGATTCTTCCGTGCGAATATTATCAGAAGAAGAACGACGGAGAGGGATATAACGATCTCACCAAAAGCTCTGTCGGATTGAATACGCTCTTTGACGACGAATCCAGGGGAACGAACCTGAAAGTGGTCGGATTTATAAAGCCTGATCCCGATGCCACAGTGACGATGATAAACGGCTATCTTGGCTATACAAAGGGACTTACAGATTACGTTATCGAAAAAACAAATTCCAGCGAGCTTGTACAGGCTCAGGTCGCAGATACTGAAACTGATCTTATTACCGGAAAGAAGTTTAAAAGCAGCGAATACGTGGAACCTACTGATTCCGCAAAGGCAGCGGCTGCCAAAGCAAGTCTTATGAATATTGACGACAAGCAGAAAACAGAGGCTGCACGATTCCTTCTTGCCGTTCCTGCCGACGAAGAGATCGCAGAGACAACGAAGAAATATCTTGATCCTGCAAACCGTCAGGAACTTATGTCAACCCTTAACGAATATGCGCAGTTTGACGAAACGGGCGAAGTTACGTCAACCATAGATATGCTTGCACCGCTCAGCGATGAGGAATTTGCCGGAGCTGCGCCGATTATCCTCGAAAAATTTGTTCCTACTTATATAAATATCGAAAAAAGCAAGTACTACAGCGGAATTTCTGACAAGGATATCCTTGAATTATATAATAAGACAGAATTTTCTGACGACGCCTATATTGCGCTGTTTGACGGATATACTTCCCAGCAGACGTCGTCCTTCACGTACGAGGATAATCTTTTCATTCTTGGCTATGCGGATGTGAATGATCCGTCCGTTATCAGAATTTATGCAAAGTCGTTTGAGGACAAAGAAGAAATTGCCGGAGAGATTTCAAGATATAACGAGGGCAAGCCGGAAGAAGATCAGATCAATTACACTGATCTGGTTGCGCTGCTTATGTCGTCTATCACCGGAATCATCAGCGGAATCTCCTATCTTCTCATTGCATTTGTCGGAATATCACTTGTGGTTTCATCTATCATGATTGGAATTATCACATATATCTCCGTTCTCGAACGTACACGTGAAATTGGAATTCTCCGTGCCATGGGCGCTTCCAAGCACGACGTAAAGACTGTGTTCAACGCAGAGACTATGCTTGTCGGACTTACTGCCGGAATTATGGGTATACTGATATCTGTTTTGCTGACAATACCGATTAATATGGTGATCCATCATGTGACAGATCTCAACACGCTCAGGGCGCACGTTCCTGTTGCCGGAGCTGTTATCCTTGTAGTTATAAGTATGCTGCTTACCCTTATATCCGGACTTATTCCGGCGAGTGTTGCGGCAAAAAAAGACCCTGTAGAAGCGTTAAGAACAGAATAAGCCGGGTTACTTTGTAGTTAAATATTATGATATGGGCTGCCTCTATAAAGAGGCAGCCCAATTAATTATATAAGATTTACAAGAGTGATATTTTTTGCTTTACTCAGCATTAAAGCTGCACAGCGAGTCCCATTGGCAGTTTCCACATATCGTCCTGCGATGTCCGGTGTTTATAATTTTTTCGTATATCAGCTTTCTGAAATCCTTCCAGTAAATGATATCATCTGTATGTAGATCACAGAACGCTGAAACAGCCTTGTCGTATTCAAGAACTTTTTCATTGGAGCTGCATATACCGTTATGGCAGTGAGGACAGTTCCGGCAGATAATATCTGATCCGTTCACCAGAGTTATCATTGGATTTTCCAATTCGAGATGACTGATAACAGCAGTCATATTTTCAGTAAAATCAGGACTGTATCCTTTTCCCACAAAGAATGCAATGCATAGCCCGTGGTGAGGTCTGAGGCTATATTCCTGCATATTTTTTGATCCTTTCACTGATTATCACGGCGAGAGCCAGCTTGACAAGGTCGGGGATAACAAATGGAACAACGCACCATTTCAGCGCCTGGCTGATAGTTACAGCAACTGTTTTGTCAGTGTAGACAAGAATAAACCAGGCTGTTCCAAAAACATACATGACGGCGATTCCGATTATCATTGCTGCGATACGTACGGATATGTGCCTGACGGGAAGTTTTTCTGCTACCCAATAAATCAGTGTTATGAAAATAAATCCGAGCATATATCCTCCGGTAGTGCCGAGAATGATGCCGATGCCGCCGGAAGGTCCTGCAAATACAGGCACTCCTACAGCTCCGATGAGCAGATAGGCGATTACTGCAAACAGACTGTTTCTGCCGCCCAGGAGAGAAACGGCGCAGAAAACGGCGAACGTCTGGAGCGTAAATGGAACGACGGACGGAATGGATATCCACGAGCAGACCGCCATAAGTGCGACCATCATTGCAGTGAGAACGATTTCTCGTGTTGTGAATTTGCTTTTTTTGACAGCTTGTGACATAAATAACTCCTTTCAGAATTTAAACTTGCACCAGTATGTATAACGTTTTTCTGGTACAGGTTTAATTATATCACAGTTAAGTTTTTTTGTCAACCATTTTTAGGGATTTGGTTGACGGATTTTTTCTGATGCCTGAGACGGTTGATATTTCGTTCAAAACCTCCGCTGTCGAGAAGATCTGCGAGAAAAAACTGTTCAAGCATGGGAACTGTACATGTGTAAAATCCGGCTTTTTCAACGTACATTGGAAGGAGTTCCGACGGAAGCAGCATATATCCTGCACGTATGGACGGCGCTACTGTCTGGGAAAATGTGTTTACATAGATAACATTTCTGCCGCTGCTCATTGAAAAAAGGGTTTCGGGAGCTGTTCCGGTCAAGGCAAATTCAGAATCGTAGTCGTCTTCTATTATAACAGCTCCGTGCCGTTTCGCCCATGCTGTATATTCACGGCGGCGGTTCGCAGAAGCGGTTATTCCGCTTGGGAAACTGTTGAACGGTGTAACGTGAAGCACGGACGCATTCGTCTTTTCAAGTTCGTCAAGGCGGATACCTTCGCTGTCCATTTTAAGCATTTGACAGCGTGCTCCGTTTGCCGTATATACTGCATGGATTTTTTCGTATGACGGATCTTCAAGAGCAATCACCCGGTCACGTCCGAGCATCTGTATGCATATGCCGTAAAGATATTCAGCTCCTGATCCAATTATTATCTGTTCTGGGGAAGCCTCTATATTGCGGCTTCTGAGCAAATAACGTGCAATAGCTTCTCTGAGCCAGCTGCATCCGTTGTTTGGGGACTTACGGAGAATATTTTCCCCCATTGAGGAGAGAACCCGTCTTATACCTGCGGCATAGGCGGAAAAGGGGAGGAGCGTGTCAGAATCGCTGGATGTATCGTTGGAAAAAGTGACTGTTGGAGTTTGCATCTCCGCTGTAGGAAAGCTTTTTTCGGGACTGTATATAACGTAACATCCGCTTCTCTCACGGGTGCGGCAGTAGTCCTCATCACAGAGAACTGAATAAGCGTGCTCAACTGTAGCGACGCTGACGCCGCAGTCCGCTGCAAGGGTACGCTTTGAAGGGAGCCTTGTTCCCTCCGGAAATGCTCCGCTTATGATCTTATTGCGCAGCTCACGGTATATCTGCAAATAAACTGGGGTAGTATTGTTCTGATCGACAATAAGCTGCATAAAATTCATCTCCTTTCACTAATATTATATCACAATATTAGCTATTTCGTCAACTTTAGTGGCTTATGTTGTCTTCCATTTTCTCTGCCAAAGTGAAGAAGATGTATATTTTGTGATAATATCATGATTATTTTTCCATTCATGTTGAAATAATAATATCAGTGTGATATAATAATTATGATATAAAATATACGAGGTGTTAAAATGAAAAAAGAAAAAAGCGAGCCCGTCGTGGAGGCTTCGCCTGATAGGATAGATACGGACATAAACACCGGATTGACATCCGAACAGGCGGCAAAGCGTAAATCCGATGGCTATGATAACAAACCTGTAGAATCACCGTCAAAATCTGTTAAAGAGATCTGTGCAGGTAATATTTTCACTGGATTCAACTTCCTTTTTGCCGCACTTTCAGTTCTTCTTATCGCAGTTGGTT
This sequence comes from uncultured Ruminococcus sp., assembly GCA_947345935.1. Lineage (GTDB taxonomy): Bacteria > Bacillota > Clostridia > Oscillospirales > Ruminococcaceae > Ruminococcus. The sequence goes on from CAMZZN010000023.1 coordinate 25,438, forward strand.
CATATCGTGACCTGACGTTTATGCCTATTATTATTGCCAATACGCTTATAGGAATTTTTCAGGAGCTGCGTTCAAAATCAGTTCTTGATAAGCTGACAATGCTGAACGCTCCTGTTGCCACTGTTATACGTGACGGATGTGAGATTAGTGTTCCGTCCAGGGAACTTGTGCTGGATGATATAGCCGTATTCCGTGCCGGAAATCAGATAAGTGCAGACGCCGTCGTTGTAAGCGGCAGCGTTTCGGTCAACGAGTCGCTTCTTACCGGCGAATCGGATGAGATCGTTAAGAATCCGGGGGACAGGCTTATGTCAGGAAGTTTTATTGTTTCGGGTTCATGCCGTGCAAAACTTGAAAAAGTGGGCAGCGAGTCATATATTTCACAGCTTACGCTCCAGGCTAAGAAAGCCAAGAAAGGTGAGCAGTCAGAAATGATACGCTCCCTCAGCAGGATCGTTACAACAGCCGGAATAATTATTGTTCCCCTCGGAGCGTTTATGTTTATGCAGCAGTATCATATAACCGAAAATATCAAGACAAGTGTTCAATCAATGGTCGCATCCGTCATCGGAATGATACCGGAGGGATTGTTTCTCATCGCAAGCGTTTCTTTAGCTGTAAGCGCTATGAGACTGGCATTTGACAAGGTTCTTGTTCATGATATGAAGTGTATTGAGACGCTTGCAAGAGTAAATGTTTTATGCGTTGACAAGACGGGAACTATAACGGAAAACTCTATGGCGGTTACAAGCGTTATTCCTGCCGGAAGCCAATATTCCGAGGAGATGATAAACAGCCTTTTGAGCGACTTCGCTGCGGCACAGGCGGCGGATAACGAAACGATGCGTGCAATGAAAAATTATTTCAGGCGTCCGGGCGGAATGCTGCCGGTAGCGCATACAGGTTTTTCCTCAGAATTCAAATACAGCAGCGTTACTTTTGAAAACGGCGCATATATTCTTGGAGCTCCTGACTTTATCCTTGCCGAACGCTATGCGGAATACAGGGATGTGATCGAATCAAACGGCAGAAAAGGCTACAGAGTCCTTGCATTTGTGAAGTATAACGGTTATCCGGACGGAAAGGCTTTAAATGGCGCTGTTATGCCGATTTGTTTTGTTATTCTGTCAAATCCTATCCGTAAGGACGCTCCGGATACTTTTAAGTATTTTGCCGAGCAGGGGGTAGAGATCAAGGTTATTTCAGGCGATAACCCCGTTACGGTTTCGGAGGTGGCGAAACAGGCAGGAATCAAAAATGCTGCCGATTATATAGACGCATCCACGCTGACGACCGATGAATCCATAAACGATGCAGTTATGCGCTATTCTGTTTTCGGACGTGTTACTCCCGATCAGAAGCGAAAATTTGTAAAGGCTCTTAAAAAGAATGGCAAGACGGTTGCTATGACCGGAGACGGCGTAAACGATATTCTCGCCCTGAAAGACGCCGACTGTTCAGTTGCTATGGCGTCGGGCAGCGACGCTGCTTGTCAGGCGTCTCAGCTTGTGTTGCTGGAATCGGATTTTTCAAAAATGCCGGATGTTGTTCTTGAGGGGCGCAAAGTCGTAAACAATCTGGAAAGATCAGGAAGCCTGTTCCTTGTTAAAAATATTTTTTCACTTATTCTTTCTGTTCTTACGATATGTTTTGGTATTGCATATCCGCTCAAACCGTCGCAGATATCCCTCATAAGCCTTTTTACTATCGGATTGCCGGCACTTGTATTGTCTCAGATGCCAAACAAGGATATCATACGGGGCAGTTTTATAAAAAATATACTGCTGAAGGCTCTCCCTGCCGGTATTACTGATACTATTATTGTAGCTGCTATGATGTACTTCGGCAACGTATTTGAGGTGACTCAGGCAGAAATAGCTACGTCTTCTACCATTCTTCTGGGTATTGTCGGACTTATGATCGTTTTTCAGATCAGTAAACCAATGGACGTATACAAAATGTGGCTTTGGGTCGTCTGTGCCGTAGGACTGGTATTTAGTATGGTGTTTGTAAGTGATTTCTTTGATATATCAGCAATGTCTCCCAGATGCGTGCTTCTCTGTGTGACCTTTTCTATAATAGCAGAACCGTTCATGCGATATTTGACGCTGGGAATAGATATGATGCAAAGACTTTTTGTAAGAGATAAAAAAGGAGAAAAAATATGACTATATACGAATTAAGCAGCGGAATTTCTTCAGGATCGTTTGACAGTCAGCTTAAAATGCTGTACGGTTCTTCTGACAGGAGCGTTCTCAGACATAGAGCACGATATCTTTCGGCTGCGGAAAATTTTTCACGTCTTTATCCGGAATGTGGCGATATACGTGTTTTTTCCGCAGGAGGAAGAGCTGAAATAAGTGGAAATCACACAGATCATCAACATGGAAATGTTCTTGCCGCTGTAATTGATGCGGATATGATAGCGATTGCAGAGACAAACGGCAGTGACGAGATACGTATCGTTTCAGAGGGATTTGGTTCGTTTACTGTAGATACGGCTGATATGTCTGATGCAGATAGCGGAACCTCAGAGGCTCTTGTAAAGGGAATTATGCACGGTTTGAGGGAAAATGGGGTAGAAACAGGCGGACTTAATGTATTTGTTTCCTCTGAAATACCTGTGGGCTGCGGCTTGGCATCGTCGTCAGCCTTTGAAATACTGATTGTGACAATTTTAAGCAGCTTTTTTGGCGGCAGAAATCTATTGTATTCTGAATTGGCTGATGTATGCCGTAGGGCAGAAAATGATTTTTACGGTAAAAGCTGCGGAATTATGGATCAGACTGTGTGTGCTGCCGGTGGCTTTGTACTGGCCGATCTTGCCGATCCTTCAGCTCCCGCTATGAAAAAGATCGGTTTTGATTTTGGCAGTTCCGGGTATTCACTGTGCGTTACAAACACAGGCAGAAGCCATGCCGAACTTGATGATGAGTATGGCACTGTTTGTGCGGAGATGAAGCACGTAGCACAGGAAATGGGATGCAGTGTGCTTGGAGAAGCGGACGAGGAGGTCTTTTTTGAAAATATCGTCAATCTGCGTGAAAGATGCAGTGATCGGGAGATTCTGCGTGCTGCTCATTTCTTTGATGAAACAAAACGTGCCGTTCAGGAGGCAGAAGCTCTGGAGAATGGCGATACAGAGAGTTTTTTTGATCTTGTAAATAAATCCGGGGATTCTTCGGCTCAACTTCTACAGAATCTTTATTCATCTGATTGCAGTATGAATCAGGAAATACCTATAGCTATAATGCTTAGTAAAAGATTTCTTGGCGAGAGTGGAGCGGTCAGGATCCATGGAGGAGGATTTGGTGGTTCAATAATAGCGTTTGTGCCAAATTATCGGGCAGAATCTTATGTACATGAGATGGACAGCGTCTTTGGAGATGGCGCTTGCCGTAAGCTACATATCCGTCCGGTCGGTGGGTATGAGATGGAAAAATGGTGTTCAGGATGAATTTTAAGTTAAAATAAAAAAATATATTGTAAGCTATTGACATTGGATTCATATCGTGATATAATAATAAAGTCGTAAGGCAAATGTAAAAAATATATCGCGGTGTGGAGCAGCTAGGTAGCTCGTCGGGCTCATAACCCGAAGGTCGTTGGTTCAAATCCAGCCGCCGCAACCAATCCGAAAAGCACTATAAAATTTTTATAGTGCTTTTCAAAAAAGTTAAATTCCTCACTGCTTTGCGTCGGCTGAGTCCAAACCCAGTACGTTTCTTGATAACGGACTAAACGACTGCACAGAAATGTCCGTACCGAAAATGATTGTGGTGATTTATTTTCGATATGTAGAGGTATTCAATTTTATTAAGTGTGGAATTCCTTTTATGTTTTGGCATAAAAGGAATTTTTCTATATTATTTTATCATGATTGGAAAAAATTGTCAAGGGGAAATTTTATGTTTTTATTAAGTCGCAAGAAAAGCAGAACTGATCTGCCGCAAACTCCAGTAGTAATAAATCAAAATATTCGTTCAAGAACAATACGGATCAAGGAAAGCCTTGAAAGATTTTGTCAGAAGAATCCCGACCATGAAAAAGCAAAAAGAATGCTGAGTAATTATACTAAAGCTGAAAAAGGTGAGAGCTTAACGTTAGCAGCTTTGCGACGAGTTCCATTTCCAATGCTTATAATTCAGGATTATAGTTTTAAATACGAGGATATATCAACTCAGATTGATTTTTTAGTGATAACGGAAACATATTTTTTTGTCATAGATTCAAAATGGAGAAGCGGCAATTACAAGCTTGATAATCATGGTGAATTTATAAATGTCGGCTATCAGAAAAGAGAATCAGATCCTATAGCTCAGAATCAGGAGCATATCGAATATCTGAAAAAAATTTTGGCTGATATACCTGTGAAACTGAATGAAAGATTTCAGAATATAGTTGTCTGGGCGAACGAGGAAAGCGTAGTAGATCGTTCCGAAGCGTCATCGGAAACGGCATCTAAAATTATCTATGTCAAGCAGATTGTTTCGCATATTTCTTCCATACTTGAGAATAAAGAGAAGCTGAAAAAACTCACTCCGGAAAAAATGCAAAGTATCGCAGACTTTTTAACAGGTTACTCAGAGGGACATCCCATACAGTATATTTGTCCTGTATGCGGAGGACACCTTGAAAAACGTACAAGCCAATTGCATAACTCAACCTTTTGGGGCTGCAAAAATTTTTGCTTGAAGAATTGTTATTACATAGAAACGGTTGAATAATAAATCAGTTGTAAAAACTGCACATACTAACCGCGGAATCCGCAAAGTCAATTTATTGATTTTGCGGATTTTTTTATTTTCGTGACCAAAAACGCCTGAAATTTTGGCTATTTATATAGAGGGCATTTTTTTGAGAAAGTATTTTCAAATTTATTGAAGGATTTTTTCAAACTTCCTTAAAGAAATTCTGACGAATTTCAGAACCGGACACAGTCCGGAAAAATTCGGCGCAGCCGAAAATCATAAAATGCCGGAATCGGCATTTTACAAAGTAGCAAGCATTGCATTCGGATAGCCAAAAAGGATTTTTGCTACCGAATACGATGCTTGTTGAGGAACAGATTTCCTCAAACTCCTTTACGAAATTCTGACGAATTTCAGAACCGGACATAGTCCGTAAAAAATCGGCAGAGCCGAAAAAAGAAAGGAAAATAATTTCATGGAAGAAAATCGTAAACGTAATGTACAAATCAACTTTCGAGTCGATAAGGAGGAGTACGATTTTATTGTTGAGAAGGCAAAAATTTCAGGCAGAAAAAATTTAACTCAGTATCTTCGGTCAATGGCGATTGCCGGACAAGTTATCAACATTGAACTGGACGATATAAAAATTTTGTCAGCCAACATCGGACGTTTTGCATCAAGCGCAAATCAGATCGCCAAAAGAGCAAATGCGACAGGAAATGTTTATGATGAGGACATTGAAGATATTAAAAGAATGGAGAGAGAAATATGGCGAGAACTGAAATCCATTCGATTGAAACTACGCTCAATCTCGCTATAGACTATATTATCAATCCGGCTAAGACTAACGACTATGAACTGTGTTCCACATACGAGTGCAGTCTGCACTGTGCGTCTCTTGATTTTGAAGATGAATTTCTGAAAGGCACAGGCAGAGCAAAAACTTTGGCAAAGCATATGGTTCAGAGTTTTAAGCCGGGAGAAGTTTCTCCGGAAGAAGCTCATCGGATTGGCAGAGAGCTTTGCGATAAATTTCTGAAAGGCAATTACCAATACGTTATCGCAACTCATGTTGATCGTGAGCATATTCACAATCATATAATTTTTAACAATGTCAGTCTCAATGACCATAGGACTTTTGAAACTCTTGAAAATCGTGGTGCAAATTCTTATGAAAACCTTCGCCGGATAAGCGATGAACTTTGCGAAGAACACGGTTTGAGCGTTATAGAAAATCCTGAACGTGGCACAGGAAAATGCTACTACGAATGGCAACAGGATAAACTGGGAAAGTCATGGAAATCAAGTCTAAGATCTGACATAGATTCAGCAGTCAAGCGATCTGCAAATTACGAAGAATTTCTCAGCAATATGCAGTCTATGGGATATGAATATCGTGACCGAAAATATCTTGCGTTTAAAGTTCCGGAGCGTACAAATTTTACTTGCTGCAAGCAAAAAGTTCTTGGTTGGTATTACGTAAAGGAGCAGATCGTAAAGCGTATTGAGCGATACAACGCTCTTAAAAACGGTTCGCTGAAAACTCGCCGGACTGGAATTATTGATACTGATGAAAGCAAGTTCCAGAATTCAAAGGGACTGGAACGCTGGGCGATCATCCGAAATATGCAGGAGGCTTCAAAGATCATAAATCTCCTCACGGAGAAAGGAGTATCGAGCGTTGAAGAACTTGAAGAAAAGCTTCTGAATCTTCACGGCGAACGTCTGGAGCTTGCCGAGCGGCTGAACGATTTGCAGGACGAGATCAACAGCAGATCAGAACTGATTAAACTACTTGAAACTTACCGTGAGTACAAGCCACTTTATGCGCAGTACAAGGAGGTCCGAGCCAAGGAAAAATTCCGTAGTGAGCATTTCAAGGAGATTACAAAATATGAAGGCGCTTTGAGAAAATTGAAGGAACTTTACCCTGACGGAAAGATTCCACAGCTCGAATCTGCGCAGCGGAAATTTTACAGTCTGATCGACGAGCGCAATCAGAAAAATAAGGATTATAAGTCGCTCAAAAGCGAGCTGTCCGAACTGGAAACGGCGAGAAAATCCATAGGAGAATATCTTGATAAGGAGCGGAAAAATCATGATATTTCTCACTAAAAAATTAAGGATACTGCTGTTTGTTGGCGGTATCCTTTGGATGAGTTTTTAGTATTGGTTATCGGGATTATTTTCATGGTTTTCAACCATGCGCTGACATAAAAGATCGTCTGATACTATACCCTGAACGTATGCCAGAACATATCCGATTTTGTAATCGGAAACGCTGTTTAATAATTCTATAATCCTTTTTTTATTGCTCATAAAATTCCTCATGTTCAATCCCAGTCGATTTCATTATCGGAATAGTATTCACCATTCTCGAAATTCTTTTCAGCTTCTTTAACACTCCTTAAAATTTTATGCATGAAATTATTTTATTCTTCATTGGCTTCTGCCTGTTCAGTGGATTCCTCTGCTTGTTTTTCAAGTTCTTCGGCAAATCTGAAAATAGCTTCAACGATAAAAGAATTCATAGAATAATTATGCTTTGCTGCGATTTCTTGGACAATCGCCTTTTCTCCTTTTTTCAAACGAAGTCTGATATCATCATATGCTTTTGCCTGATAACGTTTAGTGGATTCTTTAGCTGCTGCCGTATACTTTCCCCTGATATATTTTGGTTCGTTATTCTCCATATTAACCTCCCGTTAGGATAGCATTCTAAAAATAGTATATCATAAAATTCATAGTGTGTCCATTGTGAAAGATGTACAATTTTTGTTGAAAACTTTTTATGCTATTTTTTGAAATAAATGTATTGACATAGTGCAAGCACTATGATATAATGATTATGAAATAAATCAAAGTGTGTCACGATGACACGCTAAGAAAGTGGAAAAAATATGATATCTAAGGAGGACAATGACAATGTTTAAATTCTACAATGACAAGCATTTTAGCAGATATTTGGAAGTACGTGGGAGAATGGGAGGGTCTGACCGTGATCCGTACCGTGCAGCAGTCGCTTATCTGATAGCTCTTGACTGTGTTCTGTATGAGCATATGTGTGACGTATTCGACTTTGACAATGGCGTTATTAAACCTGAGTGTCTGAATAAGGGGTGGCAGACAGGAACAAGCAAGAAAACAAGTCGCCTTGCTTTCAATCTTTGGAACGGTTATTGCAGTGAGGGTGAACCGTTGGAAGAAGAAACGCCGAGTAGCTACTATACTCCTGAACAAATTTTTTGTTGTTTGGAATATGCGCCGTACTACTGGCAAGCTATTCGGATTCGCTTTGAAATGGATGAATATAACAGCCTTGAAGCTGCACAAGAATAATAGTGTGTCACCATGACACACGGAAAGGAACAATTATGAACATATTACATTGCCCGAAATGCAGTGGAGATCTGATCGTGAATACGGTATATACCATGACTTTCACAAAAAAGATGATATTCACAGACGATGGGTGGGGCGAACTTTCTGACAGGATAGCTGATGAATGCTCTTCCGAACCGGTTCAGACTTTCGGAGCTGTTTACTGCGATAGCTGCGGTAAGGAATGGCGCAGACCGTTCTATGAGATCAGCATCAGTGACAAAGAGGATTCAGCCGAACTTATAGAACTGAGCCGTGAGGAAATTAAAATGAATCGCCCGGAAAGGAGAAAATATTTCTTGGAAAAGGGTATAAAAATCATTACATGAATTAACCAAAATCGAATGCATATTCGCAAAAATCTAATAGCAATATAATGCTAAAAATAAGAAAAGAGGTCATAAATATGATGAATTACGTAGTTATAATGGGCAGACTTACCGCCGATCCTGAACTTAGACAGACGGCTGACGGAATACCATACTGCAATGTTACCGTGGCAGTTGAGAGAGATCACCGCAAGGATGCGGAAACCAAAGTTGACTTTATTCCGGTAACGTCATGGAGGAGCACAGCAGAATTTATAAGCCGCAATTTTGTCAAAGGACAGATGATCGCAGTTCATGGTAGTCTGCGTATTAATACATACGAGAAAGACGGCGAAAAACGCTATATCACAAGTGTCAACGCTGACAAACTCTTTTTCGCCGGAGGAGCTAAAGGCAGGACAGCTCAGGAAGTTCCGCCGGAGAGCAGCGGAGAAACTGAAAGCTTTGATCTGTCCGAATATGAAGAAATCCTCGCTAACGAGGACGTTCCGTTCTGAGTGTGTCATCGTGACACAATAATAAATATGGAGGAAAAAATGATTTTATTTATTATTATTATAACTTGCGTACTTTTAGTTTTGGGTGCTCATATTATCAGCAATCGTATAGTTTATAAAAAGTTGTGCCAACTTGAAGAAAACGAGGAAATAAGCATTGAGGCTAAATTGAATCGAATGAAAATTTATGCTATAGGAATGCTTAGTACTCCTCCAAGTTACAAGATTTTAAAAAAATATGATGACTTACTTTGCAAGTATCGAAAGCAAGCAAGCATAAATAAACCATGGGGAGAATTTTTTACTATAATTTCTTATGGCGCAGATAACGAGCCTACTGTTGTATACGACAACGCAACATTAGTTATGTATGTGGTTTCAAATACAAAAGACGAAAATGGATTTTTTACTATGCTCGTCAATTCTGATGGTTCGCCAAGAACATATGATAAAAATTTGTAAGTAAAATTAAGTGTGTCATCGTGACACACTTAATTCCAACAATGAAAGGAGAAATTATTATGAAACTATGGCTTGAAGGAAATCAGCGATGCTGTGATCGTGAGACTGCTATTGAACTTGGCGGCTCTGAATATAGGAATTCCAGTATTAAAACAATTCTTCATTTCGACGAATATATCAGCATCCGAGATAATGATGAAGTGTGTCATCGTGACACACCTGTGGAGGAGAAACGCTATGAAGGTAGAGGGTCTTCGAGTTCGCATAAGATGATGAAAGGATAGAAGAATGGAGCAGAAAAAAATTATAGCTTTTGAAAAATTGCAGAGAATAATGTGCGATTATCAGGAAGATTATGAGCTTGACAAAAACAATATATGGGTAAAAAAATTTTGATGAACATGATAGTAAATTTGATGATTTATCACGTCAGATTAACGACGAAATTTGTGAGTATGTTTACTCCGCCCAGTATCTTGGATTTGTTCAGGGAATGAATTATGCCCTTGACCTGATGAATATTTCGGGCAGGGGCGAAAACAAAGAAATACTCGAAAAATTTCTTAGGAGTATTGAATATATGGACAAAAATATGGATATGGAGTGATTGATATGAAAATAAAAAGATTTATTGCAATTTCAGCCGCACTGCTTTGTTTTGTCGGCGCTGTTGGCTGTGATGAAATTGATACAGGGATTACAGTTCCGGAACAGACTGAACCGACAGCCGGTGAATATTATCCGAGAAGCAGAGGAAATGAAACTGTATTCATATGGACAGATGAAGATACAGGCGTTCAGTATATTATATATCGGGAAAAACTTTACAACGCAGGTTTTGGCGGTATTACACCACGGCTTAATCCTGACGGAAGTCTTTATGTTGTTGAACCAACAACACATGACAATGTGTCACCGTGACACATCTGTGGAGGAATGATACTACTTTTTAGGGGGATATGACTATGACGTTGAGTAATTTTGTCAATACATATGACGGTAATGATCTTATCAGTATTGATAAATACTGTGAGGAATGTACAAAAGACGAGGTATTGACTGCCGACTGGTATAAGGAAATCAAGGGCAGAACTATTGAGAGGTGGCAAACAATTGGCGGTGGAATCTATCCTGTCGAAGTGTGCATAAGTTTGCTTCCTAAGAAAGCAAAAGGTGTGTCACGGTGACACAAATATAAATAAGGAGGAATCAAAATGTCAAAGATAATTTCAATCTGCTCCGAAAAAGGTGGAGTGGGAAAAACTACAACAACAGTAAATGTAGCTGGAGGTCTTGTGCAGCTCGGCAAGAAAGTTCTTGTGATTGATCTTGACCAACAGCAGAACGCAAGCAGAACTCTCGGCTACATCAAGGACGGAAAGCCTACTGTTTCCGAATTGATTTACAATGAGGTTGCAGAAATCGGGACGGATTTTTCGGAGATAATCCGTCACAGCGAAAGCGGTATTGATTATATACCTTCCTCTCCCATGCTCACTAACATCACAAGCACTATGGCTAACGATGAGGACAGTAATTACATCATCAGGCGCATTCTGAGCAACGATGTTTTTGCAGAATATGATTACATACTGCTCGATTGCAGAACGCTCCTTGACTTGCTTGCAAGCAACGCTATGAATGCAAGCAATTATGTAATTATTCCCATTGAAAGCGGCATATACGCTTATGAGGGACTTGATAAAATGCTGAATAAGGTTGCTTCTATCAATAACAGCACTAACAGAAATCTGCGTGTGCTCGGAATACTTCTGAACAAGCGGCAGCGTACAAACGTCAGCGTTTCTCTTGCCGATTCTATTCGTGGCGAGTATGAAAATATTACGTTCAGAACCACGATACCTTATTGTCCTGCACAGACCGAAAAGGCTATCATGAATCAGAAAGGCAGCGTATTTGACAAGAGCAGTTCTCTCGGACAAGCTTATAGAGAGCTTGCGGAGGAAATTGCGGAGAGGGAAAAATGATATGATAAATTTTAGGATATTTGTAATATCAATACTGATAAGCATTGTTTTTACTTTTATTATATACAATGTCATTGATTGGCTTGTATACAAAAATATAAAAAAGCGTTTTTATAACTATCGTGATAAAATATTTATAGCTGATTTTTCAAAAAGATTTACAATTTCTAAAATAGGTGTTGAAGCTGTTGATTACTGCAAAAGAAGCGTATTTTTTAAATCTAAATATCACGCTTTGCTTGAAGAAATTAGCACTACATTAGAACAAATACCCTATGAGTAAGGAGAAGTACAATGTTTGATATAATTTTAATATTGACTGCATTGTTCATAGTAATACCAATATCGGAAGTTGTTTTTACCGAGATATTTGAGTTTCTTGAAGAACGTTGGTCAATGTCGCATATCAAATCGAAATTTGTTTGCAATTCCGAGTATTGTGGCGGTGAATGCAACTGCCGCAAATGCAAGAAAAAAGAATGGTGCGAAAATTGCATACACTATGAAATGCGGAATTATGATATTTGCAAGAAATGCAAACATATAAAGGATAACGCACCTGTTAATATGCGCATGATGGATGACGGCGTTTTAAAGTAATAATTCAAAACAAAACAGAGCAGACCGCCAAGTTCCTACGCTCACGGTTCTGCTCTGCCACACGGACGAAAAGCCCGATACGATTATTATACCGTATCATTTGCTTTTCGTCAATAGGAAAGGCGAAGAAAATGGAAATAATTTTATGTTT
>CAMZZN010000024.1 GCA_947345935.1 uncultured Ruminococcus sp.
AAGGCAAATATCACTACCCTATTCAGACAACAGAAAACGGCACTTTTTAAAAAGTACCGATACTGCGTTGTTTTCAATACATAAAATTGCACCCCTATTTTGTATCAAAATAAGGGTGCAGATGTGGTTGCGGCGGCTGGATTTGAACCAACGACCTTCGGGTTATGAGAATAAGGGTCAAAAATCATAAATAAAATCTAAATCTTCCTTTTCTATAACAATGTGATATAATTATTATATCATTTTTTAGTTTAGGAGGATTTTTTTATGACAAAAACACTAACTCTTGGCGAATGGCTTGACAAATGGTATGCACTTTACGCAGAACCATATTTGAAACAGTCAACACTTGTAAGCTACGAATGCTATATTCGCAAGCATATCAAACCATTTCTTGGCAGCATACCTCTAACAGATATAGATGGTATGCTGCTACAGAACTTTTTCAACGAAAAATACAAATCCGGCAGACTGGATAACCGTGGCGGTCTGTCAGAAAAAACGCTCTGTAATCTGAGAATGATGCTCCATGCAGTTTTCCGCAAAGCACTTCAAAACGATCTTGTGCAAAAGAACTATGTCGAACACGTTCTTCTTCCGAAAGTTGTTCATAAGGAAATGCGTGTTCTGACATTGGACGAACAAAACAGAATACAGTCCGTTCTTTCTAAAGAGCGTGATGAATATTCTTTTGGCATTCTTCTTTGTCTTTCAACAGGTATTCGTATTGGAGAGCTGTGCGGATTAAAATGGAGAGATTTCGATCTGGAACGCAAACTTTTAAAAATACGCCGGACAGTACAGCGTTTAAAGAATGTCGATCCTGATAAAAAAAGTAAAACTTCAATCGTCATCGGAACTCCGAAAAGTCAGGCTTCAATTCGTGATATTCCTTTTACAGATGCAATTGTAACAGAAATAGAGATGCATAAAAAACTTCTCTCAGAAAATTTTGGTTCATGCATCGTATCGGAAGAACAATTTGTCATTACACGTCAACTCGATCATCCGATAGAACCACGAACAATGCAAGATGCATTTAAAAGAACACTAAAATATGCAAATGTTTCTGACGCAAATTTTCATTCAATGCGTCACACATTTGCAACCAGAGCTTTAGAAGCCGGAATAGACTTCAAAGTACTCAGTCAGCTTTTAGGTCATGCCGATATAGCAACCACCATGAATCGTTATGCTCATGTACTCGATGATAAGAAAAGAACTGCGATGGAAACAATTCTATCGCAGTTTTTATTTTGAGGTGTTTTATGGATAAGATCAGACAAGCAAACAAAAAACTTCTCAGGCACGAACGATACCTGAAAGAAAAAGATGCTAAAGCCCATGTCACACATTATGGCATTGATCCGCCGGAAACTGTTAATATAAGCATTATGGAGCTTATTGAATTGAAGCTTGCGCTTTCAGAACTTAATACGACTGAACGTTACATAGTGCAGAGTAACATTGTAAAAAAAGTTCCATTGAAGAAAATTGCCAACGAACTTAATTTATCGGTCAGAACTGTCAGCAGACACAAAAACAGTGCTTTACAAACTTTAAGAGAAAAATTGAAATAATATTTAGTCCGCTCGAAAGGGCGGACTTATTTTTTAAGAAGGAGAGATATGGTTATGAATACTCACGCAGAAACACTTGAAAAAATTTACAATATGCTTCAGGAAGATACTATTCAGATCCCTAAGTCACTTATGGCTTATGACGATATTGATGAGAATACAAAAATTATGTTTTCAATCATATTGGATGAATGTATTAAAGGAAGATGGCAAAGGGAAGAATTCGTTAATGAACTTACAAACATCTCAATTGATAAAATAACGCTCGAATGTGTATGCACAAGAACTAAAGCAAAACTAATCAAAAATGAACTACTTGAGTTAATACCCGACTTAGACGATATTTTATACCTTAACACAGAGGAGTGATTATATGAAAAATTGGTCAGGAATTTTCGACCTTCTAAATCCCGATAATACAATGACTTTCAACAGACTTATCGCTCACAGTATCGGTGCTGTTGAAACAATAATTTACTTTGCACTAATTTCCAAATGCAGATATTGGGAAATAAATAATCAACTTGTCGATGGAGAATGGTTTTATTCCACAACTTATGATTTACAGGAAAGTACAACATTTTCTGAATATCAGCAAAAGAAAGCTATCAACAAACTTGAAAAGCTTGATCTTATAAGATGTACAACCAAAGGAATTCCGGCAAAACGCTGTTTTGTTATTAATGACGATCTAAATCTGCTGTACTCCATTATTGAAGACGGAAGAAAGATATCTGAGCAGTTGCATGAAAAAGCACTTGAGAAAAATCATCAGAAAAGCGCCCAAAGAAAACTGAAATCCGAATTATCAAAAAACCCCGAAAAACGCAGTTCCGAAGTTTTTTTAGATAAATCAGTCAGCGTAATTAATACTTCGTTAACATCCGTATCCCAAAACAGCGTAGAATCAAGTTCCGAAAAAAATGCGGAACAAGTTCTTGGTCATAATTTATTCATATTTCCTCAAATAAATTGCGGTAAATCCAGTTCCAAAGAAACTTCGGAACAAGTGCCTAAAAAAATTGAGCACCAGTTACAGAGTAATTGCAGGACAAGCCCCGCAGTTTCTCAGGGACATACTTATAATCTAAACAAGAATAATCTAAACGAGAATAATCTATCTTATCCTATCAATCAATCTAAAGATAATTTTAAAGATTTAAGCAATTCTTCTGAAAAAGAAACGATAGATAAGATTGATATGGATAGATACACGAAGTACAAAGAATTGATTTACAGCAATATCGATTACGAAGATCTGATCGCTCAGAATGAAAGTGACCGAAACAAGATAGACGAGATAGTTGAAAATATGCTTGAAATGCTGTGCTGCACTGCTCCGTCCATGAAAATTAGCGGAAATGAAATATCAACGGAAGTTGTCCACAGCAGAGTGTTGAAAATTGAATCGAGCCATATCGATTATATACTGATCTGCCTGAAGCGAAACACAACGAAAGTCCGCAATATCAAGGCATATCTGAGGGCAGTGATTTATAATGCTCCGTCAACAATGGACAGCTTTTACGATGCAGAAGTCAACAATTATTTATCCTCGCCTAAACTGGAATAGAGAATTTTTAACATTCAGATTCGTTGTTTAAGCACTCTGTGCGGCTTGTCAAGCCGTTTTAGCGTATCGGCAAGTCAAACTATACTTTGAAAGCATTTAAGCTCAAATACAAGCCTTGCAGACAGCTTAAAAGCGATCTGCACTTTTTCAGCTTTAAAGCCATACGGCTTTAAATAAATTTTCAACAAAGGAGAAGTGATAATCATGACAATCATCACACAGAACGGTCAGATTCTCAATTATCGTTACATCCGTGAAATAGGTCTGTACGATGCAAAGGATGATGACAACAACTATTTTTGCCTTATATCGGCAAAAAACGAGAAAGGCGAGGAACTGGATCTCGCCGCGTATCCTACCTCTGACGAGGGCGAAGCAGCTTATGACAAGCTTGTAAACGCCTTTATGAGAAATGCGTTTGTTTTTTCATTCGCTATGGAAGAACCGGTTATGCTGAAAGAAGAAACTGTTTCACCCGAAAACAAGACAGAGCCTGACAAATCAAGCTATAAAAACCGGTTCATCGAAAAAGACAGGTGATGATCCGTGGGAATTAATAACGGAGATATTGCCGAAAAAACGATAAATCTCATTATCACTGCCCCAAGATTAACGGCAGATGTATTAAAAAACGCCATGCAGCAGTATCTTGCCGGAGCTTGCACCAAGCGTGGAAAAGTCTCTCTGAAGCAGTTAGCCAAAGGCGGAAAGGTTGAAGGGATAGAGATCAGCAAGGCAAATATAGCGGATTTCCGGCGCACTGCCGCAAAATATGACATACAATACGCTTTGTCGAAATGTCCCGATAAATCCGCATATTACGTCATGTTTTCGTCCTCGAAGGCTCAGAATATCGAAAAGGCTTTTCGTGAATACGCTTCGGGCAAGGTCAGAAGCAGCGATAAACAGTTATTTTCAAGGGAAAGTCAGAAGCAGTTCCGTGAAAAGGCTGCCGAACTTTCCAAGCAGAATCAGCTCAGCGGTCAGCAGAGAACACAGAAGAAAGAAAAGGTCATTGAGAGGTAGTCGTCTTGGTTAAATTAATAATAATTAGCACTATATTGCTCTGCATACTGTTTACGATTTTTTGTTGGCTCGGAATGTATTCCAAAAGAAAAAAGACCCCAAAAATCTGGCATGATGACGAATACGGCGATACTTACGGGGAGAACTCAGAGGATATCAAGCTTGTGATCGGCGGCTCTGGCAGCGGCAAGACAAGATTTTTCTCAAAGCCAAACCTGATGTCAACAGAGAAATTCACTGAGAGGTAATTGTTTTGGATAAATCAAAAACAAAAAAGATCATATTACTTTCCATCCCCTTTCTGATATTCGGCTGGCTCGGCAACAAGCTTTCATACGCTTACTATGCTGCCGGAAAGGAGCTGCGTGTCTTTTTTCTTGGTTTGGGAGATGTATTTACCAATCCGCTGCCGAGCTTACGACCGTTTGATCTCATATTCGGAGCAGCCATCGGCAGCGTTATGCTGCTTGTGATGCACATCAAAAGAAAAAATGCAAAGAAATTTCGTCACGGCGAAGAGTACGGCTCTGCTGCTTGGGGAAATTCAGAGGATATCAAGCCGTATGTTGACTATACCAGCTTCGCCAACAACGTTATCCTTACTCAGACTGAACGTCTGACTATGGGCAAGCCGTCAGCTCCGAAGTACGCACGAAACAAGAACATTCTTGTGATTGGCGGCTCCGGTTCGGGAAAAACAAGATTTTTCGTAAAGCCAAATCTAATGCAGCTGCACAGCTCCTATGTTGTTACAGATCCGAAAGGAACGGTTCTTGTAGAATGCGGTAAGCTTCTGACTGATAACAAGTATCGTATCAAGGTTTTCAACACCGTTAAATTCAATAAATCAATGCACTACAATCCGTTTGCATATATCCATTCCGAGGTAGATATCCTGAAATTCGTTGAAGTCCTGATAAAAAACACTTCCGGACAAGGCGAAAAAGCGGCTGAGGATTTCTGGGTAAAATCCGAAAGACTGCTATATACAGCATACATAGCCATGATGCAGTATTATCCCAAAGAAGAACGGAACTTTGAAACGCTTATCGGAATGATCGCCGACAGTACAACATCGGAAAATGACGAAAACTACAAAAACGGTATAGACCTGATGTTTGAAGCTCTGGAAGAAGAACATCCCGGCTGTTTTGCCGTAAATCAGTACAAGCAGTACAAGCTTGCTGCCGGAAAGACTGCAAAGTCTATTCTTATCAGCTGCGGCGCAAGACTTGCGCCTTTTGCTATCAGAGAAGTGCTTGAGATCACATCCTATGACGAAATGCAGCTCGATACTATCGGAGACAGAAAAACTGCCTTATTTATTATCATTTCCGATACCGATGCAACGTTCAATTTCCTTGTCGCCATGATGTACAGTCAGATGTTCAATTTACTTTGCACCAAAGCTGACAACAATCCTGACGGCAGCGGAAAACTTAAACATCATGTCCGCTGCATACTGGACGAATTTGCCAATATAGGGCAGATTCCGGATTTTGAAAAGCTTATTGCCACGATACGAAGCCGTGAAATATCGGCAAGTATAATTTTACAATCCCAATCGCAGCTCAAAGCGATATATAAGGATAATGCCGATACAATAATCGGCAACTGCGACACTACTCTGTTCTTGGGCGGTAAGGAGAAATCAACGCTTAAAGAGATCTCTGAATCTCTGGATAAAGCCACGATAGATACCTATAACACGTCTGATACAAGAGGTCAGAGCCGCAGCTACGGGATGAATTACCAGAAATTAGGAAGGGAGCTGATGACTGCCGGAGAAATTCAGAAAATGGACGGTGCAAAGTGTATCCTGCAGATCCGAGGAGTAAAGCCGTTCTTCTCGGATAAGTTCGATATAACCAAGCACTCAAACTACAAATATCTGCTTGATTATGACAAGAAAAATCTCTTCAACATTGAGAAATTTGTCAACAGAAAAATGCCTGTCAGAAAAAGTACAGTCGCAGATTCATATGAAATCGAAGCATAACGGCTATTTATAGGAGGAATTAAAAAAATGAAGACTATCAACAAAAAAGAAAAAATAGCAGTAAACTGCCGAAAAGCAAAGAAATTCACAGCAGTAATCACTATGGTTCTTATTACAATGGCAATGATGTCTTGTTTTGCAATGTCGGCATTTGCAGCGGATGTAGCAGTCGGCACATCAAGCTTTATTTCAACAGCCTGTAAGGTACTGAAAGCTCTTATCATTCTCATCGGCGGCGGTGTCGGTGTATGGGGACTTGTAAACCTCGTTGAAGGATACGGCTCAGATAACCCCGGTTCAAAATCTCAGGGCATGAAACAGCTTATGGCTGGTATTGCTCTTATCATCCTTGCAATCGCTCTTGTTCCTGAGCTTGAAAGCATGATGTCATCTGCCGTTCAGTAATTACATAATACCAACGAGCTGTCGCCTTAAGATGCGGCAGCTCTGAAAGGAGGGGTAAAATGGGTGCAGTAGCTGATGCGGTTGACGATATGATAGACGGCGTGGTAGATGCGATCGAAACTGCCATTACAAAAATGCTTGCCGGCGGAGCTTCTTCAATGATTCAGGAATCACTTTCGCTGTTCAAGTCAGGACTGAATATTGGCAAAGGCAGCACAATCGGTTCAGGTCTTACAACCATGCCCAATGAGTACAATTTATCTGTCTGGGGCATTGTACATAAAATCTGTACTGAAATCGTTGCTCCGTTCGGAGGAATGATACTCGTTATTATACTTCTGTACGAATTATTGTCAATGGTTATGGAAGGGAACAATTTCCGGGAATTTGATACGGCTATATTTTTTAAATGGATTTTCAAAGCTCTATGCGGCATAATACTGATTTCCCATACCACCGATATTATAATCGGATTATTCTCTTTGGGAAATAACGTCACACAACTGGCATTAAAAGAAGTCAGTACGGATATGCTTGATCTTGACGTAAACACGATTGCTTCTCAGATATATGATATGCTTTTAGACGAGCATAAAGCAGATTGGGGCATTTTAATAGTGTTCCTGTTGTTCTCTTTTGTAATGTTTCTGGTTATGCTCATATCGCTTGTCATAGTAATGCTTGTTGTAATATCAAGACTAATAGAAGCGTTCATGTATATAGCCGTTGCTCCGATCCCGATGAGTACGTTCATGAATAAGGAATGGGGAAATATCGGTACAAACTGGATAAGAAATATTCTTGCCCTTGCTTTTCAGGGACTTTTCATAGTTGTCGCTCTGGGAGTATTTCAGGCAATGTTCACATCGTCTGTACAAGGTCTGATAGCTAACAGTAAAGATACCACAAAGATGTATCTTAGTATGGTAAACTGCATTGTCTGGTCGATTGCGCTGTGTTTCACGATATTTAAATCTTCATCCATTTCAAAATCAATTTTTAACGCTCATTAAGGAGGTACTGCCGATGGCTAATCATATAAAAATACCTAAAGACCTCGATAATATCCGTGAAAAGTTCATGTTCAAATTGACGAAACGTCAGTGCCTTTGCTTTGCGATAGCTTTTATATTAGGAATCCCGGTATATTTTCTTGTGAAAAAACACGGAATCGAACTTGGCATCATTGCTATGGGATTCACGGCAGCTCCGGCTATTATATGCGGAATATACAAGAAAAACGGTCTTACCTTTGAAAAGCATTTCAAATTTATGATAAGGTTTCTCAAAAGACCTAAGCTTCGGTTATATAAAAGCGAAAATATCTACGAGCTGATCGAAAAACAAATCGAGATCGACAAGCTCAGAAAACGATTGTCCGGAGGGGTATACATTAATTATGAAAAAAGAAAAAAATAACGTATCGCTGGTAAAGGTTCAATTGTCAAAAAAGGAACGGAAGCAGATCGAAGCTCGTCTGAACAAGCTGCTTAAAAAGGAATATTCCGTACAGACGACTATTCCATATCTGGAAATGTTCAAAGACGGTATATGTCAGGTAACTGAGAATTATTATACAAAGACGATCCGTTTTTCCGACATTGACTATCAGCTTGTTGACTATGACAGCGCAGGAAAAATCTTCGATGATTACTGCCGCATTCTGAATTATTTTGATGAGAAAATAAAATTTCAGCTCACATTTGAAAATCAAACCATAGATATAAACACCTTACTGAAAGAAATTGATATTCCTGAACAGGATGACAAATTCAATGAAATACGAAAAGAATATGCCGATATGCTCAAAAAGCAGCTTATCGAAGGCAATAACGGCAAAACAGTATATAAATATCTGACATTCGGAACAGAAGCAAATTCCTACAAACGAGCTAAAAATAGGCTCGATAATATCGCTAACGAGATTATAAATCAGTTCAAGGCTATGGATGTTACGGCAGTTGCGCTTAACGGCGAAGAACGTCTGAAAGCTCTGCATAAATCCCTTAATCCATTCAGTGACGATGAGTTTATTTTCGACTGGAAATACAGAGCTACCGCCGGGTTATCCACTAAGGATTTCATAGCTCCGCCATCCATGAAGTTCCGGAAGCGTAACTTCGACATAGGAAACGCAAAGGGCAGAGTAACTGTAATGCAGATTCTTGCCGGAGAATTATCCGATAGAATTCTTAACGAACTTTTTGAATCGGACGAGCTTTTCTGCGTAAATATTCACGTCAAGCCATACGATCAGACTGAAGCTCTCAAATTTATCCGTTTAAAGTTGACGGCAGTTGAAGCTATGAAAATTGACGAGCAGAAAAAAGCTGCACGTTCCGGTTATGATACCGATATTCTTCCGCCTCAGATTCCTATGTATATTGACGAATTGAAGTCGATGCTTGAAGATCTGAACTCAAAGGACGAACGGTTATTTATAATCACGCTGACTATCCGTCATTACGCACAGTCAGGCAAGGAGCTTGATCTACAGAGCGAACGTCTCAAACGTATCGCAAATAAAAACAACTGCAAGATAATTCCGCTCGATAATCAGCAGGAAGAAGCTCTCGGCTCGTCGCTAATTCTTGGCAATAATCAGATAGAAATATCGAGAATTATAACGACCTCGGCAACAGCTGCATTTTTTCCGTTCACAACAAGAGAACTGTTTGAAAAAGGAACATATTACGGACTTAATTCCTTATCTCACAACATGATAATGTGCGACAGGAAAAGTCTGAAAAACCCTAACGGATTATTTCTCGGAACTCCGGGTGCAGGAAAGTCAATGTCCGTAAAGCGTGAGATCCTCGATATTTACCTGAAAACACAGGACGATATAATCATATGTGATCCGGAGGGAGAATATTTTCCGCTTGTATCGGCTCTTGACGGTCAGGTTATCGAGATCTCGTCAGACAGTATGCAGCATATCAATCCTATGGATATCGAGCTTGACAGTCAGGAGGGCGATCCGATAGCAATTAAATCTGATTTTATCATTTCACTCTGCGAAATAATAATAGGCGGCACAGGACTTGAACCTACGGAGAAATCCGTCATAGATAAATGCGTAAGAAGTATTTATACACAGTTTGCAAAAAATCCTATTGAAGCCAATATGCCTACATTATACGATCTTTACACGGAGTTGAAAGCTGCCGGAGATATTGCAGATCGTGTGGCTACTTCCCTCGATCTTTATGTAACCGGTTCGCATAACGTATTCAATCATACAACTAACGTAAATCTTGACAACAGAATCGTCTGCTTCGATATCAAAAAGCTTGGAACGCAGCTTAAAAAAGTCGGAATGCTCATAGTTCAGGAAATGGTCTGGAACAGGGTATCTACAAACAGAGGATTGCAGAAGTCAACTCGTTATTACATAGACGAATTCCACTTGCTGCTAAAGGAAATACAGACCGCAAAATATTCAGCGGAGATCTGGAAAAGATTCCGTAAATGGGGCGGTATTCCGACCGGAATTACACAGAACGTTAAAGATCTTCTCAGCTCGTCAGAGATTGAGAACATTTTTGACAACTCTGATTTTATATATCTTCTGAATCAGAGTGCAGGAGACCGTGAGATACTTGCCGAAAAGCTGCATTTATCGGAAAGTCAGCTGAAATACGTTACAAATGTTGAACCGGGAAACGGAATTATTATTTACAACAATGTAAAGCTGCCGTTTACAGACCGCATTGAATCCGATACAAAGATGTACAAGCTTATGACCACAAAATTAGGCGAATAGGCGGTGATATAAGTGGATGTAAGCAAGAAAACGCTGCATAAAATTCACTCCCGCAGAAAACTTATTGAAAAAACCAATAACAGGCTGCAAAAGTCTGAAAGGGCGTATAATCGTTATCAGAGCAAAAAAGAACATCTTGGTGGCGAAAAAAAGCCTTTGCTGTTAAAAAGGATCTACAATAAAGCGTCAAAGCCCTATGAGCTGCAATATCATATTACCCGAACGACCGATGATAAAGGAAATACCGTGTATAAACAGGGATTCAGAATTGCTGAAAGCTCCGGATATTCCAATCGTCAGCGTGGCGTTCTTCACAAGATAGACAGTTTCCGAAAAAATAATATTTACTCTGATGTAAGCGGTCTGAAAATGATTCCACATATTGCCGCTCATTCACGTCCTGCAAAATTTGTAAGAAATGTTGGAAGATTCGTCGCACATACTCCTGTCGGCAGCACAGTAAATAAAATTTCTGATACAAAGGTCGGTCATGGAGTTTCCAAAACTCTTAGATACAGCGGAAATGCGGTATACAAAGCTGCATCCGTAACAGCCGAAGGAACTTTCAGGACAGGTCTTGCCGCTGAATCGGGACTTTTGACCGTAAAAGACAGCATTCAGAGACGTTCCAGGGCTGCGCTCGATTCAAAAGTCCGGCAGGAAGCTCAGGGAGACGGTGAAAAATCCGGAGTATTACTGGCTTCAAATACTTTGGCAGCAAGCAAAGGTCTTGTGAAGCATCTTCATGATAAACGGCATTATAAGCCTTTGCAGAAAAATCTCAATAAGCGTATAAGAGTATCAGGAAACATCTCCGAAAAAAACAAGCATATTGTCAGATCACAGAATAAGCAGTTTATTAAATCCGCTGTTATAAGCGAACGTTTCCGCAGAAAAACAGGAAGAGACAAACCGCAGAGCGGCAATGTTCAATATGTTCTTACAAAAAAGAAAAAATCAAAGCTGATATATAAAGCCGAAAAAAAGGAATATAAAAAATTTAAAAAAGTTTTTGAGCAGTCTCCTGATGACGTTCTGAGCAAGGAACTTCATATTAAAAAAATGAATATGAAAGGTTCAAAAAATGCCTATAAATATGAGAAAATCGGCGGTAAACTCAACAAGCTGCAAAACAGAAAGAATAAAAAACAAAAAAAATTGTATAAGCTTAAAAACCGTCCTTTAGCGTTAAAAGCTGCCGTTGGTATTTCTACTAATATTAAAGGGTCTCTGAGAAATCAGGCAATGAAAGAGGGCGCAGCGGATAACGACGCAGTCATGGCTATGGACAAAATGTGTACGCTCGCACGGAGAAAACCTAAATTACAGCGAAAGGAATCCTCCCTGAATAAAAAGCTGAATCGTTACAGCAGCCGTGAAAGAAAATATCATAAAAAATCGGCTAAAAAGAAGAAAAAAGCTTCTCAAAGAAAAAATCCGAATTTCAATGCGCAAAAGGTTTATAAAGAATATGCGGCAAAAAAAGCAAAGCGTGCCGTCAGGAGAAAAAAAGCGTCTAAATTCGGGCTTGCTGTTATGGCATTTCTTACGCCGATCATGATTCTGCCGTTAATTCTTGTATCCTGTCTCGGCATTTTTGCAAATCCCGGCAGCTTCGGATTTGTTACAGGGTATTACGGAGCAAAAGAAGAAAATCTCACAAAAGCTTCTGAGTATTACCAGAAACTTGCCTATGATATGAACAAATATGTTCTGACCGTTCCGGACGAGTGGAAAAACAGGACGTCTGATCTTCATATTCCCTCCGATTATACCGATGATCCCACAAGATTTGTTTTCGGAAATTCAGACCGTCTTGCAAGTGATACCACTTACGACTATGACAAGCATAAGCTGTATTCATATCTTTGCGCTTTTCTGCTCACCAAGGATGACGAGGGCAGCATCAAAAACTGGAAATTCAACGATGAGACAAAAAAAGTTATAGAAAATCTTTTCTTTGACGAATATGAATTCAATGCTTTATATGATAATACGTCTCATTGGGAATTGAGAAACGAATTTGACTGGTCGGGATATTATCTGTATGAAAACTGCGGATGGAACGGGACTTACGGATATATTAATGTGACATATCCGGATGCGCTTCCTGTTCATAATGTCACAAACGAAAATACCCTGTTTTTTAACGTGGAAAACGGCGAGATCCTCGATTACAATAACAACTATGCCGCAACAGGATGGTATTTGCAAAATCAATATTATAACACAAACGATTCAGCCGGAAACACGTATGACGGTTGGTATAACGGTGAAGAATGCACATATGGAATATATAATGAAAACGGCGTACTTACCATTCCGTTTCCTTATGTTATATATGATGAAAACTGGTTCAGCGTAATACAAAGGTACGACAGAATCAATGAATGTACACTTTATTATACAGTAAACCGTAAAAAATCCTTTGACGAAGCCATTAAGGATTCTCTCATGGCGCTTGAAGCCGGAGAAAGTCTTTACAGCTACTATATGACGTTATCAACAGATACCGAACCCCGGTATTACGGTATGCATCAGGTCGGAACATCGCCTGTTTATTACGGTTACGTGGGACTTCTTGAAAATAATCTTATCGGTCACGGCTTCGGCTGGGAAATGAAGAACTGGAATGAGCAAGACTGTTCGTTCAATACAAACGGCAAGGAACATTCCGGAATCAGCATTATTCAGAACAGCAGCTCGGATGTCTACGCTATGGTAAACGGTACGATAGCGTATGTCGGCGATAATTTCTTTGTACTTAGTGGCATGGACAAAGACCGTGATTTTTATGTAAAGCTTATGGTTGTTTACTGCAATGTTGATACGTCGGGATTAAGCGAGGGGCAGACGGTGCAAAAAGGCGAGGTCATATCTCACGTCAATAATCGGCGTCAGGAAATGGAATATTTGAATATGTTAAATCTTACATTACTGGCATATGAGGATAATTATATTAATCTGATTGACAATGATTTCGGCTATGACTACCTTAATATCACCTGCTATAACGCTTACGTTACTACTCCGACTGATGTTCCCTCAATCATTGATCCCGAAATAATATTGTCATTATCAAATAAAGGAGAAACCAGTGAAACAGAATGAATATGAAGCTCTGATCGCTCAGAATACTGAGAAAATCCAGAAAAAAGAAGCTCAGATAAAAAAGTTTCAGAACGAGATCAGAGAGCTTAAAGCGAAAAATGCACAGCTTCAGGACGATCTGCTGCTGTATCAGGTTAAAAACCAGATTGCCGGAAAGGACATAACCAAACTTATCATGATAAGTCAGCTTATAGATGAAAGCGGTCTTTCCGACAGCGATTTAAAAGAATTTTTTTCAAAAGGAGAAGTAAAAAATGAGGATTAAATCAATAGCTGCTGCATTATCAGCGGCACTTATTCTTGCGGCAAACTGCACATCTATGATATGCAATGCCGCTCCGGAAGAAACCACATCAGCAGTTACGTCGGGAGAAGCATCGACCACAGCGGTAACGACTGCCGATCAGGATGTTCCCGATACGACTGTTGACTGGCAGCAGCTTCAGGACGATTATCAGGAGACGATCCAAAAGGAATTGGACGAGCAGAAAAAAGCTGAAGGCAATAAAACTTCTGACGATTATTACAGTGATCCATACTACGATACGGACGGTAACGCTTCGCTTATTGATTCAAAGGCGTACAAGGTCATTTTTTCAAGCACAGAGCTGCTTTTTACTGCGGTAACAACAAAAGATGGTCACGTTTTCTACATCATTATCGACTATGCAGACGAGGACGGCGAGGACAACGTGTATTTTCTGAACAAGGTTGACGATTTCGACCTTTATTCGCTGCTAAACAATGGCGGCAGCAATAATTCTGGCAGCAGCAGCGGTTCTTCAGGCGAAAACAAGAATACTGTTGAAGAATACATATCACAAAGCTCTACAACAACCAAGAACAGCGAAGATTCTGAAACAACATCAACTGCTGCCGCTTCATCAGGAAGCGGTTCAGGCAAACTTAAGCTGTTTTTGATTTTAGCTCTTGTTATTGGAATCGGTGCGGCAGGCTTTATTATCCCTAAATTCCTGAATAAACCGAAAAAGAATAATATCGAGTATGAGGACGATGAGCTTGACGAGGTCAGCGAGGACGGTGAATAAAAATATCCGCCCTGTATTAAGGGCGGAATATCTATACTGTGTCATGGTGACACAAAGGTGTCAATAAGATGTTTCATAATGTTTTCCTTTCAGACTGGATCTCATTATTATGACGTGATTCAACAGCAGCGAAATAATCGTCTGTAAAGCCGTTGATTCCCTCCATAAATGTTTCCCATGCCTTGTCTTTAGGTACGTGTATTACCGAATCGCCTAATTTCTGATCGTAAACCTCAGAACCGTTAAAGCGGATCTCTTTAGGCAGTCTGACTGCTTGACTGTTGCCGTTTGTAAATAATTTGGCTGTTAACATACAGACTACCTCCTATATACTTGGTCAAGTGGAATATTTTAAAAATTCGTCCTTATTTTCATACGAGACAATAAAATCACCTTGATAAAAGATTATATTTCTCAGGTATCTGTGGATCTGATTTAAGAAGCGACAGCATACGCCTTGCTGTTCCTGACGGTGTATTAGTACCGGATTCCCATGCTTCTACGGTTTTAACAGAAACTCCCATAACGGCTGCAAAAATCACCTGTGTCATATCGAGAGACTGGCGAATATTTTTAATGTCACTGCTCTCAATGTCAGGCAACGGAGCAACGGAAAGCGTGACAACTTTTGCTTTGATATTTCCCTTTTCATAGTCAACAGCTTCGTTTAAGCCTTGAATAATGCTCTCATAAATATTCATAATCATTCTCCTCTCAACTTGTTTTCGAGATTTTCAATTAACTTTTTAATTGCATTTCGTTCTGCCGGAGATAAATTATCCTTTTCGTTTTTTGGATATGCGGTAATAAGGAAAATTTTTTCATAAACCGCAAAATCTACATAAACAACTCTTGCACTTCCGCTTTTGCCACGATTTTCAAAGGAAAAACGAACTTTTCTAAGACCTCCAGTACCTTGCATAACATCGCCGATTTTTGGGTTATCAAGCAATTCGTATTGAAGCCGTTTTAAGTCATTGTCAGTCAATCCCATTTTTGCCCATTGCTTTTCAAATTCGGGAAGCATTATAAATAACCTTGTCAATGGTATTCCCCCTCACATTTATATTATACCCTATTAAATAGGGTTTGTCAATAGAAAACTTAATAATCTGAAAGGATATGATAATATGCAGTTAGTAATAGCAGAAAAACCGTCAGTAGCGCAGACCATAGCGAAGGTTCTCGGAGCTGCTGAACGCAAAGACGGATATGTTCAGGGCAGCGGATACATCGTATCATGGTGCGTAGGACACCTTGCAGCACTTGTGAACCCTGAATCATATGACGAAAAATACAAAGCATGGAGCTTTGAAACGCTGCCAATTATTCCGGAAACATGGAAATTTGGAATACTCCCCTCGACCAAAAAACAATTTTACGTCCTGAAAGAGCTTATGTTTCGCAGCGATATAGACGAGATCGTCTGTGCTACCGATGCAGGACGTGAGGGAGAAGCTATTTTCAGATATGTATACAATCTGGTCGGATGTAAAAAGCCTTTTAAGAGATTATGGACTTCATCTCTTGAAGAATCTGCAATTCGTGGCGGTTTCAATAATCTGAAAGACGGTCATGAATATGATAATCTCTATGAAGCCGGACTTTGCCGTGCCAAAGCCGACTGGCTTGTGGGAATGAACGGAACACGATTATTTTCAGTACGCTACAATTCAAAGCTGAACATTGGTCGTGTTCAGACTCCCACACTTGCCATGATCGTTCAGCGTGACTATGAGGTTAGCAATTTTGTAAAGCAAAAATATTTCACTGTCGAGCTTGACTGCGGAACATTTACCGCTTCATCTGAACGCATTGACGATGAAAATCAGGCAAAATCTATTGCTGATATGTGCAGCGGAAAGGACGCTGTTGTTTCTTCCGTAAAAAAGGAAGTTAAATCAGTTAATCCTCCGAAACTCTATGATCTGACCACGCTTCAGAGAGAAGCCAACAGGCAGTTCGGCTACACAGCTCAGCAAACTCTTGATTTAACTCAATCACTTTATGAACAGAAGCTTGTCACATATCCTCGAACCGACAGTCAGTTCATCACAGACGATATGGAGGGTACTGCTGCGGAAATGGTAAAGCTCGTATGCAGATATATAACGTGCTGCAACGGAATCAGCATCGAGCCTGATATCAAGCGGATCATCAATAACAAAAAAGTTAGCGATCACCATGCGCTGCTGCCTACAGCTCAGATCGCTGAAAAGGACTTGTCAGCTCTGCCGGAAAGCGAGCGTAATATTCTTTATTTAATATCCGCAAAACTTATTTGCGCAGTTGCAGAACCGCATAAATATGAATCGGTCAAGGCTATTCTGAATTGCGAAAATAATGAATTTACAGCAACAGGCAAAACAGTTATAAACGACGGTTGGAAAAAGCTTGAACAGCGTATAAAATCGCTGCTCAAAAGCGAAAATACAGAAGAAAAAACAAATACTCCGGAAAAATCTTTGCCGGAGCTTACAGACGGTCAGATAATTAAAAATGTATCAGCTTCAACGGCTGAACACTGGACAAGTCCTCCGAAGCCTTTCACAGAAGATACGCTGCTGTCCGCTATGGAGACTGCCGGAAATAAGGAATATGACGAGGATTCTGACGTTGAAAAGAAAGGCTTGGGAACTCCTGCTACAAGAGCTGCCATTATCGAGGGGCTTGTCAAACGTGAATATATCGAGCGAAAAAAGAAGCAGCTTATTGCGACTGATAAGGGCGTAAATCTGATCAAGGTTGTTCCCGATGAAGTGAAGAGTCCGAAAATGACTGCCAACTGGGAAACGGATCTGCAAAGCATCGAGAAAGGGATGTACAGTCCGGATTCGTTTATGGGACAGATAGAAAACTATGTTAAACAGCTTTGCAGCAATTACGCTTCGTTTGCGGAAAATCCTGCATTTGCAAAGAAAGTGAATGAAATCGGTGTTTGTCCTAAGTGCGGCAAGAATGTTCTGGAAACAGCGAAAGCTTATTCATGCTGCGGCGGAAGAAACGGCTGCGGATTTATTATATGGAAAACAATTGCTTCTAAAAACATTTCTGTCGCTCAGGCTAAAAAGCTTATTGAAAAGAAAAAGACTGACCTCATAAAAGGATTCAAAAGTAAAGCCGGCAAGGAATTCAATGCCTACATTGTACTCAAAGAAGATTTTACAACCGGGTTTGAATTTGAGAATAAAAAATAAGTGTGTCACGGTGACACACCCTACCAAAATGAAAGGACAATTGTTATGGCTTTCATACAATACACAAACGGAAAAAACAAATACCTCAAGCCATATTCCGATACAAAAAAATATCGTAATAATCTCTTGTTAACCCAAAACAAAAGATTATCCATGGATTATGCAAAGGATAAAAACGTTCTTGTAATCGGCGCAGCCGGGAGCGGAAAAACTCAAAATTATGTTATTCCAAATATAATGCAGATGAATAGCAGCTATATAATTTCCGGATCAACAAGCAAAACGATGCTTACAACCCTTAAGATACTCAAAAAGAGCAAATACGCAATCAAGGTTATAAATACGGATAACATAAATAAAACCATGCATTATAACCCATTTGCATACATACACAGTGAAGATGATATTCTTAACTTCGTTGATGTTCTTCTGGATAATACTACCGGACTTGATTATGATCTATGGAGGAAAGCAGAAAAATTGTTGCTCACTTCATACACAGCATTGTTACTGTATTTTCCTAAAGAAGAACAAAGCATTGAAGAACTTTCTATTTGGCTTAATTACAATTTAACATCAGACGAAGAAAATTTTCAGAATAGCGTTGATCTGATGTTTGAAGCTCTGGAAGAAGAATATCCCGGCTGTTTTGCCGTAAACCAGTACAAGCGTTATAAGCTTGCTGTCGGTAAAAACGCTGAATCTGTTTTGAATTCATGCCGTAAAAGACTTTCCTTTTTTAACAGAAAAGAGGTCAGAGCTGTTATGAAATACGATCAAATGCAGCTTGATAAAATCGGTTATAAAAAAACAGCTTTGTTTGTCATATTCTCGAAAAATACTTCTGATTACGAAATCATTATAAAGCTTTTTCTGTCACAGCTTTTCAGAATTCTCAGCAGAGAAACTAAAAGCGATACTGCGAACTACATAAAATATAACCGCTATCATATAAGCTGCTTTCTTGATGATTTTTCGTATCTCAGCCGTATACATCGTTTTGAGAAATCAATCACAGCTATGCGAAACAACAATGTTTCAGTATCGATCATGTTACGGTCATATTCTCAGTTGAAGTCAGTTTATAAAGATGCTGCCGATACTATTGTTAAAAGCTGTGATATTATGCTTTTTCTTGGAGGTTACAACATTGCTGCTATTCGAGAGTTATCTGAAAGTTATGATCTGAATTGCGGCGAACTATTCAAAAAACAGAAAAAATGTGTTCTCAAAATAAGAGGATTGAAGCCTTTACGTTCCTATAAATACAATATAACCAAACATCCCCGATATAAGGAGCTTAAATAGAAATAGTGTGTCACAGTGACATACTATCACTCGGATTCAATTTCCGCAAAAACAACATCAATAACTTCATGCAGCAGCTCATCAGGAAGCTTTTCTACGAAAACATATCCTCTGCTGTTCACATCAAGGGTTCTGAGATGCTGACACATAATGCTGCCTGTTGTCTGAGTCCGATCATCGAGCTTAATATGCAGCGGAAACTCATTCGGACTATTTGTTATTGGACAAACCATTGCAAGCTTAGTTATATTGTTGAAATAGTTATTGCTTACAACGACAGCCGGACGGTATCCTGCTTGTTCATGACCGCTCTGAGGATTAAAGCTGATCTTGATTATATCTCCCTGTTTTACCATTCTTCGTTACCCTCACTTTCTCCCCAGTCGATCTCACTGCACTTATACTCGCCTGTGTAGTCACTGAAAAGCTCCTCAATTGTCTTATGTTTTCTTTTGTTTTCAGCCTTCTTTATAAGAAGCATACCGTTATCAACAATAAGTTCTACACACTCGCCGCTTTCAACATTGATCTCATTCAAAACAGACTTCGGAATCCTTATCCCCTGACTGTTTCCCCACTTCTGAACTGTAGTAGTCATACGATCATCTCCTGTTTTAGTTGTATATACTTAGTATATACTAAAATAAGTGAAATGTCAATAACCAAAATAAAAAATGTGTCACCATGACACAAATAAATAAAAAGGAGAACCCATTATGCAAGAAAACACTTTAACCTCGATCACAATGCTGATCGGAATTTCGGAGGACGAATTCAACTCGCTCCCAAAAGAAGCACAAAACGAACTGGAATCCGCATATACCGTGAATTCCGGAATACTCAATGCAGATGAAATTTCAGCGGAGCTTAAACGCTTGTACGTTCATCATGTTACCAATTCTATTTTATCAGATTTGGCTGAACGTTTCAGTCTCAATCCCGACACACTGAAAAATCTTCCGCAAAGCGCAAGATCGGAGATACTTATTCAGTATGAAAATTATAACAGCTACACTGAAATGTATCACATCATACAAAAGTGTATACAAATCTCAAGTCTTAACGAAGCCGCAAAGCTGCTCGATACGACCGCTTCGCAGCTTGAAGAAAAATATGATTACGAAACTCTCGCTCAGCTCTGCGGAGCTTACGATATGATGCACGGCATCGAGAGCGACAGCGCAGTTATCAGGGAAATGACCGCAGTTCTTGCAGAATCAGGAGGTACAAAATGAATTCATTCGGAAATACAGATGTAAAAACCATCGAAAATAAAGCGTACACCACTATCGAAACTGAAAAAGCCAACGAGCTTATCGAACGTCTCAACAAAGAGAATATTCTGTTCTACGCACGATATGACGAAAAAAAGATCTCGCTGCAATTCAACAGAAACGATCTCGATAAGATCAACAGCATTGCAGCTGAACTCGCTCCGCCTAAAGCAGTTGATATTCCAAAACATCCGGAAGAA
This sequence comes from uncultured Ruminococcus sp., assembly GCA_947345935.1. Lineage (GTDB taxonomy): Bacteria > Bacillota > Clostridia > Oscillospirales > Ruminococcaceae > Ruminococcus. The sequence continues at coordinate 20,489 of CAMZZN010000024.1, forward strand.
ATTCCCAAAGAAGGAATAAAATCTGAATCTGCTCCCATTCCTGAACCAACTAATGATATCCCTGCTGAACGTGAAAAGCTTATTCCGCTTATGGAAACTCTGACCGCACATCAGGAATCAAAAATCAGTAATGCTCAGGAAAAAGTGCAGTCCCATTCAATAAAAATTGACAAGAATGAAAATAAGATTGCTCGATTGAAAGACCGCAGTCAGAGACTGCGCAACGTTACCGATTTCATGAAAGCTTTGTCAAAAAGCAGCTCTATTCCTGGAATAAAGCGTCTTATTGAAGCTAAAATTGAGAGCAATGAACGGAGAATATCCGATATCAATGAAAATAAGATCCCCATTCGTGAGGAAAAAATCGCAAAGCATAAAGCAGCTATTGATGCTCAGACACGGAAAATTGAAAAATCTCAGGACAAAATTGACAGATACACGCATCTCAGCGATTTTGTAAAGAGCTTCGGTTTCTCAGACCGTGCCGAACGTCACGAGCATTTTATGTCATCGCTGATCAATCTTAACGGCGATTCGCAGAAAAGAACTGCCGGAAAGCTTGAACGCTGCGTGGATAAATTACATGCTTTAAACAACGAGTATTCGCTTACGGACAGCGCAGTGAAAAAGACGGAGATCAACGCTAAGATCGTTAAACTGAACGGCAGGCGCACGTCTCTTTCCGGCAAACTGGACAAGCTCCAGAACGCTCAGCTTGACTATATCAGCATTAAAAATAATGAATTCGGCAAGCAGACTCCGGACCTTGTAAACGGTCTTATTGAAAACAGCGGAAAAGCTCTTGACAACGCATTGACTGCAAAAACAAGCTCTATAAACTCAGTTATTGACGCTGTTGCTCTTGATAATGCAGGATATATTGCAGACAAGATTGAAATGATAACCTTTGAAAATCCCCTTAAAAATGCAGAAATGAGCGTTGAGCAAAATGCAAACATGATTGACGGCGTTATAAATAATCTTCCGACCGAAGAAGTTCAGGAAATAAAATCCGAAGCTCCTCCGGAGCATTCTCAGGAGCAGTCTGAATACGAAAACATTCTGCCAAAGGTTGCTGAAACACTCGATATTTCCGTAGCACAGGTAATGGCTCTGCCGGAGGAATTAAAGGAGATCGCCGCCGCTATGTACATAAATAATTCAGATATGCCAAAAAGCGAGCTTAAAAAAATACTTTCCGATACGCTGGAGCTTACTCCGCAGTCGGCTGATATCCCTCGTTCTGAGCAGACCGTTCATGAAACTGCTGAAATAAAAGACATTTCTGAGAGAAAAAAGCCGGAATCAAGAGCTATGCCTGTCACATTTTCCCGTGCGGCGCAAAAGGAATTTACTGAAATCGCCGAAAAGAACAACAGTCAGCCCGACAGGAACGAACCCAAGAAATCACAGGAAACATCGCTTTAATGCTGAAAGGACAACAATATGCAAACTGATTACAAAGAAAAGTCTACCATTACAGTAGATGAAAATGATGTTCTTGCTTTTGCAAAGAAAATCGAAAGAAATCAATTAGAAGATAAAACTTTTTCTGAAAAAATAGATGAATACATAGGAGGAAAACTTCGTCCGGACGAAGTTTTAAAAATAGGTACTACACCATATTGCCTGAGAGCTGTTGGTGCTAATGCTATTCCACTGGTAGTAACTCAAGGCGTTATTGCAAATAGTATGGAAAGTTCAACGATTATTAGCAAAAGCATCAGTAAAAAACATACAGAACAACATAATATTCCAGAATCAGTTATAAAAAATATACCACAGGCATTAAGAAATCCAGTGCTTATCTGCAAAGGAAATTTACGTGATACTTTGGTAGTAATAAGTGACTTGAAAAACAAGGAGCAACAGAATGTTATTGTTCCAATGGTTTTGAATGTTAAAGGTCAGCATGGACGTGTAAATAGAATTACTACTATTCACGGAAAGAAGAATATTCAGAACTTTTTAAATAAGGCTATTGCAGATAATTCAATACTTGCTATGAATACAAAAAAAGCAGACGAATTGTTCTCGGATATAGGGATCCAATCTCCCCAATCAACGACAATTATCTGCTTCGATAATAGTATAGCATATTCAACGCAAAATGTCAAGCGTCCGGAGCAAAATTTACAATACGATAATATTATCGACAAGCTTAGTTCGGATGGAAAAGCAGAAATCAACGATGACGGCAGTTTCAAAATAAACAACGACTTTTATCGTGAACTGCCGAGGGATGATCGTGCAACAGAAGTCGTTCCCGCACGTCATGCAATGGAAATAATGCAGCAGCTTTCTGACAGTGGAATTGAATTTTCCGCTGTATCACGTCAGAATGATAATGCAGCGATCACCGTACATAAGGATAAAATTGATATCCTTAAACATACTGCCGAAAATATTGCAGAAAAAACAATACGTCAGGACGATGTGAAATCATCAGATTCCGACAAAATCAATCCTGAATATTATAATAAGCTTAAAAAGGATGAACGCAAGGTTATACGGCTTCCCCATAATTCCGGAGACAAAGCGATATCGGCTCTGCAAAGCGCAGGGATTCCTTTTTCGGCGGTAAAAAGCGAAAAACTCACATCAATTACTGTACATAAAGACAATGCGCAGGCTTTGGATCAGATCATTTCTGACAGCAGCAAGCAGACTGCCAAGGAGTACATAAACTCGGACTTTTTCAAAAGTCTCCCTCCTGAAGAACGTCTTTACACTCAGATATCGGGAACTGATAAGGCGAATGAGTTGATGTCCGAACTGAAAAATAATAATATTGGATTTTCAGCTGTAATAGATAAAGAAAAAAATTCGGCAAAGGTAACCGTTGCTAAAAAGGATACATCTGCATTAAAAAAAGTGACGGATTCGCTCTTTTCCAGAAAAGCGCAGAAGGATTTTTCCGACAAGGCAAAGTCTTTGAATCAGGAACATAATACACGAAATATCGCCAAAAACAAGGATAATCAACATTCTATATAAGGAGTGAATACAATGCCAAAACCTGTTACTATCGGTAATGAGATCTGGTTTTCTTCCATAGATAACAATTCTAAAACAGCGTTCACAATGAGCGAACAGCTCATGCAGGAAGCCGCTGAAAAGCTTGATCGTTCGGGAATCAACTACTATGCTTTTTCGGTCGGAGAAGCCGCTCGCATCTGTGTTAATAGTGCGGATACGGACAAGCTTTTATCGGTACTCGGAGAAAAAACATCCGGACTTATTAAACCTCAGTCCCTTCAAAAGCCGTATTCTCCTCCGGAGAAAAATATAATAGGAAATGCGGAATACCGCTATATTCCGCAGAAAACCTACCATTCAACTGATACGGATATAGCTCTGAGGATAGCTTACGAGCTTGAAAAGCAGAATATACAATATTCGGGAAACGTTTACAACAGCCAAAAAACTACTCTTACCGTAAGCAAGCCCGATCATGAAAAATTGCTTGATATCGAAAAGCAGATCTTATTCGCAAGGAACACTACCTTCAACGAGCTTATTGAGAAAAGGAGCGTCAGCCATGAAAAAATACATCATAGTGAAAGTGAACAGCAGCTACAGAGCAGCAGTTCTGAACGAGAAAACAATGAAATATCACGTCTCAAAGGAAATAGGCAGATTCGCTCAGATGAGACTAAAATTCATGCTCGAGGAGCGGCAAGAGCTGCTGAAAGATCTGCTCGAATCGGGGAGACTGTATCTTTATCTGAATCGGTTCGAGAGGGAGATACAGTCGCTGATCCGGAATCAGGAAGAAAAAATGATGCAGACAGACAAGGAATATCAGACAGCAGAAAGGTCAGGAAATCTTCTGAAAATGACAGGTCTGAGAAACAATTACCGTCTGGCAGCGGAGGAAATGATAAGAAGCGAAATGATATTCAGCTGAATATTGTCGGAAATACACCGTACAGGGATATTAAAGACAGGATTTACTATAACAACATAGTGACAGAAGAACTTTATAATAAGTATATAAAATCTGAGATCGACGATCTTGGTATCCCCTACTCCGGTCAGATCAGGGACGGTATGGTCACATTTACGCTTTCAGCAGAAAATGCAGCAAAGTTTGAAAAATTCATGGATGTGGCAAGAAATCTGTATCTTATAGAATCTTCATTAACTAAAAAAGGATTTTCAGCCGATCAGATCAGCGATTTAAGAGATCATACCGCCTATGCTGCAACGCTTGATTTCGTAATCATTGATAAATATCTTGATGCGAAATACAGTAAAGAACAACTGTCTGAGCTTGCGGAACAAGCAATTGAAATGAAAAAGATAACTAATATCTTTTCGGATGAATATGCAGACGCTTTGGATAAGCTTAATAGTCTTGCGAAAAAGTTTGATCTCCAAATTGTTTTTGAAGAAAAAGAATTTAATGAAGATCAGCAGGAGCATCTTATTGCCGCAGTTGACAAGGGATTTGACGTTTCATCAATAAATGTTATGGATAATTCCTTTTCCGTAGACGATATTGACAAATTTACCGATTTTCTTATCTCCCAAAACTATTCGGCTGCCACTGAATTTGTAAGAAATCGGGAGGAGCAGATGCTTTATTCAAGTGATGCTGCGGATATTTCTTCGTATGATAATGCTATCCGGCTTACTCAAAGCGCATTTATAGAAATTGATTCCGACATTCTTTCGGCTGAAAACCCAGAACATACAAAAGAACCTTTTTCTGAAGAAATAGCCGGTGTTGATAAACATACCAAATATCGCATCTACGAAAATGACGATCCGCAGTACAAATTTAATGTTCAGATCTTGTCAAGTCCGGACGGAGAAAACTTTGTATACAGCGGTAACGGTCGTTTTTGCGAAACGCTTGACGAAGCAAGAAAATTCATCTTCAAGGATATAGAAAAAAATAATATTAATAATGAAGTTGATGAGCTGCCGACAAATCTTGACAATGGTAAAGCTGAAACAATCGAAAAATCAATATCTTTCTCGGACTTGGATTTTGAAAAGAAAATTCCAAATGAAATGAGATGTAAAGCGTATGATATTGTTGAGGATAACACAGCTTTATATTGGGTAACACAGGAAATTTTTTCCGAAGATGACCTTGATAAATTTCAAGCCGCACTGAGAGATACCGATATTGAGAAAGCCTATGTTATTCCACGTGACTTAAGCGGCAGATATAGCTTTGAGAACGACATGGCAAATAATACGCCGTTTGCCGTTGTTACAAAGGACAGTATTTCCTGCAAGGACTATATTGATAAAATAAAGTCCGTGTATCATGAAGATGTTTCAAAGCAGCAAGAAGATATAAACAATATTGAAAAGGCTGAACCCACAGTAAAAAAAGAATTTTCTGAAATTACAAGTAATATGTATCAAACAGAAAATCCCGATGTGCTTGTTATAAAGGGAAAAGGAAACCTTGCCAAAATTGACATTTCAGTAAATGACGAATTGTGGGACAGACTTTCAGAAAAGGGACTTGTAAGAAACGAAAACAGCGCTGACAAGCTGATTTACGAAACTGATAATGCAAATTGGAACAAGCTTGTTATTCCCGATAAATTGGGGAACATGACCAATAATATCAGTATCGAGGACGTTCTTACCCGTGAGGAATTATTGACAGCTAAATCTGTTGCCGACTTTGTAATCAAACCCGAAAACTCGATAGAAGTTATTGAAAGTATTGACAAAACGGAACAGTCCAACGAAATCGTGTGGACGCCAATTCTCGAAACAGCAGACGAAAATGGCATACCGGGAAGCTATTCTACTAAATACAATGGCAAGTTTTACTGGATAACCCAAAATGCTGACGGGAGATACGACATTGAAGCGGATTTCGGTCATAGTATTTTAAGCGTAGGTGAGAAATATTCTGATTTTCCTACAAGATTTCTTGCAGAAGAAGCATTTGAGGATTATATTGCAGACGTTCTTTCACTTGAAAACGAATCGGAGATACAAGAACTTTCAGTCGGCGATATTATCGAATCTGACGGCAAGCAATGGAAGGTCGATAAGATTGACGGAGATTTCGCTATTTATCTCACAAATACCGACAAAAATGATATTTTACCATGTATGTCTTACATAGGTAACTGGAAAGAAAATCTCGATTACAAGATCATTCCTAAAGATGAAATATCTGAGGATATAAATCAGGATCTGCCTCAGTTATCGCTTTTCGATGTAATTCCCGACGTACCAGAAAAAAATTCTCCCGAACCGTATCTGGCATCTGAAAAAAATTCTGTTGAAAAGCATAATTTTCATATTACAGAAGATCAGCAAAGCGGCGGCGCAAAAACAAGATTCCGCAATAATATTGAAGCGATAAAAACGCTGAAAACTGTGGAAGATGAAAATCGTCTTGCTTCTCCTGAAGAACAGCAGATTCTTGCTAAGTACGTTGGATGGGGAGGTCTTTCACAGGCGTTTGACGAACACAATGACAAATGGAGCAGCGAGTACAAGGAACTTAAAATGCTGCTTACTCCGGAAGAATACAATGCTGCAAAACGTTCAACAAATACGGCTTTCTATACATCTCCGGATGTGATCGAAGAAATGTACACGGCTCTGAAAAACATGGGATTCGAGGGTGGAAAAATACTTGAACCAGCTATGGGAACAGGAAACTTCTTCGGAAAAATGCCAGAGGATATGCAGAAAAATTCTCGATTATCCGGCATTGAGCTTGACAAGCTTTCTGGTCGCATAGCGGCTCAGCTTTATCAGAATGCGGATATTCAGATCAAAGGCTTTGAAAAAACCGATTTCAAAGACAATTCCTTTGACGTTGCTGTCGGAAACGTACCGTTCGGCGATATTCAGATAGCAGACAAACGCTATGATAAGCACAATTTCAAGATTCATGATTACTTTTTCGCAAAGGCTCTTGACAAGGTTCGTCCCGGAGGAGTAGTAGCTTTCATCACGTCAAAGGGTACTCTCGATAAGCAGAACGATTCAGTCCGCAAATACATAGCCGAACGTGCCGATCTCATAGGAGCTGTCAGACTGCCTAATAACGCTTTCAAATCTCTTGCCGGAACTGAGGTCACATCCGATATTCTGTTTCTGCAAAAAAGGGACAGAATCCTCGATATAGAACCGGACTGGATTAAGCTCGGCAAAACTGCCGACGGTCTGAGTATTAACAAGTATTTTGCAGATCATCCCGAAATGATTCTGGGAAAAATCGTTGAGGGAAATAAGCTTTACGGAAACAAGGATACGATGTGTATTCCGATTGAAGGTCAAGACCTGAAGAATGAGCTGCATCAGGCTTTGGGCAAGCTTCAGGGAAGAATCGAACCCGTTAAAAATTCTCACGAATACGGCAATGAAGAACAATCAGGCGTAATTCCGTCAAATGAAAATATTAAAAATCTCAGCTACGCTATTCTCGATAACAAGCTGTATTATAACAATAATTCTGAGTTAATTCCGGTGCAGAATTCGGCAAAATATAAGCGGATCTACGGCATGGCTGAGATCACATCCTGTGTGCGCAGTCTGCTCGATCTACAGCTCAACGGTGCAGGAGACAGTGAAATCAAATCAGCTCAGGAACGTCTTAGCAGCCTGTATGATTCATTTACTGCAAAATACGGAAATCTTTCCGATAAAGCCAATGTATCCGCATTCAAGGACGATATTTCCGCTCCGCTGCTGCTCTCTCTTGAAAAAACTGAAAACGGCAAGGTTATTGGCAAAGCGGATATTTTCTCAAAACGAACCGTCAGACCGGAGATAAAAATAACTCACGTTTCTACGGCTCAGGAAGCTCTTGCGTTATCTATTTCAGAACGTGCGAAAGTCGATCTCGATTATATGCAGTACCTCACCGGAATGGAGCGAAGCAAGCTTATTTCCGATCTTCACAGGGTAATTTATCCAAATCCCGAAAAAATCGACAGCTGCGGAGAAACGGCTTACGAAATGTCGGACGAATATCTTTCCGGAAACATAAGGGAAAAGCTTGCGGCGGCTCAGACTGCGGCAAAGGATAATCCGATATACAACACAAACGTTGAAGCCCTGAAGCTTGCTATGCCGCCAAGACTGAATGCAGCAGATATTGATATACGTCCCGGCGCTTCATGGATTCCTGTTGAGTATATTCAGCAGTTTATGGAGGAAACGTTTAAAACTCCGGACAAATTCAAGCCGTCTAACAACGTTGGTTTCAGAAAATTCATGAGAACAACTTCTATTGAAGTAAAATTTTCTGAGCATACGGCAGCGTGGAACATTTCAAATAAGTCTGCCGACAAGGGAAACGTTATTGCCGGAACAAAATTCGGAACGGAAAAGCGCAACGGATATCAGTTATTTGAGGATATTCTGAATCTTCGTGATACAAAAATCACTAAAAAAATCATCACTCCGGAGGGAAAAGAAAAAAGCGTTCTCGATGAAAAGGCTTCCGCTGCCGCACGTCAGAAACAAAAGGCGATAAAACAGGCTTTCAAAGAATGGATATTTAAAGATCCCGAACGCCGTGAAGCTCTTGTTGAAAAATACAACGTACTTTTCAACAGCAATCGTCCGAGAGAATATGACGGTTCTCACCTTACTTTTCCCGGAATGAATCCGGATATCGAGCTGAGAGAGCATCAGAAAAATGCAATTGCTCACGCACTTTATGGCGGCAATACGTTGTTTGCACACGAAGTAGGCGCAGGCAAGACGTTCGAGATGATCGCAGCGGCTATGGAGGGAAAACGTCTCGGTCTGCACCAGAAAAGTCTTATGGTAGTGCCAAATCATCTCACTGAACAGATGGGACAGGATTTCCTTAAACTTTATCCAAATGCCAATATTCTTGTCGCTACAAAAAATGATTTCACTAAAGAAAATCGTCAGAAGCTCTGTGCAAAAATATCAACAGGCGATTTCGATGCGGTAATTATAGGACACTCTCAGATCACCAAAATTCCGCTTTCCAAAGAAAGACAGGAAAAGATCATTAATGAGCAGATAGACGATCTGCGTTTTGGAATAAGCGAACTTAGCGACGATGACAGCGCAAAATTCACGGTAAAGCAAATGGAAAAAACGCTCCAGAATCTACAGGCAAGGCTCGAAAAGCTTCAGCTTGACGATCAGGACGATGTTGTTACATTTGAACAGCTCGGAGTTGACAAGATGTTCGTGGATGAAGCTCATGAGTTTAAGAATTTATTTTTAACAACAAAAATGTCCAATGTTTCGGGTATTTCCACTAATCAGAACACGAAAAAAACTCCCGATCTGTATGCTAAATGCCGTTACCTTGATGAGATCACAGGAAATCGTGGTGTAACTTTCGCAACCGGAACGCCTGTTGCAAACAGCATGACAGAGATCTACACAATGATGAAATATCTGCAAAATTCAAGGCTTGAGGAACTGGGCATGAAGCATTTTGACTGCTGGGCGGCAAACTTCGGGGAAACGGTTACGGCTTATGAAGTACGTCCTGCCGGAACTGATTACCGCATGAAAACAAGATTTGCTAAATTCAATAATCTTCCGGAGCTTATGTCAATTTTTAAGGAATGCGCAGACATCAAAACATCCGATCAGCTTAACCTTGATGTTCCGGAATGTGAAGCGCAGACCATTGTTGCAAAGCCTACTGCAAATCAGATCGAAATAGTAAAGTCTCTTGCCGAACGTGCCGACAGAGTTCAGAGCGGAGGTGTTGACAGCCATGAGGACAATATGCTGTGCATTACCGGAGACGGTCGTAAATGTGGACTTGACCAGAGACTTATTAATCCTCTGCTGCCTGACGAACCCGGAACTAAGGTGAATTTATGCGTTGAAAACGTATTCAATATATGGCAGGAAACTAAGGACGAACGTCTCACGCAGCTTATTTTCTGCGATATGGGAGTTCCAAAAAAGGCTTCATCTGCAAAAGCTGTTTCTGAATCGGAAGAAGTTTCAGTCAATAATGAAGCAATCGAGGAAACAGGAACTATTTCCATATATGACGATATTCGTGAAAAGCTTGTGGCAAAGGGTGTTCCGAGAAGCGAAGTCGCATTTATTCATGAAGCTAAAAACGAAACAGAAAAAGCTGAAATGTTTGCAAAAGTCCGCAGCGGAGATATCCGTGTTCTTATTGGTTCTACGGCAAAAATGGGATGCGGCACGAATGTGCAGACAAAGCTTGTCGCATCACACGATCTGGACGCTCCCTGGCGACCTGCAGATATGACACAACGCTTGGGACGTATGGTACGTCAGGGCAATCAGAATAAAAAAGTAAGGCTTTTCCGCTATGTAACAGAGAAAACCTTTGACAGCTATTTGTTCCAGACGCTGGAAAACAAGCAGAAATTTATAGGTCAGATCATGACCTCGAAATCTCCTGCAAGAAGCTGTGCCGACGTAGATGCAGCTGCACTGTCATACTCTGAGATAAAGGCTCTCTGCGCAGGAAATCCGCTTATAAAGGAAAAAATGACTCTTGAAAATGAAATAGCCGAACTTAAAATGATCAAGTCAAGCTATGACAATCAGCATTATCTGCTTCAGGATCAGGTTCTGAGGAGATATCCGGAACAGATCGAAAGCGTTCAGAAGCGAATCACAGGCATTGAATCCGAGCTTTTATACCTCAAGGACAAGCCGGATATTCTGGACGATAAGGGCAGGAAAATACTTGATATTACCATTGACGGCAAAAAATATACAGACAGAGAAGCAGCAGGAGCAGCTCTGAACGAGACAATTACAAAATGCGCTGTGGGCAATCCTGATACAATGACTGAGATCGGCGAATACAAGGGATTCAAGCTGTCTGTTGCTTATCATTCTATGTTTCAGAAGTTCACCGGAGAGCTGATGTGTGAAGTTCCCCACAAATTTGATTTCGGTACAAGTCCGACCGGAAATATAACGAGGATCGAAAATGTTATCTCATCCCTTGAATCAGAGCTTGATTCTCTCGATACACGGCTCAGGGAGCTGAACGTCATGCTTGCAGACGGCAAGGAAGAAATGAACAAGCCGTTCCCACAGGCTGCAGAGCTTCATGACAAAATGGACAGGCTTGAGGAAATCGAGCATCTTCTGACTGCTGAAAAGGATGAGAAAACGACATCCGACAGTAAATCTCCGAAAGAAAAGGCAGTTTCAGCTCCTGAACCTAAAGAAAAACCGCTGTTTTCAAGAGCTATTCAGAAAGATTTTGCCGATAAAGCTAAAAATGCCGATGTTAAGCAGCCTGAGAATGAGAAGAATGCTATTTGATGTTTGTGTCAAACTGCTATTGTGAGTGGTAATATTCAAAAGCAGATCGGACTTGAAAACTGCTTTATCGCTATGGCGAGAGAGATTGTGTTTAAATATATGGTTTATATTTGAGTTTGAACGGCTGTGCCTTCGGGTGCAGCCGTTATTCGCTAACTGTTTTTAAGAATTATAAATTAAAGGTGGATAATATGATGAATAGTTGATTTTTAATTATTTATTTGATTGTAAAATTTTCACAAAATGGGACTTTTGAAAAAATCCATCTTGTACATCTTGAAATAGTAAGCTTATTAATGTAATTTATATTATCTTTATCCATACAATATAATTTATTTTTAAAACTTTTTGGAGATTTTTCCGTTTTAAACATATATAACACTAAATTAGATGTTAATGGAAATGTTACCTCCTCTATATCATTTGGATTAGTATCATATATCATAGTAATAGGATTATCACTTGTAAAAAATGTATCATTATTTGTAAATCCAATTATAAATGACATATTTCGGAGGATTTTGAATAAAGATATTATTTTATGGTCTTTAACTTCATCAATTGACTTATAAAGCGGAAGGCTCTCTATTAAAGCGGCATTTCTACAAGAATTTTTTTCTAATACATCTCCCCATGTTTGCTCGAACTTTTCTTCCAGTTCATTTATATAGTATGGATCTCTATAATTTTGAACTGTAATGAAAAATGATAAAAATTCTTTTTCTTTTGATGTTAAAAAACAATTAGTCTTGCAGTTCCTTTTATCTTTTGCTTTATTTTTAATTGAGTTTATAACAATACTGAATTCATGTTCCCATGTTGAAAGAATATTTTCAATTAAATTACAATAAAGCAAATTATCATTTTCATCTTTAAATTCATACAAATTATCTTGATAGCAAACGGAGTTTATAGATACAGATGCAATATTTTCAGTGGCTTTATCATATCTATACATTGTTTTACCATTATCTGAAAAGTTTTTTAAATAAAACCTTGGAATAAAATGCTGTTTTTTTGTGATTTTAGTCATTTATTTTACTTCCTCGATCTCCCAATACTTGCTGTCCGGCATAGCATCGTCAGCAGTTCGTACAAGTTGAACTTTCACGTCATCATCGCTTATAACCATTTTATCGTTCTCAAATAAAACATTTCCAATTTCTATGCGATAGTACATATCAAACACTTCACCATTATCTTTTCTTTCAATCGTTAATTTGTATGTGCAGAAAACCATATTTTCAGGCAACTGACTTGCGGATGAATCATTATAACTGCTTGGCGTTCTTGCAGCTAAATATGTACTTTCAATATTATAATTGGTGATTGTGTAATAGTTAGCTTTACCAAGAAAGAAACTTTCATCTTCTTTTCCTTCAATAACATAGTCTATGATATTAGAACCATAGTTGTTTTCAAGCATATATGTGCTATCTTTTGCGGAGTTCTTTATTTCATCTATTTTTTTATCACATAATGTAATGATCGCCGCCTTGTCAACATCGCCGGTGTCAGTAATAAATTCCTTAGTTTTAAGTCCGGAGACAATAACAGGTGTTTTTTCGTAATACCAGAGATTTTCATCAATATATTTAAGTTCCTTTGAATATTTTTGCTTGAATGCGTCCTGAATCGTTTCCTCAGACGTAATTAGATTTATTCTATCACCGTTAACAAGATCATCCACATCGTCAGAATGCGCTTTCGTGTCACGAAATCTGAAACTATAAATTGTTTCCAGTATTTCAGGAGTTACGCCGTTCCCAAGATCGTCTGCAAGTTTGTCCCAATCGACAGTAACTTCGCATTCAGAATCATGCTCGTACCCTTTGAATTCAACTGTCATATAATCTTCAAGATAATATCCTTCATTGGGACGATCTTTATGCTTCATAATACCCGATTCGGATTCATCAGAGGTTTTATTCTCAACCTTTTTCTGCTCCTCCAATGCCTTCTGAATCGTATCCTGGTCATCGTCACGATGTTCTTTATCCGTTGCAGCAACCGTGCTTAAAGCAGCAGTCTGAGCTTCTACACTATCAGTATTTGATTTGCCGGAAGATTTTTTATCTCCGCATCCGGTAAAGCACGTCAGGAGCATAAGTGTGGATAATGTGATTGCGATATACTTTTTCATTGTAATAATCTCCCTTTTAAAATTTACAGTTCATTATAGCATAATTACAAAAATTAATCAAGCTTTTCGATAAAATAATTAGAATAACAATTTATTCATATTTCGATTTCAATCAATAATTTAACCGTTCAACCATTCTGTCCTTTATTTTATCAATTATCGAGTCTATTTCATCTTCGCTGAACGGCTGCATATTCGTAACAAGATTAAGCACATTATAGCGTTCAAACTCATATTTCGTATAAATATCATTTCCCATCCATTTGTTCCATTTTGTAATTAAAGAAATAACATCTGAATTTTGTAACTCTATTTTCAAAAAATACGAAGTAGTTGACACACTGCTGCAATCTTTGACTAAATTCAGATATTCTTTGTACTGCTGCTCAGTAATCCAAACTGATTCCGGCATACCCATATTATTTTTGAAATAATAATCAATGTAGCATACCTCGACTGAGTGAACAGGAATCTGTATCTCCACTTTTGTTTCGCCTGACAAATCTAATCTTTTGCTTAAATATCCTATGCCATATTTTTTTAAAATATCCTGTGATATATTGACTTCTCCGGTTTTGGTTTCCGAAATAATATTAAAATCATATTTGTCAAGCGACTTTAATACCAACTCGATTTTATTTCGCATTTCTTTTAGTTTATATCGTTTATATAAAGATAAAACAGCTACTAATAATACAAAACAAAAAAATGCAATGTTTATAATTGAGATATAACTATTCATAAAACGCTTCCTTTCAATGTGTCACCGTGACACATTGTTTTTTTCTTTAATTTTAATTAAACGAATAAATTTGTCTTCTATTTTGTAAATTACAATAAATCGCAATATTACCCCTATAATAAAACCAATTACTGCAAAAAGTCCTATATCTTGATTTTTTAAAATGAATGACAGAAATATTGGAATTGCAGTAAATAACGCCAACAAAAACATAAGAATTATTTCTGAATTTTCTATAGTCTTTATTTTGGAATTCAGTTCCTTTACTTCTTCAAAGTAATTAGAAAGCTGATTTGGCAATAATGATATTGTGTCATATTCAACAGTTTCTGAAATATCATTTGTATAATTGATTACATTAAAATTATCTTTTTTTACTTTTTCGCAAACAGAAATAAAGTCTATTAAATAAATTTCACCTTTTTCTGCTGAACGAACATTAAGCATGACATAACTTCCAGTTGTAAACACACCGTTTTCACATTTTATATCTTTTATGCATTTATAAACTGTTTTCTTTTTTGCCCACTCAGAATAGTCCGGCAATTTTGTATATTTATACATAATCAGATGTCTCCTTTATCTTTAAAATAATCGTCAAGCAGTCTTTTGGTCAACTCATCAAGTTCACTGTCCGAAATCGTAACATTGTACTTTTTCCGGATATTCTCATATGTATTGACTGCTGCTTTTTTATCCTCCCTATCGGTAAGAACAGCAATAATATCACTAACCTCAACAAGTCCGTTCTGACTGTCTGCAAGGCTTCTGATACGCTTTGCAAGAGAAGCAGACAATTTTACCTTTGCTTCCCCTAAAGCCAGATATAGAGCGTTCTGAACGTCCGTATCAAGCTTTGCGATATAATCAACTGCGCCGATATTGATTATTCCCGTGTCGGTCATTTCCTGCAATTCGGGAATGAGACGGTTTACATCGAGATAACGGTACATTGTTTTCTTCGATACGTCAAACTTGGCTGCAATTTCTCCTGCCGTGGTTTCATCATCGTTCCGCAGCTCCATGTATCTTGCAAAGATTTTTCCATACTCACTTGGCAGAGTTTTGTCACGCTGAATATTGCTTTCGGTAAGGATTTTAAAAACTTCCTCATCAGAATAATCCTTGACAATACACGGAACAGAAATCTGACCGAGGGACTTAGCAGCTTCAAATCTATGATGACCGCATATTACTTCGTAAATTTCGCCCTTTGGTCTGACACGCAGTGGAGTAATGATTCCAATATCCATTGCGCTTGCTGCTATCTGCTCAACCTTTTTCGGATTGATTCTATAAGGCTGACCGCCGTTCTTGTCCATATAAGGCTTCAAGCGAGAAAGTTCGATAGTCGTAATTTTTTCCTTGCCGCCCCACACGCCCGAATAGCTTTCCTCCAGTTCGGTCGGGATATTATCCTCTATCTTGTCCTCGATTGCCTTGCGGCTGTTTTTCATAGCTGTAAAATCTATCTTACCCATAGCTTGTACCTCCAATTTATTTTAATTGTATTATAGCATCTTGTATTTTCACAATAAGATTATCAAATTTCCTCTTAAAAAATATGCTCCTTCTTGAAAACATAGCGCAGTTATTGCATATCCACCACAAGTTTGTAGATTTGTCTTTATTCGGCATATCTGGTTCATGATTGATTAATTTATCAACCGTATTATTTAATCGCCTATATGTAAGATAATTATCAACTATAAAATATATTGCAATAATCATCAATATAGCAATAAAAATTAACCCTACAAATTTATCTGCTAATGTCATAAATACTCCTTTCTGCGTCACCGTGACACAATTAATCTTCTTCGTATTTGAAATATTTTTTCTCCCATTCCAACAGATCAGGATACTCCTGTTCAATCCTGTCAGTTATGATACCGCACATATCAGATATAGTTTCAATATCAGCGTATTTTCCGGTATCATTGAAATACCAATCCTGCCACATACCATTCAATTCATCAGCGTAAGGAAGTGAAAAATAATGATTTACCGCTGCTGTTACTTCCTCGCACATCTCATCACATATAATCGAAGAATTATCCTCAGCATTGTGGAGATATTTGCTAAATATCTTCTTGTGCTCAGACCACTTCAAGGTCTTTAAAACATCTGTTACAAATCCGGCAGTCGCTATGAGCTGCTGCCATTCCGGAACATCCTCGCTGAGAAGATAATCCTTAAACTTACGGAGCTGCTCTATAAGCTGTTCGTTAGCCTGTCCTTCATGTACACATTTCACATCGTCCCTGTTAATATCCATAACATTTTCCTTTCTGTGCCACCGTGACACACTTTAAAATTATACAAATTGTTATCGCATATTCTCCGTTTCTTCACGAAGCTTAATAACCCGTTTCCTGAGCAGTTCGTTTTCAACTTTGAGCAATTCGAGCTGCTCGTCACGAAATTTATCTTTCTGCTTCTTTCGCTGCCGAAGATTGTAAACCCTGAGAGCAGTTTTCTGTCGGTCTGATTCCCTACGGCAGTCAGGACAATATTTCACGCTGATATGTCTGTACCAATCGGTATTATTAACATCGGAAATCATTGCTCCGCACCGTTTGCAATATTTTATATCAGTCATTGCTGCTGCCCCCTCCCCCGAAAAGCGGATAGTTTTCGTTACAGTTTTCGTTACA
>CAMZZN010000025.1 GCA_947345935.1 uncultured Ruminococcus sp.
ATGAACCGATGCAGACCTGGTCTACTTTAAGCTTTCCGATCTCTTCAACACTCTTTACGTTGTCAGGAGAATGAGGGCAGGCAGCCAGAGGAACAAGTTCGCTGAGATTTATAGTGAGTTCTTCATCGTAAACGGCATCCTCGTCAGCAGCAAGGGGGGTCCATACGTCTTCACGGCACTGAGCTTTAAGGAACTGCTTTGTTATCTCGTCAGACGGGAAAATTGAAGTAGTTGCTCCGAGTTCTGCCCCCATATTCGTAATAGTAGCACGCTCTGGCACAGAAAGCGTTTTTACGCCCTCGCCAACATATTCGATGACCTTTCCTACGCCGCCCTTAACGGACATTCTTCTGAGAACCTCAAGGATAACATCCTTTGCAGCGACCCAGGGACGGAGTTTTCCTGTAAGTTCAACTTTAACTACCTTAGGACAGGTAATGTAGTAAGCGCCGCCGCCCATAGCCACGGCAACGTCAAGTCCGCCTGCGCCTATTGCTATCATTCCGATTCCGCCGCCGGTAGGTGTATGGCTGTCAGAACCAATAAGAGTCTTTCCGGGAATTCCGAAACGTTCAAGGTGAACCTGGTGACAGATACCATTGCCGGGACGTGAAAAATAAATTCCGTGTTTCTTGGCAACGCTGCCGATAAATCGGTGATCGTCCGCATTCTCAAAACCGTTCTGAAGCGTATTATGATCTATGTAGGCAACTGAGCGCTCTGTCTTTACACGAGGAACGCCGATCGCCTCAAATTCAAGGTATGCCATTGTGCCGGTTGCGTCCTGTGTAAGGGTCTGGTCGATTCGTATGCCGATCTCCTGACCTTTTACATACTCGCCGTCAACGAGATGTGCCCTGAGAATTTTTTCCGTTAAAGTTAAACCCATTGAAATCATTCCTTTCAAGTATAAGAATACATTTATATTTTACTACATTTCTCGAACTTTGTCAATAAATAAACAATCTAAAAATACAATTGAAAATAAATATTTGTTAGCATACAAAAACAATCCCGGTTTCCCGGGACTGCATTATTATACATCATTGCGTACAATATCTTCAAATGTCTCTCTATTCACAGCGATCCTTGACTCGCCGTCTTTTACAAAAACAACGGCAGGTCTGGGAATACGGTTATAATTTGACGCCATAGAATAGTTGTAGGCCCCGGTTGCAAGAACAGCGATGATATCCCCTGATTCTGCGTGTTGAAGCGACATGTTTTCACCGATAAGATCGCCGCTTTCACAGCATTTTCCGGCAATAGTGACTCTTTCATCACGTTTCTGTCCTGCCTTGTTTGCTACAACTGCTTCATATTCGCTCTGGTAGAGGATATATCTCGGATTATCGCACATTCCTCCGTCGACAGACACATATGTCCTTATTCCGGGGATCTCCTTTCTTGCGCCGACAGTATACAACGTGATTCCTGCCGGTGCGGCAATAGAACGTCCCGGCTCAATGAGGATCGCCGGCATTTTGATGCCGAGTTCCTCACTTCTGGATTTAACAATTTCCGATACACGCTCCATGTATGTTTCAAAGGGGGCGGGATCATGTTCGTTAAGATATTTTATGCCGAATCCTCCGCCGAGATTAAGCTCACGAACTTCATGATTCAATTCGTTTTTTATCTTTGCAATAAAATCCAGCATTACACGGGCAGCTTCTTCGAAAGGCTCAATGTCGAATATCTGAGAACCAATATGGCAGTGAACTCCCATGAAATCAAGATTTTTACACTGTACCGCTTCCTTTACAGCTTCAAACGCTTCTCCTGTCTCAAGAGCAAAGCCAAACTTGCTGTCAATCTGTCCGGTTTTTACGAAACTATGCGTATGAGCGTCGATCCCCGGCTTTATACGGAACATGATATGCGGCTTTTTGCCCAGTTCTCCGGCTATTCTTTCCAGATGCTCCAGTTCGCTGAAATTATCTACGATGATATGTCCGACATCGGCAGATACGGCGTATCTCAGTTCATCGTCAGTCTTATTGTTGCCGTGATAACCTATTTTTGATACGTCAAATCCTGCCTTTATAGCAGTATAAAGCTCTCCGCCAGATACAACGTCCAATCCAAGCCCTTCATCGTTTACTATCCTGCACATCTCCATACACGAAAACGCCTTGCTGGCATAGCACACCATACCCTTTCCGCCATAGAATCTATCAATACTTTCTTTAAAACGTCGGCAGTTCTCCCTGATCTTTTCTTCATCAAACACATAAAGAGGCGTACCATACTGACCGGCAAGAGCCGTCGTGTCAACTCCGCCTATGGTAAGATTTCCACTTTCGTTTACATTCAGATTATCCGATACAAACATTTTTTCACAACCTTTATTTATATTTTTACCACATTATATAAAAATAGTATTTTATTCTATTTCCTCGCCGTCAGAAACAACTTCCTCGACGATCTCTCTTAACTCTTCAACGCCCTCGAAAGTCATGGACGAAAACGGGACAACGTGCATATCATCAAAGCACGGTATCTCATCTCTGAATGCTTTCATGCGCTTTTCACGTTCCGTTCTTTTCAGCTTGTCAGCCTTTGTAAGTATAAGTACAAAAGGCATTTCCGTGTCTATCAGATAATTAATCATCTGCACGTCGTCCTTTGTGGGCGCATGGCGCATATCCACCAGCATAAACACAAGGCGTATGTCACGGTCGCTGTCAAGATATCCCCCAATCAGTCCCGACCATCGTTCTTTCTCCGATTTGGAAACCTTTGCGTATCCATAGCCTGGCAGATCAACAAAAAATATATTATCCAATCCGTAAAAATTTATGGTCGCTGTCTTGCCCGGAACGGAGCTGACTCTTGCCAGATTACGCCGATTAAACAGCTTATTGATAAGTGTGGATTTTCCCACATTCGAGTGACCTGCAAAAGCAATCTCTATCCGCTCCGGCGGCGGTATCTGAGAAAATTTTCCGTAAGAGGCGGTGAATTCCGCCTTGTTATAGTTAAGCTTCAACATTACCTCCCTGCTGACGCATCAGTGCCGTATCGAGCACATCGCTGAGATCATCGGCAAAAACAAAGTCAAGATGCTCTTTTACTGCGTCGTCGATTTCATCCAGATCGGCTCTGTTTGCCTCCGGAACGATCACCGTACCGATCCCTGACTTGTATGCCGCCATGGTCTTTTCACGCAGGCCTCCGATAGGAAGCACTCTGCCATGAAGGGTTATCTCTCCCGTCATGGCGATATCAGCCCGCACTTTCATACCCGACAAAGCCGAAACAAGAGCCGTCGTCATAGTCACTCCGGCAGAAGGTCCGTCTTTTGGGACAGCTCCCTCCGGAGCATGAATATGTATGTCATTTTCCTTATAAAAATCAGGATTTATACCGTATTTCTCCGCCGCACTTCGCACATAGCTTACAGCGATACGGGCGCTTTCTTTCATTACGTCGCCAAGCGAACCGGTTATCTCTACCTTTCCGGTTCCCTTTAATATAAGCACTTCAAGCGGCATGATAACTCCGCCGACTGATGTCCACGCCAGACCGTTGACGATACCTGTCTTATTCTCTTTAAGATGAAGATCGGCGGTATATTTCCGGATACCCAGCATATCTCTGAGATCTTTTGGCTTTACCGAAATCCTTTTAACCTCGCCGGAAGCTATCTTCTTTGCGGATTTTCTGCATATCGAGGCAATTTTCCGTTCAAGATCACGCACGCCGGCTTCTTTGGTATAGTACTGTATGATATCGTTTACTGCGTCGTCGGTTATCTTCATCTGCGACGCTTTCAAACCGTGCTCCTTAAGTTGCTTGGGTATAAGGTGATCCTTAGTGATATGGAATTTTTCCTCCGCCGTATAACTCGGCAGTTCGATTATCTCCATTCGGTCAAGCAGCGGCGCAGGAATATTTGATACGTCATTTGCCGTTGTCAGAAATACCGCCCTGCTCAGATCAAAAGGCACTTCAATGAAGTGATCCCGGAATGTGCTGTTCTGTTCACTGTCGAGAACCTCCAGCATTGCCGATGACGGATCGCCCTTTATATCGCTGCAAAGCTTGTCAATCTCGTCAAAAAGTATAAGCGGGTCAGCTGTTCCAGCCTGGGATATTGCCGTAATGATTCGTCCCGGCATAGCTCCCACATAAGTTTTGCGATGCCCCCTGATATCGGCTTCATCACGTACTCCTCCAAGAGAAACACGTGCATATTTGCGCCCCATGGCCTTTGCAACGGACTTTGCTATCGAGGTTTTTCCTATTCCGGGAGGACCGGACAGGCAGATTATCTGTCCCTTTATCCCGGGGTTGAGCATATGGACAGCCAGAAATTCCAGAATACGTTCTTTGACCTTTTTCAGACCGTAATGTTCTTTTTCCAGAACAGTCTCGGCTTTTTCAAGGGATAGCTTTGATTTGGAATAAACTCCCCACGGCAGGTCAAGAACGGTATCCAGGTAATTCTTGATAACAAAAGCCTCCTGAGACGCCGGCGGAAGCTTTGTAAGCTTGTCCGCTTCTTTAAGAAGCTTTTCCCGGCTTTTATCGTCGATTTTCAGCTCCATGATATCGTTTATGTAATCGAAAGCGTCATCTCCGCCGTCCTCACCGAGTTGCTCCTGGATAACTCTCATCTGTTCACGGAGATAGAACTCACGCTGCCCCTTGTCAATGCTGTTTTTCGTCTGCTCATTTATCAGATTTTCCAGTTCAAGGATCTCAGTTTCCGACGTGAGACAGGCAAAAAGCACCGACAGCTTATTCATTATGTTGGATTCTTCCAGCAATGTCTGCTTATCCCTGTAATTGAGAGCGCAGTTGAAAGTAATCGCCTCAAAGAGCTTTATCGGGTTATCCTGCGTCATAACGGAGTTGAAAAGCTCGCTTGGCATTTTCGGGAAATATGAAGAATACCTTTCAAAAACATCCCTGACGGAGCGCACAAGAGCCTGAGCCTCTACTTCGTCATATTTGACTCTGGAATATGCAGGCGTGCGTCTTACTTCTGCTTTCAGAGTTTCGCCGTCGTCGATAAGCCGTACAAGATTCGCCTTGTATACTCCTTCTACGAGAACCTTCATTACATGATCCGGAAGCTTGAGCACCTGTCTGATCTCGGCAACCACTCCGACTTTATAAAGATCGGAAGATTTAGGATTATCCACATAAGCCTCGTGCTGAGTTATGAGAAATATCTTTTTTCCTTCCCTTACAGCGTGTTCTACGGCGCTGTAAGATTTTTCACGTGAGACATCGAAATGGAGCACCATTTTGGGAAATGCAACCATCCCTCTCATAGCGATTGTATAAAATATATTATCATTTTCTGTATTTTTGCTGCTTTTAATTATCTGTTCCAAATAAATCACCACATTCCTATATATTTGCATATCCTTGCGAAGCGATGGAGTTATTTTTTAATTATACCATATACCTCAAAAAAAAGCAAGAGGGAAATTTTAAGGAAGCACTGAATAAATCACGCCTGACGGCTCAGCACGCATATTGTGCATTGGATTTAATCAGTGCCTCCTTAATTTGTAACTAAGATTATGTACATATAGAAATTATGCATTGCACGTCATCTGCCGTACAATCTTTTGACAGTGCTGCCTTAATTTTTATCCGCCGGATAGAATTTCGCCAAAACTTCATTGAGCATTTCCGGAATAAACTCGTAGTGTCCGGAACCAGGATATAATTTGCATTCAAAATTCGTAAAACCGTAAGATTCAAGACGCTTTGTCAGATTTTCCACTCCCTCTAAGGTAGAATCGTTATCTCCGTAATATTCTTCATAAACGGGATCTTCATCAGCTCCGGCACAGATAAATATGCGTTTTTCAAGAGTATCGTTCCGGTCAAAATAACCATATTCCGACTTGACTTCCGACAGGTCCGCATAGGGCAGGAATCCAGGCGACCAGAATGCCGGGCTTCCGATAATATAATTGCCAAAAGGCTGATTTTCGTATTTATCGGAATTAAAAACGGCATAGTGAGCAAAAGTTCCACCCAGTGAATGCCCATACAGCGTTGAATTACCAAAATCTACATTGTATTGCTCGCCGAGATATGGCATAAGATTATCCGTTATGAAATCAAGAAATTCCTTGTCTTTTTCACAGAAATATTTCTTTCTGTTTGTATCGTCCATGCCGTCCATTGAATAATCATAGCCGATACTTACAAGTATAGCGTCACCTGCGTTTCCGTTTTCCATTTCCTTTCTGAGCGCCGGATGATTTCCAAAACGCCATACTCCGTCGGTAAGTACGTATGCAGGATATGTTTTTTCGGGATCAAAATCGGGCGGCAGAGTGACGTGTACAATGAAGTTGGTATCAAGTTCCTCGTCGTAAATGGATATTTCCTTTACGAAGTCAGCAATTTCTTCTGTTGCGTCATGATCTATCTCCCACACCGGCTCTGTTCCCCACTGACTTTCTGTAGTACCGAATTCAAGTTCGTTGTAGTTTTTGTCTATAACTGCTTCCCATGCACGAATAGTCCGCTGATATTCCGGTTCAATTTCGCTCTGACCTATTTTTCCTAATTCAGCTAATTTTTCTATATCTTTATGAATTTTTATTTTGAGTTCGTCAAAATTATCTGCTTTCCTTTCATAAATTAATTTAGCAGCTTCTTCTTCGGTAATCTCGTTATTATTCTTATCAAAAAAATGAGTTCCATTGTCATCGGTTATGGTCGTATACTCATCTTCACTATAATAAACTGCTCCTCCATCATAGTTAAGAAACGGCTGAATTGAGTATATATTCTGTCCATCAACGAAAACAGAGTACACGGTATCATGTTCACCTATTGAATTCAAAAGTTCCTGTATTACTTCCTCTGTAAAGTATGTATCATTGGGGTGATTTTCAATATAGTGCGACCAGTATTCTTTCTGTTGTTCGGGAGTCCATATCTCAAGCCAGACGCCTTCTTCAGGAATTTTCTTCTGTTCGTGATCAAAGACTGTAAGTTCTCCGATACTGACATTCTGTAGTTCTTTCTCTGTCATATGGTTTGTAAGCTTTACCACCGGATCCTTTTCGGTACTCACAGATTCAGACGAGCTTTCCCGTGTACTTTCCTGATTTTTCGATTCGCAGGCTGCTGCGGACAGCAAAAGCATAAGAGACATACATAATGCGGTTAGTTTTTTCATTATTATCATCCTTTTCTGAATTATTAAACACATTGAAGTGTTTCATATGTAAGTGATTTTAAAGCGCTAAAAAGACGAGATAATGAAACAATTTGTAATTTATCACAATTATGTATTGCGAAATTTATTTAAAACCAACAAATTATTGTGTGTTTAGATATAGCAGTACAACTTTCATCAAAAATAATAATTCTGCCGCCTTGACAAAAAATGAAAAATATATTATAATTAGAGTTATTGTAAATTATGTAAGGAGTGCATTAAAATGGCTTTGAAAAAAATGTCCAGAGACAGCTACGAAAAGCTTATAGCTGAACTTGACGACCTTAAAATCAATAAACGTAAGGAAGTTGCCGAAAGACTGAAAGTCGCCCGTTCATACGGAGACCTTTCCGAAAACGCCGAGTACGACGAAGCAAAAAATGAACAGGCAATACTTGAAGCCCATATCTCAGAACTTCAGTATACTATTGATAATGCCGAAATTGTGGAGGATTCCAATATTTCAGTTGACGAGATCGGCATGAGCTCAAAAATTACAATCAAACGTCTTGACAACGGAAAAGTTGAAACATTTACTATCGTAGGTACAAACCACGCAAATGTAAGAGAAGGAAAAATTTCAGACGAGTCGCCTATCGGAAAAGCTGCAATGAAGAAAAAAGTCGGAGACATTTTCATTGTTGAAGCTCCTGCAGGAGAATTGAGATTCGAGGTTATGGAAATTTCCAAGTAAGTTTCTGCGCAGCGATATACAGGAAGGAATTGAAAAAGCTATGAATGAAAACATAGAAAATCAGGTTAAGGAAGAACCTGCTGTCGATATAAATATTCTTAAAAAGGATCGTCTTGATAAGCTTGCCGCCCTCAGAGAAGCCGGCAGAGATCCCTACCAGATCACAAAATTCGACGTGACCGGTCATGCGGCAGATTACAAGACACAGTATGAAGCAGATGAAGCATCTATTCTTGCCGAAGCCGGAGACGATGAGGAAAAAGCAAAGGCTTCTATCGACGCCCTCAGCGAAAAAATTGTCCGCTTAGCCGGACGTATCATGAGCTGGCGTGATATGGGTAAGGCAAACTTTATTGATATCCGTGATGGTTCGGATAGGATTCAGGTATATATACGCTCCAACGAAGTTGGCGCAGACCTGTTCAAGGAATTCAAGAAGAAATGGGATATCGGCGATATTATCGGCGTTGAGGGATTCGTTTTCAGAACTAAAAAGGGAGAAATTTCCGTTCATGCAAAGAATATCGTTCTTTTGTCAAAATCTCTCCTGCCGCTTCCTGAAAAGTGGCACGGACTTAAAGATCAGGACATGAGATATCGTCAGCGCTATGTCGATCTTATCGTTAATCCCGATGTAAAGAACACATTCGTCAAGAGAAGCCGCATAATTGCAGAAGTAAGGAATTATCTGGACAATCTTGGCTATATAGAGGTAGATACTCCTGTTCTTCATACACTGGAAATCGGCGCTGCCGCACGTCCTTTTGTAACACATCACAACACTCTTGATATGGATATGTATCTCCGTATCGAGACTGAGCTTTATCTCAAACGTCTTATCGTGGGCGGATTTGAGAAGGTATACGAAGTAGGACGTATTTTCAGGAACGAGGGTATGGACACTTCCCATAACCCGGAGTTTACATCCGTAGAAATGTATCAGGCTTATACTGATTACATCGGAATGATGGATCTTATTGAAAATATGTACAGAACCATCGCAAGAAATGTCTGCGGAACTGCAAAAATCACTTATCAGGGCGTAGAGATCGATATGGAAAGCCCATGGGAACGTCTTACTATGGCGGAAGCAGTCAAAAAATACGCCGGTGTTGATTATGACAGCTGGGCAGATAACGCAGCTGCAAGAGTCTGTGCAAAGGAAAAAGGCATAGAAGTTGACGAGGGTGAAAATGCTACAAAGGGTCATGTCCTTATCGCATTCTTTGAGGCTTTTGTAGAGGATAAGCTCGTACAGCCTACTATTATATATGACTACCCTGTTGAAAATTCTCCGCTTGCCAAGAGAAAACCTTCTGATCCTGCTTTTACAGAGCGTTTTGAATACTTTATGTACTGCCGTGAAATGGGCAACGCTTTTTCGGAACTCAACGACCCTATCGACCAGAAAGAGCGTTTTGAAAGGCAGGTTGAAGCCAAGCGTGCTCAGGGAGCAAATGCAGAGGTCGACGAAGATTTCGTTACTGCTCTTGAATACGGACTTCCTCCTACAGGCGGTCTGGGATTTGGTCTTGACAGACTTGTAATGCTTCTTACTGACAGTCCGTCTATCAGGGACGTTCTGCTGTTCCCGACAATGCGTCCCCTTGGCTGATCGAATACGATGAAAGATAAGGATAAAGAAATAAAATCAAAGCCTTACGCAGACAATGACGACGACAGACTTGATATCAAAAAGAGCGTGTTTGAAGTCAACAAAGAACTCCGTGAACAGAAACGCAAAGAGGAAGAAGCACAGCAGCAGGAACTGAAACGGCGTCTGGATGAACGTGAAAGAAAGCGTCAGGAAGAATATGACAAGCGCATTTTGGAGGAGAAAAAAGAACTTATCCGTCTTAAGCAGGGGCTTATAGAGGAAAGCGAAGAAATCCACGAAGAATCTGAAGTTCCTGTAAAAATGTCTATATGGAAAAAGATAGGCAATTTTTTCTATCACAATAAATGGTGGCTCGGAATTGCATCTGTTTTTTTGATTATTGCAGTAGTACTGATTCACAATTATCTGTCAAAGCCTCATCCGGACATGGTAGTGCTTGTAATTTGTGAAAGCGATATTATCGGCGACGCTCCCGATCTGGAAGAATATCTAAGCAGTATGACGGAGGATTTCAACGGCAATGGCAAAACAGAAGCGTCAGTTTATTTTATCCAGATGCGTGGCGACGGCTTTGCGACCGGTTCTGACACAAAGCTGACAACGGAGCTGAACAGCGCTGAAAGCGTTATAGTTATCGGCGATGAAAAATTTCTGGAGGTTGTTAATCAGGAAACTGAACTGCTTGATCTTAACGAAATGTTCCCTGATAACATTAATATCAGAAGCGGCAGATTTTACCTTAAACACACAAAATTTGCAGAACGTGTAGGAATATCCGATAACGATGTTCCTTACGATCTCTTTATCACCGTTAGAAAGCCTCGAAATTATCTTTATGCTAAAGAAGAGGAAATGGAAGAAACGATTGAAAAAGATCTTCCGGTTCTGGAAAAGATAATCAGCGACCTGTCTGAATAACATATTTATCAGAAAGAGGATGACGAAAAAAATCGTCTCCTCTTTTCTGTTTATATACACAAAATATGTTTCCATTTATTGTATAAAACACTGAAATTATAACAACTGTGTTGACATTTTTTAATTATTCATATACAATTAAAATGTAATACCATATGCAATAGGCAGCATACGGCATAAATTTGTGAACCTGTTTTTTATGGGTTCAGAAGTGAAAGGAATGTTTTTATGTTTAAAATCAAAAAACGAATGGCTGCGATCCTCAGCGCTGCTGTAATGACGACACAGATTGCTGTGGCGCCGCCTGATCTGACGATGAAAACACCGTCGGATATCTCTGTATCTGCGTACGCTGCTGATACGCTCACAATCAGCGATATGCCCTCGGACTTTGCGTCTGCTGCTGACTGGATTTGGACCAACCGCATCGAACGTGAGGGGTCTACAACTCGCCGCAA
The DNA here is from genome assembly GCA_947345935.1 of uncultured Ruminococcus sp. GTDB lineage: Bacteria > Bacillota > Clostridia > Oscillospirales > Ruminococcaceae > Ruminococcus. The sequence goes on from CAMZZN010000025.1 coordinate 10,893, forward strand.
TACGATCTTTGACATGATAGTCGCCGGAAAAGGAACTATAAATTATGTTGTGAAATGGCAGTCGTACAGAACCGTTACCTACGAACAGCGTCAGAATTTTGAAACAATGCTCTCCGACTGCATCAACGGCTGGAATGACTGGCTTGCCGGATACGAAAACTGGCCGTACGATCATATCGACGTCAAAATTGTAGGTTGGGCTGTTATTGATGAAAGCTCGCTGCTTGATCTCCACGACGACGAAGTAGTATATACAGATACAAAATATTATGACGCACAGTACGACACCAGCAATGGCCGTGATGTTATCCCCGATAAAGAGCCATTTGCTCCATCGGAAATATCACGCTTCGATCATTTTGCAGAAAAAAATTATCAGTATCCAGGCGGACTCGACAAGCGCTTTGATATGTATATGTGGGCAACACAGGGTTTCCCGGATATAGGCGGCTGTGGCGGAGACTGGGGACAGCGTCTTTCTGATACGGCATATCTCAATATGATAGACGGAAGCGGCATCCATGTCCTTGAGCATGAAATAGGACACGGCTTCGGCATGACCGATTTTTACGGCGGTGAGGGCGAATCAGACGGATTTCCGCCCGGTGGTTTCCCCGGAGGCGAAAATTCCCTGATGATGGCTGGCTCAGCTGCAAAGATCACCAACTTTGACGGCTGGATGCTCCGCTATATGTGGACGAAAATCAAGAACGAGGATGGACGTTTTGATCTTGCAAATGCACAGCCTCCCGTTACGACAACAACAACAACTACTACTACTACCACAGTCACGACCACTCCGGCAATCAAACCAGAAAGGATCGAGTTTACCGATACTATTGTCAATATTGACGAATATTCAATAACTTTTAAGGAGAACGGTACGTTTTAACTCCGCAGTGGATATTCTGACAAGGACGAGACTAATCTTGCTTTCTACGAAACGGGAGATGTTATAAGAATCACTTTCTTCTATGAATCGGCATATATCCCGATCATCACGAAAGTTGAAAATATCGGTATCATAAGCAATATCCGTGACGAAAACATAAAATATGGCGATGCAGACTGTGATGGTCAGGTTCTCCTTAACGACGCTATACTCGTCATGCAGGCGATAGGAAATCCCGACGAATACGGAGTCGGCGGCAAAAATGAAACTGCTATTACAGAACAGGGCAGAAAAAACGCCGATGTCGCAGGAAACGGCGATGATCTCACAAATATGGACGCTCTGGCGATACAAAAGTATTTACTCCATATTTACAATGAGCTGCCTGTAAACGAATAATTAATTATAAACTGACGTACTGGAGTACGTCAGTTTTTTAATTGACAGAATTATGTTGATTTTATCTTGACAAAATGAAAATTATATGGCATAATTAACTATAACAATTATTATAGGGGGAATATTATGTTCTTAAAATTAACAAGCGCTGCCGTATCGGCTGCAATGCTCGTCTCTGTTATCAGTACTGCGGGAACTGCTTCTCCGGCTGCTTCTTCAGTATCTTCCAATAATCCTGATTATGCTGAAGCATTACAAAAATCTCTGTATTTCTATGAATGTCAGCAAGCGGGTCCTTTGCCTGAATGGAACCGTGTAGAATGGCGTGCCGACTCTACAATGACAGATGAAATAAAAGGCGGATGGTACGATGCCGGAGATCATGTAAAATTCAATCTTCCTATGGCTTACACCGCTTCAATGCTCGCCTGGGGAATTTATCAGTATCCCGACGGCGTGGAGGAATCCGGAGAAATGACAAATTATGTCAATAACCTGGAATTTGTTCTTGATTACCTTGCCGAATGCGATCTCGGTAACGAGATCGTCTACCAGGTAGGAAACGGCACTATCGATCATACATGGTGGGGCCCAGTTGAGCTTATCCGTTACGGCATGGAGGACAGCGGCACATCATACGAGGATGCACGTGCTATTCTGACGTCATCCGAAGGCTGCGCCGCCGTTTTCGGAGAGATGTCCGCCGCCCTTGCATCGGGCTACTGTGCTCTTGATGGAAGAATCGACGAGAAAAAGCGTCAGGAATATCTCAAGCACGCTGAAAATATTTTTAAACTTGCTGACGCATCTCCCAATAACGACGTATATAATAACAGCAATGCGTCAAATTTTTATAGATCAAGCCATTTTTACGACGAACTTTTCTATGCGGCAAACTGGCTTTATATCGCAACCGGAAACGGCGACTATCTTAAAAAGGCGGAAAGCTACATTCCGAATCTTGATAAGGAACTTGGTGATTCAACTCAGCTGAAATATACCTGGGCACAATGCTGGGACGACGTTATGCAAGGTGCAATGCTTCTCTACGCTATCAACACCAATGACAGCCAATATATCGCACACGTTGAAAAACACCTGAAATATCTGGCAAATGACACAAAGAAGATCGAGGGAAAGGTTGCATACATGGACAACTGGGGATGTCTGCGCTATGCCGTGTCTGCTGCGTTTATCTCTGCAGTTGCCTGTGATACCGTTCTCAAAGATAAGGATACGTCAGCTTACGAGCAATTCTACGAGGATCAGATAAATTTTGTTTTGGGTGAAAACACGGACAACTTCAGCTACGTAGTCGGATACGGAGAAAATTCACCGAAAAATCCACATCACCGCACAGCTCATGCTTCATGGAAGAACGCCGAAGCTTATCCTGTAATGAGCCGACACATTCTTTACGGAGCGTTGGTCGGAGGTCCGAACGAAGACGGATCATACGAAGACAACAGAGGAAATTATATCAACAACGAAGTCGCTGACGACTATAATGCCGGATTCACAGCTATTCTCTGCAAGATGCTTGATAAATACGGTGGAAAGTCCGATCCGTCATTCCCGCCTAAAGAAGTTCATGATGGGCCGGAGTTTTACGTTGAGACTCTCTGCAAAGGCAGCACCGACAGCGGAATAACGCTCAGCTTCAAGGTCACCAATCATTCCGCATGGCCGGCAAGAATTCAGGATAATATCTCGTTCAGGTATTATATGGATCTCAGCGAATTTGTTGACGCAGGCATAAATCCTGAGGATATCGTTATCCGCTGTGATCGTGATCAGTCTGCCATGTATGCAGATAAAGGCGTCAAGCAGGCGGAGATCTCAAAGCCGATAAAATATGACGGAAATATCTATTATATTGAAGTAAACCTTCCCGACGGACGTGCTGTTATGCCGGTTTCTGAAGGAATGCAGCAGTGTGAGATTCTTATCGCTTTTGTATGTCCGAACTACGGCAGCGGCTGGGACGCATCCAACGATTTTTCCAATAAATATATATTGAGCAAAGAACCGCAAACAGACGAAAACGGATCAATTAAAGGCATTATTTCGCCATATGTTCCCGTTTATCTGAATGGCGAACTTTATTATGGATATGAGCCTGACGGAACATATAAAGATGGTCTGGGAGACAGCACAAACCCAAATCCCGTACCGGATATAAATTACGGCGATGCTGACTGCGACGGCAAAGTTCTCCTTAACGACGCTATACTTGTCATGCAGGCTATAGGCAATCCCGACGAATACGGAGTCGGCGGCAAAAATGAAACTGCTATTACAGAACAGGGCAGAAAAAACGCAGATGTCGCAGGAAACGGCGACGGTCTTACAAATATGGATGCTTTGACGATTCAAAAATATCTGCTTAATCTACTGGATAAACTGCCTGAAAGCAATTGACAGAAAAAATTTCAAGGAGGCAAAATGACAAATAAAAAACATCACGTAACCAATACTGCTTCTCCCAGAATGCTGAAACACAAATGGTATCTGTATATGACAGAGTTTTTTTCCGGTATGTCAGTTATGGCGGTGGAACTGGGTGCAAGCCGTTTGCTTGCACCATATTTCAGCTCATCGCAGATCGTATGGACAATCATCATAGGCACTATCATGATAGCAATGGCGCTGGGAAACATATACGGAGGAAAAAGCGCCGACAAGAATCCGAATCCGGACAGGCTCTACGCACGAATCATTTTTGCAGCTCTATGGATAGCAGCTATCCCATTTCTCGGAAAATTTGTAATACTCGGGATCTCCGCTCTGCTGGTAGTAACTGTAAACACCAATTTTCTCATATGGGCAGCGTTTATCACTTGCATGGTCGTCTTTGTTTTCCCGCTGTTTTTACTCGGAACGGTAACGCCGTCTCTTGTGAAATATACCGTCGATAGTCTTGATGACAGCGGCAAAACAGTAGGAACTCTTGGAGCCTTTAATACGATAGGCAGCATAATAGGTACTTTTGTTCCGACCTTTATTTCTATCCCAGCGGTGGGTACCGCTGCAACGTTCCTTATATTCTCCGGAATCCTTCTTGTTCTTGGCATTGCCTATTTTATTTATGGAAAAAGCGGAAAGGTCAGATGCATTGTATCAGCTGTTGTATTCGGTGCATTTTCTATGCTTTCAACACAGCTCGGTTTCGCTTTTTGGGAACGACGCCTGTTGTATGAGGGTGAATCCACATACAACTATCTTCAGGTCAAAGAAGATGACAATAAAACTTATCTTTCCACCAACGTCCTTTTTGGAGTTCAGTCAGTTTATGTCAAAGACGGAAGTCTTACCGGAATGTATTATGATTACGCAATGGCTGCCCCTCTCATGTCCGGTTCTGTGGATAAGGAAAAGGATATGCTGATCCTTGGTATGGGAACGGGAACTTATGCAAAGCAGTGCATAAATTATCTGTGGAATATCAGCGCTGAGGGAGTCGAGATCGATGAGAAGATCATTGATCTCTCCCGGAAGTATTTTGATCTGCCGGAAGAAGTGAAGGTCACGGCGTACGACGGACGGGCATTTCTCAGCGTCTCAGATAAAAAGTACGATGTAATTATGGTTGACGCTTATCAGGATATCACAATTCCATTTCAGATGTCCTCAGTCGAGTTTTTTACTATGGTAAAGAAACATCTGAAAGACGGCGGCGTAATGGTCGTAAACATGAATATGCGCTCCGACAATTCTGACGGCATCAACAGCAGGCTTGCCGATACTATTTCAGAAGTTTTTGATAACGTATATACAATAGATGTAGAACATTCGACCAATCGTGAACTTTTTGCTTCGAACGCTTCGGATATTCTTTATATATTCAGAAAAAATATTGAAACTCTGGAAAACGATACTCTATATTCCATGATGAGAACAGTTTCAGAGAATCTTTCAGAATACAGAAGTGAAGGAAACATCCTTACCGATGACAAAGCGCCAGTTGAACTTCTCGGCATGAATGTTATTGACGATATTATTGAAGAGGAACTTGTATATTACAAGCAGAAATTCAAGGAGGATGGAATTAAAGGTCTTTTAAAATAAGAAGAAACGGCTCCGGATAAAGACAGATGCTCATAAAGAAGCTTCGCCATAGCATTTTTATTTACAATATAACGGCTTTAATGTATAATTATTACTAAGATAAATCAGAATTTAGAGGAAATTTAAAATATATGCGAATAATCGAATATGTACAACTAGCCCCGAAGCAATTATTTATAATTGCTTCGGGGCTTAAACTTCTTTATGAGTATCCCTCTAAACGAAGTCGCTGTAATTTTTGAAATTATCTTCTTTTTCCGCAGTTCTTATCAAATACAGGATTGCAGGCATAGAAGTTTTTGGAATTAAGATTATCCTGTGTTATGCGGAGCGCCTCGCCGAAACGCTGGTAATGAACGATCTCACGCTGTCTCAGGAATTTGATGGGATCACGTACATCCGGATCATCAGCAAGACGGAGAATGTTATCGTAAGTTGTACGTGCTTTTTGTTCTGCCGCCATATCTTCGTGAATATCCGTAATAATATCGCCCTTGCTCTGAAAATAAGTTGCAGTGAACGGCGCTCCAGATGCTGCTATCGGGTAGATACCTGTAGTATGATCAACAAAATATGTGTCAAAGCCACTTGATTTGATCTCGTCAATAGTGAGATCCTTTGTAAGCTGATAGAGAATGGCGGATATCATTTCTACATGAGCGAGTTCTTCAGTACCTACATTGTGCTCAGAAATGATCCAAATCAAGCAGACGTGCGAAACAGCGGTGAGAAATGCCGGACGAAGCACCTATTTCTGGCGGATCCGGTTTAGAAATTGCGGGAGCGGTTGCTGCCAATATACGAGCAAGTCTATGTCCTCAACTTCCGTATTGCCTGCCTATGCAAATTATTTTTTCATAATTATTTTTCACCTTTCTTCTTTTTAATAATAATCCGATCAACTAACAGCAAGATTGCAGGAAGAATAAAAATAACCATTACGACCGAGGCAATTGCGCCGTATGCGATCATCATACAAGTCTGTGATATTACCTTCTGAGTCATTATCACGCTTACGGTCAGACAGGTTGCAATAAGAATCAGCGATGAAGTTAAAATTGTTTTGACAGAACAATTCATAGCTTCGCCTATTGCATCCATCTTTTCTAAGGTCAGACGCTTTTCACGGTAATTATCAAACAGAAGAATACCATAATCGATCGTAGCTCCCATAAGAATACACTGTACAAGGATAAGAGCAATATAATTGACGCTGTAACCTTGGAGAGACACTATCGCTGTTGTAATAAATACAGCCGCTTGAATAATCGCAACCAGTATTGCAGAGCTTACAAATGAGCGGAATGTGATGAGTACAACAATTAAAATTGCAATAACAGTCAAAATTGTGACAAAGTTCAACTCGTCTGTAAAACCCTCATCCATTTCATAACCCATTGCAGAATCTCCTACAAGGTATGTGTTATTTTCAAAACACTTATCTGCCGTGTCAGCTATTGAACCGATACATGAAAACGTACTTGTTCCCTCTGACGGCTGATCGACGGAAATAATCATTCTGTTATATTTTTTGCCAAGCATCATTTCACGATTTTCTCTGATCTGTGTTTCACCGTCAGTTATTTGTGAACGCATTTCTTCATCAATTGTTGCGGAATATGTTTCATTAGGCATAATTTCATCTGTAATAAAACTCAAAAAATCATCAAGAGTTAAAGTATCGTTCTCTACATTAAGCATGGACATTCTGCGTATTTTTAACATTTCTTCAACGTCAGATTCGTCTTGCTCCATGATTTTTGCAAGTTCTTTGGAATCCATTTTCTTTTCATAAATTGCCTTGCTCTGTTCTATTTGCTTTTTAGCTTCCTCAATCTGAGCCTTCCCAGCTTCTATTTCTGTCTCTTGGCTGCCAAGCTGCTCAGATATCATTGCATCTGTCATACCGGCAAGCTTCAGCTGTTCTTTAGCTTCAATAAGCTGCTGTTCACCGGATAAAAGCTGCTCTTCATTTACATATATTTGAGCTTCGGCTTCTTCCAGCTTATTTTTACCATCTTCCAATTCTGTTCTTGCTTCTGAGATCTGTTCTATTTGCTCCTTACTCATAAATTCGGCATATGACGGATTTTTTGCAATATTATCATCCATATAACATATAAGTTCATACATCGTTACTTTTTCAGATACAGACTGACTTTGATTATCTTTGTACATCTGATACATCATTTTTGCTTGTTCTTCCGTCATATTCATATCTTCGGCAAGTTCCTTATATTTATATGACTTTCCTATTGTATTTGAATAGTCCTGTACAGAATTGACATCTTCACGCTCTTCAAGTGCGGAAATAAATTTCTTTATATTTTCAGGAGATTCGTTATTTTCATACAGAAGAACCGTTTGATTATCCTTACCGAATACATCTTCAATAGTTGTTTGTTTGGGATTATCGAAAGTTTTTATGTATGTAACCTCAAGATTATCCTTTATCAAAAAAGCACCAACTGTCACAGCAGCAATAAGCGGAACTGAAATAAATCTGATTTTGCCCGCAATTTTCATAACAGGTTTCATATTTGGATTTAATGATTTTTTATGAGTCTTGGTCATGATCTTATCAAACTGTACAACCAGACACGGCATTATAGTAAAAATACAAATCAGACTGATAAAAACGCCTTTTGCCAGTACAATACCCATATCCTGACCTATTTTAAAACTCATAAAGAGAAGAACCAACAAACCTACGATAGTCGTTACAGAACTGCTTGTAACAGCGCCAAATGCATTTGAAAGCGCATTTTTCATAGCAATTGACGGATTCGGATTTTTCAGTTTTTCTTGATTATATCTGTTCATAAGCATAATAGAATAATCCATAGATAGTCCCATCTGCAATAAAGCGCCAACTGCAAATGTCATAAATGAAACCGATGGCAAAAATGCATTACTTCCCATATTGAGTAAGATTGCTATTCCGATACAGCCCATATATATAAACGGTTCGATCCAAGAATTGCAAAGCAGGAAAAGTATTGCAAAAATAATAACTACAGCTATTATAGCTATAATCGGTATTTCTTCAACGAGAGTACTTACCATCATATCGTTATCTACAACAGCGCCGCTGCAATATGCGGAATCTCCGTATTTATCTTCAATTGTTTCAAGTACGTTCCGTGCTGCTTTGGAATAAGTATTTGCAGAAATTGTAATCATGTATTTAGAGTAATTGTCTTTCTGATATGCTTCGTCATCCTGCAAATAGACCACGGTTTTGACATTTTCAATTGCTTCAAGTTCAATCTTTCGTTCAAGCTGTTCCTGCTCCGTAAGATCGTTGAACATAACGGTTATGCTTGACATTTCTCCATATTCATCAGACATAATCTCCATACCCTGCTTTACATCTGAATCCTTTGGAAGATATTTCGACATATCATAATTGACATTCGTCTGAAATATACCGAATACAGCCGCAGCAGTAAGAATTGCCGTGATTATAAATACTATGAATTTCTTTTCAACTATCCAGTTTGCAATCTTCTTCAATTAATATAACCTCTTTTCTTTGTATTTGACAAACTTAAAAAAATCTGCTATACTATATTATAACTACAGTGTGTTGATTTTGCAACCATATTTTTTAAAATAAACGCTTTTAAATCAACATTTTTTATATCAACTGTTGTGAACTCAAAATTTGTATGAAAAGATGTAGAAATTAAGGAGAGTATATGAATAAAAAAGATAATCAGCGTACAAGGCTTACAAAAATACTGTTTCGAAACGCTTTGATATCGCTTCTTCAAAAAAAATCAATTTACCAGATTTCTGTTACAGAACTTTGCGAGACTTCGGAAATGAATCGTTCCACTTTTTATAAATATTATGGAAATGTACGTGACGTTTTAACGGAAATTGAAGAAGAAACTCTTAAACAGGGGCAAAAATGTATGCAGGAAATTGAAGTGTCAGGAATCAACTGTGCAATACAGCCGCTTTATAGGCTTCTGTGTTATATTAAGGAAAACAAAGATTTATATCAGCTTCTTTTAAACAATAGCGTTGACGACAACTTTTCATCTGTTATGATACAGGACACTATTGATTTCTTAAAATCTAAATCTAAAAATATATTTGCTGATAATAATAACTTTCCAGATTATATCTTTCAATATATATTGTCTGGATGTATTCATGTTATTCAATCATGGATTAACAGCACTATGACCGAGTCACCGGAAGAAATTGCACAATTGATTTATAACGCATCCATCAGTGTGATAGAAGCATATAAATAAATTATAATAATAAGCAATATCGCATTTTTCGAGGCGTTCATGGCAAGCGCCTTCGACAAATGCTCTTGTATCTGCTTCTTTGTACACGAAACCCGTAGCAGTACTTGCCGATATTTACTAAAAATAATATGATTACAACACTGAAAATCGTCTAATAAAAACCGCCGAGATTTTAATTTCTCGGCGGTGATTGCATTTTTTGCAAAACGATTTTTTCTATAGTTCCAAAGGAATTCAAACATCATGTTCAAACCCCTTTGGAATTATTACCTTTCTGCATTAAATAATTTTTCAGAAAAAGTACCTACGCTCTAATATATCGAAAATTAGAAACAGTCGATAACTCCTGCATCGTACATTTGAATAAGTTCTGCATCCTTTGAATCAACGATGCCATCAAAATTCACGTCTGCTGCACGAAGATTACTGATTTTATATGTGGATGGATTGCCTACGTATTGAAGAATTGCAGTGGAATCCGCAATAGTAACTACCCCGTTACCATTAGCATCGCCTACAAGAACTATATCATAAGTTACCTGATTATTCGTTATAAGTTTGCGCTGTGCATCAAAAGAAGTTGTACATATCTCTTTTACTATCTTTTCTATCTCATTGCCGTGCCCTGTTATCAATTTTGTTGTAAAGAGATTGCCTGGAGCAGAAAGAGCTCCATTGGCACGAAAGCACGCTGCAAATGAATGCTCACCGTTTGGACGTCTTGCACCACTTGAATCACTTACCGTACCTCCGAAATTCCCAACATGCGACTCAATTTCTTCTATGTCCTTATATACAAATTCCAAATTTGCCCACATAACTCCTGAATTTGCAGGGACATCGCAGTAGATCGCATATGTATCATACTGATCTGAAGATGCTGCGTTTACAATCGGCGTACTTAAAATCGGTACAGCGCAGACTGTGACAGTAGAAATTACCGATAAAATTCTTTTAATTGTTTTCATAATAAACATCCTTTCATAATTTATGCGGATTACAAAATATTCTTATTTTTCATAAAAATAAGAATAAATCTTTACGTATTATAACATAGTATTGCGGTTTATGCAGAAACTTGCAGTGAAATGCTGATTTATTTGCAGTAAAAAGCCAAAACTTGATTAAATAACAGCAGTTTTTGTTTGCAGCTGTAACATAATCATTATGAAGCGTTTTGCGTATAATCATGCATTAATTTACATATTTCGGTTTCGTCGCTGGTGTTTATTAAGGAACTAAGTTTATTTTTTTTTTTTTTCTGCCATTTCGAGTTTCAGCAATTTGATTTTCTTATCAATACCGCCTGCATATCCAGTCATGCCACCGTTTGCGCCAATTACTCTATGACAGGGAATTATAATTGAAATCGGATTGTGTCCCACGGCTCCGCCTACAGCTTGAGCTGACATTTTTGTTAGATTTTTCTGCTTTGCGATGACATCTGCAATCTCGCCGTAAGTCATGGTCTGCCCATAGGGGATCGTTAGCATGATCTCGCAGACAGCCTTGCGGAAATCCGTTGTTCGCAGATTTATCGGCGGAGTGAAACCAGGAGCGTTACCGCTGAAATATATATCAAGCCATTTAACCGTCTGTGTAAATATCAGCAGTTCAGATGCCATATTCTCTTTATCAAGTGTTTGAGCAAAATATTTCTGTCTGTCAAACCATAATCCGGTAAGAGCTTCGCCATCGCTTGAAAGAGTGATACCTCCGAGCGGAGATATGTAGTGATATGTGTAATCCATAATCAGAATCTAAACTCCATAATTTCTTCTATATTTTTTCTGGGACGCTGATGAGGGCACTCACCAGCATAACCTAAAGCGATTGCGCCTATGAGTTGACAATCGATTTTAAGATACTCAGCCAATTCTTTATAAGCAAAACAAGTGTTTGCAATCCACAGCGTTCCCAACCCAAATTCATGAGCCTTCAATAAAATATTCTGTATTGAAGCACCTATTGAAAGCGTATCGCATATTTCAGTAATTCTGGCATCAGCATCAAGCGGAATAAACGGTGATGTTCCGTTAGTATTGAGAACCAGAATAATTACAGGCGCTTCGTACATAACTTTTAGCGTGCTTTTGGCATCGGCAAGTCCAAATTTCGACTTAGGCAAGGCTGGGTAGATGTTCTCCTCCCTATTCAAACCGATCTCCATTTTGTCAAGCAAGTCTCTTTTTGAAGAATTAGCAAAAACAATGTATTTCCATGGCTGTCTGTTCTTTGCAGACGGAGCTGCTCTTCCCGCTTCAATTACAGCTATTATCGTTTCCCTGGAGATAGCCGTGTTTTGAAATTTCCGTATGCTTCTTCTATCATAAATAGCGTTCACAATAATTCCTCCATTTTTCTCTTGCCAACTATTCTAAATAGAACATTCTCCCTAAGTTTTCTGATATTCTGTGCGCATATCTCCCAGCAGACAGAATAAATGAGTTTATAAATAAAAAAACTTGCAGACGAATTATACCACTGACCAAGCTTGAATAGGGTTTCGTTCTCGGTGTTTTTTAGCGCAGCAGGTATATTAAATAAACACAAATGCGTAACACTTTTTTTATATTCTACATTTACACTTCTTATTATACTAAAAAATCCGCTATTTATAGCGGATTTTTGGAGTGTGCATATTTTTCGTAGCGCTAATATGGTCGAGGTGACAGGATTTGAACCTGCGGCCCCTACGTCCCGAACGTAGTACTCTACCAAACTGAGCCACACCTCGAACAATTAATATTATACTACAAACAAACAGAAATGTCAATACTATAACTGAAAAAAATACAAATTTTTATTTTTTTACTTTTATTCAAAGTCTCTGACACTGACATTTCCGTTTGTCAACCACTAATTTGTGATAAAGTAATATACATTTCCAAACCATTCCCGCACCCAGTATGACGGAAGAAGATACCATCGTGTCGGCGCTGAAATATTATTGACGTCGGTTCCGATCTTTTTAGCGATAAGTTCTGCTCTGAGCTGATGAAATCCATCGGTAACTATAGTAATATCGCTGCAAAGTCCACGCTCCTCGATAAGTTTCATGGAAAAGCGAAGATTTTCCTCGGTGTTTACAGACATATCCTCAATATAAATCCTGCCCGGATCTATCCCCTTTTCCACAAGATACTCTTTCATGCACTGCGCCTCGCTGATAATTTCATCCGGTCCCTGTCCACCGGAAACTACAACGTTTACGGAATCATGTTCGGACAGATACTCATAAGCAGCATCAAGACGTCTTTTCAGCATATTGCTTGGTCTGCCTTTCTTTACCTGACAGCCGAGCACCACAAGGGTCGTATTATCGTTCTGAGGATTGTCGTTCATGGCTTTTATCATAAAAAAACTCATTACTGCCGCCGTCAGAACACAAATCGCAGAGACAGCCGCAACAGATGAAACCAGAACCTTTCCAGCCGGCGAATTCCACAGCAGCCTTATCAGAGACGTAAATCTTCCGAAAAAAATAAAAATAACCAGCATTGCAGCCGAAACCGCCGTTCCGGTAATATTGCCTATATTAATTATTCCCCTCGTAAAAGGAATTAAAAACCATATCAGCAAACACAACGAAGCGGCAGCAGGAATAATTTTCATTACTGTACTTTCTACAAAATTATTCATGATTCTTCCGCTTCATTCCGGCTGAAAGTTTCAGAATACGGTCAAGATCTTCCTTTGAAGTCGAATCACTGCCAAGATGAGTCGGCACGCTGTTATACAGACCGTGAAAATCCGAACCTCCGGTTTTAATCAGTTCATATCTTTCTGCAATAACAGAAAGTTCACTGCGGTAGTTTTCATCAGCGGAATAATGACCGATCTCAACGCCGTCTATCTTGCCTTTTCTGGCAAGTTCCTCCAGCAGTTCAATATTGTCATACTGAGCCGGATGAGCCATTACTGCAATTCCCTTTGCCGTGTGAATAAGATCTATAACAAAATTCACGTCGGGATACTCACGTTCAACATAGCATGAACCTGTCTGAGGATTGAAAAGCTCTCTGTCAAGATCACCGTACATTTCGAGAGCGTATCCATAATCGACCAGAGCACGCATTATATGCTGCTTGAAAATACTCTTTGACGAAGTAGTGTGTTTAAGTATACTCTCAATAGGAATCGGGAATTTTTTCATGACCTTTTCTATCATTTCCTTTGAACATGCCTTTCTGATCTCGCAGGATTTAAGGCATAATCCTTCCAGACGATCAGGCTTGAGAGGAGCGTAGCAAAGGATATGTACCTTGCTGTTCCTGTCCTTATCCCATGCAGAAAGCTCGACGCCGTGAAGTATCTTTACTCCGGCACGGTCGCCAAGAATATCCGAGCGTGAAAAAGACGCCATTGTATCATGATCTGTAATTGACAGCCAGCTTATATTCATTCGTTTTGCCTGTTCTATTACATCCTCTATTCCAAGCGAACCGTCGGAAAGCTTGGTGTGACAGTGCAGATCGCAAATCATTACAGTATGATCTCCTTTTAAAATAATAATTCATAAATATTATATCACAATTATATACAGGATGCAAGGGCTTTACAATAATTTCACCTATTTTTCACAATTATTCTGTACAGAATGCTGAATACAGATCGCTTTTTCTGAAACCTGTATCTTTTGCTACAGCCTTACAGGCGTCAACAGGACGCTCACCCATGTCAACAAGACAGCGTACCTGTTCAAGAGCCTGCCCGATCGTCACGTTTTCTCCGGAACTTTTTGTTCCACCGCTGACAACAAGAACAAATTCTCCCTTTGGTTCGTGTTCAGAATAGTACGCCTGAGCCTGCTCAATAGTCATACGAAGAGTTTCCTCGTGAATCTTTGTCAGCTCACGGCAGACGGCAATAGGGCGATCTGCACCGAATATCTGCCGGAAATCTGCCAGAGTGCCTTTCAGTTTATGGGGAGCTTCATAAAACACCATAACGGACGTCTCGTTTTTCAGAGCGTCCAGCCTTTCGGTGCGTTCCTTTTTGGGCACGGGGAGGAATCCCTCAAAAGTAAACCGGCGCACCGGAAATCCTGACAAAGCGACCGCCGAGACAACGGCGCTTGATCCCGGAACTACCCGTACTTCTATACCGTTTTCCGCACACATCTGCACAAGAACTGATCCCGGATCGGAAATGCACGGCATTCCGGCGTCGGTAACTATACCGCAGTTTTCACCGCCGATGATCCTGTCTATTATCCGCTGCGCATCCGACCGTGAACTATGCTCATGAAAACTTACAAGATGATTTTTTATGTCATATCGGTTAAGCAGTTTCAGTGTGACTCTCGTATCTTCGGCACAGATGAAATCCACTGATTTCAGCGTTTCAAGCTGTCTTAGGGTTATATCCCCCAGGTTTCCGATAGGAGTTCCTATTATATAAAAAATTCCGCTCATAAATTTTCCTTTCCCACAGAGTAAATTTTTTTCAGTTCATCTGAAAATCCTTCTCCGCTGCGGATATAAAGCTGTTTTTCAACTTTCATGAATGGCTTTGAACCTTTTTTCCCCTCTATAAGAAACAGCCACGGAGCTTCATCAGGAGTTTTTGAGACAAATTTCAGACGTTTGGGTTCGATATTATGATTTTTCATAGCAAAAATAACATCGGACAGCCTTTCCGGTCTGTTGCAGAGACAAAGTCTGCCTCCGAATTTGAGAAGTCTTTCAGCGGCACAGCATATATCGTCGATAGTGCACATTATCTCGTGCCTGGCTATCCTCTGTGCGTCTGACGCACTTTCAAAACCGGCGTTCGCAGCCTTGTACGGAGGATTGCAGGTCACAAGATCAAATCTGCCAAGCGGCGCATCCGACCAGAGCTGTCTAAGATCAGAACATATCGGCACGATGCCGGAAGTCTCACTCCTCTCCAGTCCGAGACGAAGCTGTTCGATAGCTCCCTCCTGGATATCCACTGCATATGTCACTCTCGGAGGCAGCTTTTTCTGCATTATAAGAGGGATTATCCCACATCCAGTTCCCAGATCGCATACCATATCTTTCTGACGATAGCCGGAAAAATCAGTAAGCAGAAAAGCGTCAGTCCCGAACCGGTGATCGGAACTGGCACAAACTGTTATTTTATCTGTGAGCGTTTCAAATTTATATTCCATACTTTATTTTATAGTTCCTCCGCCGACAACGATATCGCCGTCATAGAAAACAACAGCCTGACCGCTTGTAACGGCTCTCTGCGGCTGTTCAAATTCAACAAGATACTCTCCGTTTCCAAGTGACGACAGGAGCGCTGCCTGTTCAGTCTGGCTGTAACGTGTTTTCGCCGTTATCCTGATAGGCGACGTAAGTTCGGGCAGCGAAATAAGGTTCACATCCGACGCAATGAGCGAACTTGTATACAGATCTTTTTCATCGCCAAGGATAACGGTATTTGTTTCAATATTCTTCCGCACAACGTAAAGCGGTCTGCCGGCGGCGATTCCAAGCCCCTTGCGCTGACCTATGGTATAATTTATTATTCCCTTGTGTTCGCCGAGAACATTTCCGTCTATATCCTCAAAATTTCCGCATATTGGTTCTTTTCCCGTAAATTTTCTTATAAAACCGGAATAATCACCGTCAGGAACAAAGCATATATCCTGACTGTCAGGCTTGTTTGAATTCACAAGTCCGGCACTTTCTGCAATAGCTCTTACTTCATTCTTTTCCAGGTTTCCCAACGGAAAAATAACATGGGAAAGCTGCTCCTGAGTCAGAGAATACAGAACATAAGTCTGATCCTTGCTTCTGTCGGCAGGACGCTTAAGCAGATAACGCTGCCTATCGTAATCGTATTCACAGACAGCATAATGTCCGGTGGCTATATAATCGTATCCAAGTTCCATTGCACGGCGAAGCATTTTATCAAACTTCACGTGCCTATTGCATTCTATACAAGGATTAGGAGTGCGTCCGCACAGATAGCTTTCGGCAAAATGTTCCATGACTCTTTCACGAAAACAGTCCTTAAAATTAAAGGTGAGATGCTCAAATCCAAGACGTCTTGCTACGCTTCTGGCATCAAGCACGTCCGACAGTGCACAGCAGGTCTTTCCGGAATCTTCCGGTTCTTCAATATCCTCGCTGCCGAACATTTTCAGAGTAACGCCCATAACATCGTATCCCTGTTCTCTGAGAAGCAGCGCTGCAACGGAGCTGTCAACTCCGCCGCTCATTCCAACCATTACTTTTTTCAAATTATTTCGTTCCTTATTATACTTTCTATTTCTTTGAGAGAATCGACGTAATGATCCGCCGTCTCTGCTATCTTTTCGCTTTCAGCCGCCGAGGCCTCGTCGTATACCCCGACCGTTACAAAGCCGGCTCCGGACGCCGTTTCTATGCAGTGCAGAGAATCTTCGGCAACCAGTATCTCTTCCGGACGAGCTTCAAGTATCTTTGCTGCCCCAAGAAAAATATCCGGGAAAACTTTTCCCATAGGATACTCCCTGTCTGTCAGGAGAAATTTCATCCTGCGATATATGCCGCAGCGGTGCATAACGGCTTCGGCAAGCTTTTTATATGTAGCCGTCGCCACTCCGTAGGGGATATTCCGGCTGTCAAGAAAATCAAGAAGCTCTGCGGCATATGGCTTAAGCGGGATATTTTTCTCATACTCTATCCGCACAAGCTCCTCAATGCGCTTTACGACGTATTCTCTGGTGAATGACAGACTGAACCTGTCGATGAAATACTGCGAGGCTTCTTCCAGCGACATTTTTTTCACTTTGTCAGATATATCTGCCGGAGGATCGGATACGCCGTTTTCACGGAGAAATTTTATATCTGTTCTGCTCCATATCTTCATAGAATCAATGAGCGTTCCGTCAAGATCGAACACAACGCCCTTAATCATAGATATTCACCGTAATTTCAGTTTCCGAAAGCTGACTCTTCCTGCTCCAGACCTCATTGTTCTCTATATCCGGATCATGCACAAAACTGCCCTCCGTTCTGGCGTCTCCGCAGATCACTACAGCCTGTTTATACATAATATCGTATATGGTCTCAAAACGAGTTATTTCATATGTCGTATTTCCAACCAGAGGATCGGCGGTATATACTACGCCTGCATTTAAATCGTAACCGTATATCGCAACACAGTGCTGATAATCGTTGAATACCATATCCTCGCCGTTTCCTGCCGTCCATTTATAATTGGGATACGTTTCCCTCTGTCCCATGGTCGTCCAGACAATGACAGGTCTATCATAGCACAACTGGTAGAAAAGATCATACAGATCAGTTCCTGTCAGATCAACAGCATAGCACGGAGAATCAACCGATTCAAAGTATTCATATGCCGTTTTTACGATAACAGGAGCATAGCACCCGAAACCGTTATTCGACTTCGGGTCGCCTATATACGCATAGTACATATTAACTGCGCCCTCGTAGTCCACCGGCATGAAGTTATCGCAAAGCTCCACCTTATCAATATCGAAACCAAGAAAATTCAATACCTCTGCAAGAGCCGTGACTTCGCAGCCCGTTGGCAGTTCCGGTTCCTGCATGATCGTTTCAAAACCCTCTATGACGTAAGAATCCGGCAAAGTATAATTTTCAGGGATACTTATATCCACCGAAAAAGGCTCTGTAGTCGGCTGAACATTTTCTGTAAGGACAGGGATAACTGTTGCCGGCACTGTTACATTTTCTGTTGTATCGGATGCCGCATCGTCAACCGGATAGTCCCTTACTTTTACCGTAGATCCACAGGAACAAAGCGAGGCAATCAAAAGCAGAACCGAAGAAATATATGGGATTTTTTTAAGCATTGATATTTTACTCCATATCTATCATAATTTTGGCACGATAGTCCCGCTGAGCAGAAGTGACCGTCTCTAATGCAAGACCGTATACATCCGACGCCCTTATCTCCAGCTCTGCAAATCTCTCGGCGCTTTCATTGATCTGCGAAAGTTTTGCAATAGATGTTGAATACGGGATCTTAGTGAAATATTTTGCACGTGAGAGTATCTCGGTTCCACGCTCGTTGAATGCAAGTATTCTGCCGTACGCCGGAAAATTTTTCATATCGTTCCTGGTGATCCCGATAAGAAGCGACAGCATGATGCGCCGTATGCGTGACATTGTATATCTCTTTGTTTTTACGGTAAATAGCAGTTCTTCGAGCGAACCTGCCATTCTTGCTCCGTATATCCTGTTTTCGAGTCCCTGACCTACGTCGCTGATATGAGCTATCTCCTCTGCGGAAGTGCTTCTTAATTTATAAAGCAGCACTCTTTCAAGACGTTCCAGAGAAGCTGTCGCACCGTTCCTGACAGCGTTGGCTATCGCATCCGTCCAAAGCGGCGTGGTGTATTCGCTTATCTCTGACACGTCCTTTCCGACAGCCAGACGTTCACGCATAAAAGACGAACTGGCAAATCCGTTTTCGGGTGTAAGACCGTTATGAGAGCCGTATACTCTTTTTAACGTAAACGGAACTATAGGTGAAGTGAATTTTCCGAGCGCACGAAGATATTCAATGGCAAGCATATTGTTGGGCGAAGAAATTATCTCCGCACTTTCCGGATCTATACCTCTTATGACCGAACTCAGCGCTCTCGGGTAAGTATATCCTTTTTCCATTATCTGCCGTATCTCGCTGTCGTGAACTACTGCCGTCACTTCTATCGTTTCCATAGCCCGCTGTAATTTTTCCGCATCTCCGCATTCGCTGCCGAAAGATATTTCGTCAACAACGCCGAGGCAGTCAAGAAGATAAACGGCTCCCTCAGCAAATTTTTCCGCCGACGACAAACAATACTGAACGGGCAGTTCGATTACAAGATCGGCTCCGGAACGTACTGCGAGACGGGCACGGTCAAGCTTGTCCATATAAGCCACATCGCCTCTCTGGACAAAGTTTCCGCTCATTACAGCGACTATATGAGTAGCGCCGTTCTTCCTCGTCGCTCTGATATGCCGGAGATGTCCGTTATGAAATGGATTATACTCACAGATTATACCGCTGATTTTCATTTTACTACCTCTTCTCATAAAATTCAATATTTTTTAGATACTTTTTACCTCTTTCACATAATATTTGCAAAAACAAGCTCCGTTTTGTTGATTTTTTGCTGTTTTCACAAAATTTACAAAAAAGACTTGCATTTCCCGGAAAATGGTATATAATAGTATATGCAAAGACGGCGGCATCAGGTAAATCCTGTGCGGCGCTGTCTGAAATTAATTCGGAAAGGAATTTGCATATCATGATTATTTTAGTTGTTAATGCAGGAAGCTCTTCACTCAAATACCAGCTCATCAACATGGACGATGAAAGCGTTATTGCAAAGGGTAACTGCGACAGAATCGGAATCGACGGTCACATCGCTCATAAGACGTACGATGGCAGAGAACTCAGCGCAGACTGTTCGTTCCCCACACATACCGAGGCTTTTATGAAACTCGTTGAAACTCTTACAACGGGCGACGCAAAGGTTATCGACAGTATGGACGAAATTTCCGCTGTAGGTCACAGAATCGTACAGGGCGCTGATATTTTTGATAAATCCGTTCTTGTTACTGACGAAATCATTGATAAGATCGACGAACTCCGTGAACTTGCTCCCGTTCACAACCATGCTCATGCGCTTGCTCTCAGAGCCTGCAAGAGCGTCATTCCCGAGGGAGTTCCCCAGGTCGTTGTTTTCGATACGGCATTCCACCAGACGATGCCCCCTAAGGCTTATATGTTCGGTCTCCCCTACGAAGATTACGAAGAACTTCACGTAAGAAAATACGGATTCCACGGAACATCTCACCGCTTTGTGTCCGCCGCTCTGGCTGAAGCTATGGGCAAGGATCTCAAGGATCTGAAGATAGTTTCATGCCATCTCGGCAACGGTTCTTCAATTACCGCTGTAGACGGTGGAAAATCTGTTGATACATCCATGGGCTTTACTCCCCTTGACGGCGTTGTTATGGGAACACGCTCCGGTGCTGTAGATCCGTCCGCCGTTACTTTCGTGGCAGACAAGCACCATTTTACTCCCGCACAGATGAGCGATTACATGAACAAAAAGTCCGGATTTCTCGGCGTTTCAGGAATCGGCTCCGACAACCGTGACATCACTGACGCTGCCGCTCACGGAAACGAGAGAGCAAAGCTCGTATCGGAAATGCTTGTTTACGAGATCAAGAAATATATCGGATCATACGCCGCTGCTATGAACGGTCTTGACGCCGTTATCTTTACAGGCGGTATCGGCGAGAATGCCTACGACGTAAGAGAGCAAGTTTGCGAGAATATGGAATTCTTCGGTATCAAGCTTGACAAGTCTGTAAACGACAATCTCAGAGGAAAACTTACAAAGATCTCCGCTGCTGATTCAAAAGTGGAAGTATGGGTCGTTCCTACAAACGAAGAGCTTCTCATTGCAAGAGACACGCTTGCACTTATTTCTCAGTAAGAACTTATTCTGATTTCCTGATAGATCCCTTCCGAAACCGGGAGGGATCTTTTTCTGTGTATTATCTGACTTTTACTGGAAATAATATAGAAAGTTTCTATATACAGGAGGAAATCGCTTGAAGAAGATAATAAAGCTGCTTGTCATTGCCGCAATACTCAGCTATACCGGTTTTTTCGGAGAAAAATACAGGATATCGCTGCCTCCGCCGACAGATTTTATAGATTGTGCCGGTGAAATAACCGCTTCGATATCAAAACTCGGAAAAAAGTTTGGTTTCGGCTGACTCAAAGCGATATGACGACATTCTTTCCGCTCGGTTTATATGGCACAGTTTCAACGCCGCATCGTTCAAACAGCATACAGGCAGCAGCAGTACTGTCTGAATCGGCATACTTGTTGCTGTAATAAACTACTTTTTTTATCCCAGACTGAATTATCGCCTTTGCACACTCGTTGCATGGAAAAAGAGTGACATAAACGGTACATCCGCAAAGATTTCCGATATTACTGTTGAGAATAGCATTAAGTTCTGCATGGCAGACGAACGGATACTTAGTATCAAGCGCTTTCTCTCCTTCTCTTTCCCACGGCATATCATCGTCAAGACATCCCGTAGGCATACCATTATATCCGACAGATACGATCTTATTGTCACGATTGACGATACAGGCGCCCACCTGAGTTGAATTATCCTTGCTTCTCTCAGCCGAAAGCATGGCTATTCCCATAAAATATTCATCCCAGCCTATGTAATCGCTTCTTTTCATAAATTATTTCCTCCTGTTACCAGTTTTTTTATAATTATACCACACAAGTACGAAATATGTCAAGCTTTGCGAAAATGTTCACAGAATCCTGAATTCAGCTTAGAGACTATAAACATAAAACTCCGTCCTCAGTATGTATATTACTATCAATGAATGTGGTCATCCTCATAATTTTTTCGAAATATATCTCGTATTCAATTACAGACAGCCCAGGTTTCTCAATCATCATATTCACATCAAATGCCATAGGATTCGTAAGAACCTGCGGCATTTTTTCATGAAGAAATCTGATCGCCATTTCATTCAATTCTGAAAATATAACAGCAGGAATCTGAAGTTCCTGTTCGGAACTTTATGTATGCATTTCTTAATCCTCCCTTTGTTGGCGGAATTATAAAAAACATCTTTACACATTGTATCAAAAACTTGTTTGTTTCAAGTATTGATAGTGTAAAGATGCTACACGACATCGGTTCATCACCGAGAAGTATTATATTTTGTGAAATAAATTACTTTGACGAATTATGATTTTTTATACGGTCAATAAATTCCTGCCATTGTTCATCATAAATATTTTCTTCATCTGCTAACCTAAGAAACAACTCCACGTGAAAATCAACAGCATGAAAATCTATGGCTGCCAGATTTCAAAGTTTACAATTCATTCCTTATCCGAATACCAAATCCCGTATTCAATCATTTTTTGTTCAAGCTCATTCTGACTTACCTTACCGAAGTTTCGTACTCTGCATATTTCATCTTTTGTGTGAAAGGCTACATCCTGTATATAGACATATCCTGCACGGGTAAGACTGTTTACCGTTCTTGCGGACATTCCGCATTCATCCAAAGGAATCATAGAATCAATATTTTTATCTGCGTAGGAAAACCTGTATTTTTTCATTGCATTATGTATTAAAGACAAGAATTTTTTGACCTCTTCATAACGAAATTTCCTGCTTAACATATTAAAAATCTGGGAGAGTTTATAAACGTTAAAATCGCAGATATAGTAAATATCATTATCGTTAAGGCATCTGACAAGTGATTGCGGAAATTCGCATTCCGCAACATATAATTCCTTTAAAGGAACAGCGTTCAATACGCTGAAAACTGCATCTTCACTTTCTGTTAGAGTAAGATGCTCCTGAAAAAAACCTATCATATCACTGCACATTTTTATTCTGTCGCTTTCCGACAGTTCTATATCGATCATCAAATTTAATTTCATATGATACTCCTTTATTTTGCTCGTGGAATGAAGAAACCACGGATGACATTTATATAAAAAAGCACAACTGCAATTGCAGCCGGAGCTTTTTTCTGAGAAATTATTGTTTATTTTTTCACTTTATCGCCATATTTAGCGGCTGTATACAGCGCTGACGCAAACACTCCCACTGTACCTCCTAATATACTTCCAAATACGAACAAAACCATTTGATTTTCCCCCTCCAATTTTTTAATAGTTTGTAATTACGCCATATCAAGATATATTCTGAGAATTTCCGAATATTCTTCTGTTCCTCTCATATTGTTTTGCAATTTGCTCAACGGTATATTTGCAATAATAAAGTCATAATTTACTTCATAAACTTTACTTTTAAATCGATCTAAAAAAGTTAATGATCATGATCCTCTTTCTTTGAGCCATTCTAACTGTCTGTGCTGTTCCACTTTTCTGCCTTTTTGTGTCCCAAAAGCAGAAGCACAGATCAGCAAGTTCCACAAGACGGGCATTACGCACTTTCATGCAACCGTTATAATAATGGTCTGATGTATACGTCACCGTATCGGCAAGATCGAGAATACGGTAAAATTCAGTTTTTTGTGTCCTTGTCCATTTTGCTGTTTGTTCCTCATTGGAACAAGGCAGGATCAGGTGCAGCTTTATATGCGGATAGATCTCACGCAGTTTCAAAACGGTCTGGGCAGCCAATTCGTCCCATCCCACTGCACCTCCGGTGTAAAAATCAGCAGCATTCTTTTTGATGATTGCTCTTTCCAGTATGTCGTACAGTCGTGTTTCTAAGTTCTCGGTATCGCCTGTGAAACTTCTGTGTCCCGTAAAGCAAGCTGATTTTCTCATAAAAATTCTCCGTTTATGTCGATTTTATATAAGCTGCTTTTCTGTTATTGTCTGAGCGCTGAATAGAGATTATGTATAATCGCAATGATCCATACAAATCATATAAGTAACGAATATATTTTGCATTTTCGCAAAATTAGGTATTTGACGATTAACCGTGTTTTCTCCCTATATTATTCAGTTTTCAAGATGCTCACTGACGTTACAATTATGAACTTGCATAATGTTTACACCATTTTTTATGGTAATTCGTTTGAGTAGTTTATTCATATTCATTTTAAAAATTCCTTTTAATATATAATATATTAATATATCACCACTATTTCAACTTAAATTATAATTATATATCGCTTATAGATGATTAAATTTATCAATAGTTGAGTATATAATTATACTAAAGGAGATGTTAGAAAATGACTTCTATTGGTAATCGAATA